>NZ_CAXUPU020000011.1:0-177938 GCF_964252755.1 Caballeronia sp. LjRoot29 | reverse complement strand
TAGGGTAGAGCGGTGAAAGCGTTTTCTTTGCTTCGTTTCTTTGTCGCTTTGGACAAAGAAATGACGCGCCGCCACGCGCAGTGGCTAATAGTGATAAAGAAAACAGCCAAGATATAACCCGCGAAGACCTAAAAAGCAGCAACCCGGCAAAGAACCCGACCGCCAACGCCAGAACCCGTGCATCCCCACCGCCCAAACCTCACCACTCTCTAAGCCCGCGGCAAAACCACCTTCCCTGGCAACTCACGATCATCCACCACGAGGTACTGCGGACCGTTCCTGTGCGAACGCATGCGCTGGCGAATCTCCTCCTCCGACGCATCGCCCGGCACTGCAATACACGAGTATTGGCCTTCGCGATTGACCCATTCGACAATTCTGCAGCACTCGCCCCAGGGCCGCGGCAGCGTTTCCGACACTCGGGCGCCCCGCAGCTTGATGACCTGTTGCGCAGCGCTCGCAGAGCCAGCCGAGAGTCCCTCGGCCACCACCCGATGGCCATCCCCACGCGCCGACGCCGCACCGCGTCCGAAGACCTTCAATAAGCCAGGCTGAACACTCGAAGCGGTTTGCATCTGTTCTCTCCAAAAATCGACAAAGACTCGACAAAGAAACGGCCAATAAATCGACAAGGAATCGGCAACTAAGTGAATCGGGTTCGAACGACCCCTTTGGCAGGATCGAATACTAGCCAGGCATCACGCACTGACAGTGAACAAAAGAAGGAGAAATCGTGGAGGTTGCACGGGAACGTCGCGCGAACCTGAGCCAGCACCCCCGTTTCCACTAGAATCCGCGAATGCACAGCGAAACACATAGCGAACCACTCGGCGCAAAAACAGGCCCGCCCATCGGCCCAACCCCGCGCCGCAGCTCGCGTAACATTTTGAAAGCACTTGGAAGCCACTCGCGTGCGCGCGCGGGCAAGATTCGCTTTGGCATTACGTGGAAGATGTTCCTTGCAGTGCTGATCGCCTGCCTGACAATCTCCCTCACAATGGGATACGCGCTGCGCCTCAGTTTCGAGAACGGTTTCCTGCACTACGTCCGCGCGCGCGACGCCGGACGCATGAACGCCGTCATGGCGAAGGTGACGGCCGAATACGCTGCTCACGGCAGCTGGAATTTCCTGCGCCAGCATCCCGAAGAATGGATCACACTGCTCGACGCCGCTCACGATCAGGCCCTCAGGCAGGAGATGGTCGAGGCGCAGACGAACAAGCCGCCGAGCTGGCGCACCTTTCCCGGCAGCGCCAGCGTCCAGCAAATGCTCGGGCCGCTGTCGGGCAACGAAGAACGCTCGCACTGGGGAATGCGCCTGCCCGCGCCCGCATTCGCCGACTCGGGCGTGGTGGCAAGCCGCGACCGTAACACCGGACATGACGTTGCGTTCGACGACCCTGCCTACGAACGGTCGCCACGCCCGCTGATGGGACGCGGAGGACGAGGCGCTCCGCAACCCGCCACGCTCTACGACGCCAACCATGAGCTGGTCGTGACGACCGACTCAGATCCGCCGCCCGACGCCGCCCTCAAGCCGGTGGTCTACAGCGGCAAAATAGTCGGCTGGGTCGCGGCCAACGCGCCCAACACACTCTCCGATGCCGCCGATATCGCGTTCCAGGCACAACAGGCGCGCGCGACCTGGGAGATCGCCGGGGTGGCCGTGATCCTGGCTGCATTGGTTGCCATGCTGCTCGCGCGGATCGTGCTGGCGCCGGTCAAGCGCCTGATGATCGCAACGCATCGGCTCGCGGGCGGCGACTACACGACGCGCGTAGCAGCCGGGCGTCGCGATGAACTGGACCGGCTTGCAGGCGACTTCAATGTGCTCGCGGATTCCTTGCAGCGCGCGGAACGCTCGCGCCGGGATTTCATCGCCGATATCTCGCATGAACTACGCACGCCTCTGGCAGTGTTGCGCGGTGAACTGGAAGCGATCGAGGACGGCGTGCATGCATTCGATCACCACTCGCTCGCCTCACTGCAGACCGAAGTCGCGATGCTGAACAAGTTGATCGAAGACCTGTACGAGTTATCGTTGAGCGATGTCGGCGCGTTGAGTTACCGGAAAGTGCCGGCGGATATCGGACAGTTGGTGCGTGCATCGGTCGAAGCCATGCGGGAATCATTCAGAGCGAAGCAAATCGCATTGAGCCTGACGCTGCCGGAATCCTCGGCGCAAAAGTCAGCGAACGACTCAACGGGCATGGTCTTCCAGGTCGACCCCGCGCGCTTTGTGCAACTGCTTAAAAACCTGTTGCTCAATTCATTGCGTTATACCGATCCTGGCGGAAGCGTATGCGTCTCGGTGACTGTTGGCCTTAACGGCTGGCAGCTCGATATCCAGGATTCCCTGCCCGGCGTGCCCGCCGAAGCGTTGCCGCATTTGTTCGAACGTTTATATCGAGTCGATGAATCACGCAGCCGCCAGAGCGGTGGCGCAGGCCTCGGCCTTGCACTGTGCCGCGCCATTGTGACCGCGCACGGCGGGACGACGATCGCCAGGCCGTCACCGCTTGGCGGCGTCTGGATCACAGCCCATTTTGAACCGGAAGGAGGCGTGGCATGAGTACCGAGCGACGCGGCGTTCGAATCCTGATCGTCGAGGACGAGCCGAAGCTGGCGGCGGTCATGGCGGACTATTTGCACATCGAAGGATTCGAAACAACATCAATCAGCGACGGTGCCGAGGTGATCCCGTTCATTCGCACCACCCCGCCCTCGCTAATGCTGCTCGACCTGATGCTGCCCGGGCGCAACGGCATGGATATATGCCGCGAGGTGCGGCAGTTCTCGACGATTCCGGTGATTATTCTGACGGCGCGCGTGGATGAAGCCGACCGTCTGCGCGGCCTGGAAATTGGCGCCGATGACTACGTCTGCAAGCCCTTCAGCCCACGCGAGGTCGTCGCGCGAGTGAAGGCCATTCTGCGACGCGCGGCGCCACCCATTGCAACCGCTGCGCCCGCGGCAACGGGCCTGGAAGTGGACCAGCAATTCCATAGCGCGCGGCTCGACGGCGAGGAGCTGAAGCTCACGCCGGTCGAGCTGCGCATGCTCGCGTTGCTGATGAAATCGCCGGGCAGGATCTTCCCGCGTGATTACTTGCTCAACCAGCTCTACGACGATCATCGGGTCGTGACAGACCGCACCATCGACAGTCACATCAAGAACCTGCGCCGCAAACTGCAGGTCGTGCGCCCCGATAGCGAGCCGATTGTTTCAGTCTACGGCGTAGGGTATCGGCTGGAACTTTAGCGAGCGTTCAAACGCCAGCGGGTTTGCTCCCTTCAATGAAGGCGCGAATGACTTCGCTGAAGTTGCGGTCCGCCGCCAGCCCCAGTTTTTCTCCTCGCGACGTGTCCCACGCCCCCGGCCAACTCCCGACAATCTTTTCGATCTTCGGGTCCGGTTGCCAGTCGATCAGCGCAGCCACGTCTTCGCCGGCCACGTCTTTCAGTGCATCGACCATTTCTGTCACGCTGACCGAAAGCCCCGGCAGGTTGACGACCGGCCATGTGCCGAGTTCGGCCTGTTCAAGCTCGCAACCGGCAATCAGCGATTCGATTGCCTGCTTCGGGGACAGCAGCCACAAACGTACGTCGCCACCGACCGGACACACCGCGCGTTCACCATTCAACGGCTCGCGAATGATGCCGCTTGCAAACGACGACGCCGCTGCATTCGGCCGTCCCGGACGCACGCTGATGGTCGGCAAGCGCAGCACCCGGCCATCAACAAACCCGCGTCGTGAGTAATCGCACAACAGCAACTCGGCGATGGCTTTTTGCGTTCCATACGATGACTTCGGATTCAACGCGGTATCGTCGCGTACGACCTCGGGCAAAGTGCCGCCATACACCGCGACGGAGCTTGTGAACAAGACGCGCGGCGCGTGTCCACGCGCACGGCATACATCGAGCAGCAGGCGCGATGCGTCCAGATTGATCCGCATGCCCAGTTCGAAATCCGCTTCCGCCTGCCCGCTCACGATCGCGGCAAGATGGAAGATCGCGTGCGTGTCAGCACTGATGCACCGCTCGAGCACGCTGCGACCCGCGATATCGCCGGTCTCGGCGCGCACGCGCTTGTCGCCCAGATCCGGCGGACGCACGACGTCGAGCAACGTAAGTCCGGTGATCGGTTGGCCCATTAGCGTCCCGCGTTCGAGAAGACGGCGCGCAAGCCGCTGTCCGAGAAAACCGGCGCCGCCGGTAATGAGAATATTCATGTTGCCCTCACGCACGTTGCAGATAAGGTTTGATCCAGCCGAGCCCGTCGGATGTCGCGGCTTTCGGCCTGTATTCACAACCGATCCAGCCGTCGTAGCCGAGTGAATCGATCAGGTCGAACAAGTACGGATAATTCAGTTCACCCAAGTCCGGTTCGTGCCGCTCAGGCACACCCGCGATCTGAATATGGCCGATGCCCGCATTCGGGCGTTTCATGTCGCGCCGAAGTTTGACCGCGAGGTCGCCCTCCACGATCTGGCAGTGGTAGCAATCAAATTGCACCTTGAGATTGGGCGCACCGATCTCCTCGCAAATCGCTTGCGCGTCGTCCTGGCGGTTGAGAAAAAAGCCAGGGATGTCCCGCGTATTAATCGGTTCGATAACGATCGTGATGCCAGCCCCGCGCGCAGCGTTTGCCGCCAGTTCGAGGTTCTTCAGATAAACCCCACGATGTTTCTCGCGCGATTGTTCGGGCGTGATCAGACCCGCCATCACGTGCAAGGTCTTGTTGCCGAGCGCGGCGGTGTACTCCAGCGCTTTATCGAGCGCACGCGCAAACTCGTTCTCACGCCCCGGCAACGAAGCGATCCCGCGCTCGCCCGCCGCCCAGTCGCCCGGCGGTGCGTTGAACAAGGCTTGCGTGAGGCCATGTTCGTCGAGCCGCGCCTTGATCTCGGCGGCGGCGAAGTCATAGGGGAACAGGAACTCCACGGCCTTGAAACCGTCTTTCGCAGCAGCAGCGAAACGATCGAGGAACGCGTGCTCGGTGTACATCATCGTGAGGTTGGCGGCAAAACGGGGCATAACATCGACTCCTTGTATGAGTTCAGCGATTCACGAGCTTGGCCGGCACAAGCCACGTGGCAACAGCACCAATCACAAGCATGCAGGCGAGAACGTACATGCCCGTCGCCGTGCTGTGCGTCAGGTCCTTCAGGTAACCAATCATGTAGGGGCTCGCAAAGCCGGCCAGATTGCCGATCGAATTGATCACCGCGATGCCGGCGGCCGCTGCGGCGCCCGACATGAAAGCGGTTGGCAAAGACCAGAACAACGGCGCACATGTCAGGACACCGGCGGCGGCAACGGAGAGCGCGATGATCGACACCACGGTGTTGCCGGCGAACGATGCCGCCACCGAGAAGCCAACTGCTGCAGCAAGCGCCGGTACGATCAGATGCCAGCGCCGTTCGCGCCGCTTGTCCGCGCTATGACCCAGCACGTTCATCACCACAATAGCCACCAGAAACGGAATGGCGCTCAGCAAGCCGATATTGAATGCGCCGCTCACGCCCGTGGACTTGATGAAGGTCGGCATCCAGAACGTGAGGCCGTATTGCCCGGTCACGAACGCGAAGTAAATCAACGACATCCACCACATGCGGCTGTCGGCGAATAGTGCTCGCAGCGAATGCTTGGTGCTGTCGCCGGCGTGCTGCGGCTGCGCGCTGATTTCATCTTCCAGCAAGCACTTTTCACGTTCACTGAGCCACTTCGCGCTGCGGATATTGTTGTCCAGATAGAGGATAGTCGCAATGCCGATCAACAGCGCCGGGACAGCCTCGATCAGGAACATCCACTGCCAGCCTTCGAAGTGGCGGCTGTCCGAGAACGTCTGCATGATCCACCCGGATAACGGATTACCGAAGATACCCGCCACCGGAATCGCCGACATGAACACGGCAACAATCTTCGCGCGCCGATGCGACGGAAACCAGTAGGTCAGGTACAGAATCACGCCGGGATAAAAACCTGCTTCAGCCAGTCCGAGCAGGAAACGCAGGACATAGAACTGCGTGGGAGTTTTCACGAACACGAAGAGCGCCGAGAGAATGCCCCAGGTGATCATGATCCGCGCAATCCAGATGCGCGCGCCAATCTTGTGCATCAGGATATTGCTTGGCAGTTCGAAAAGAAAATAGCCCAGAAAAAATACCCCCGCTCCAAGGCCGAATACAGTCTCGCTGAAGCCCAGATCCTGCGACATCTGCAGTTTCGCAAAGCCCACGTTCACGCGATCCAGATAGGCCACCACGTAACACAGCATGAGGAACGGCACGATGCGCCAGAACACCTTTGAATAGGTGCGGGAAAGTTCTTGATTGTCGTAGGCAGAAGCTACAGGCGTGCGCGGGCCGCCAGGCACCGCTTGGTCAGGGGTCATGCTCGTCTCCAGGAGGCAGTTTTTAGATCGTTGGGTCGGTTGATTCGGTGACTTCGATTTCGTACGCGCTACCAGCGGATGTTGAAGGTCTTGCGCAAATCTTCGATGGCCGCCTCGTCGAGCGGCTCAGGAAGCGGCGCGTTGGCCGATCGCGCGAGGAGCCAAAGCCGTGCGGTTTCCTCAAGCTCTTCCAGTGCGTACGACGCGTGGCTGACCGATTTTTCCCAGACGACAGGACCCAGCCGTTCCAGCAAAACGGCACGCACCTTGGACGCCAGCGCGGCGACCTGATCCGCGACAATGGGGTCGCCCGGACGCCGGTACGCGATCAACGGCACATGCCCGACTTTCATCACGTAGTACGGCGTGATGGGCGGCAATACGTCGTCACGCCGCCAGATACCCGCAAGCGTCAAAGCGACCAGATGCGTGGAGTGCGTATGGACAATGCCGTGCGTGTCGCCATTGTTCTCATAGACCTTTCGATGCAACGCCAATGTCTTCGATGGCTTACCACCCGACACATGATTACCCGCTGCATCGACTTTGGCGATATCTGCGGGATCGAGGCGGCCAAGGCAAGCGTCGGTCGGCGTGATCAGCCAGCCGTCGTCAAGCCGCGCGCTGATATTCCCGGCCGTACCCACCGTGTAACGGCGCTCATAAAGACTCGCGCCCGTCTCGCAGATTTCTTCGCGAATGCGGTTCTCGTTCGTCGCCATGGTTACGCGGCTCCATCGAGAGCGTTCAGTGCCTTCACGAAGAAATCCCTCGTGCCGAAATTGCCGGACTTCAACGCGAGCGCCAGCGGTTCTTCGCCAATGGATTGCGTCGCCGGCACACCCGGATCGATCTGGGCGCCAATCCGCAGCGACTTCACACCAAGCGCCTGCACGACCGCGCCAGACGTCTCGCCGCCGGCAATGACAAACTTGCGCACACCCATCTCGCGAAGCCCGCTTGCAATCGATGCCAATGCTTGTTCGACCAGATGCCCTGCTTGATCGACGCCCAATTCCTTCTGCACGGCTTTCACTTCGTCGGGTGTTGACGTAGCGTAGATCAGCACGGTTTCATCGCCGTGTTTCGCCGCGAATTCAACGGCTTTTTCGACGACAGGTTCACCGCGCGAGAGCGCAAGCGGATCGATTCGAAAACTCGGTTTGCTCGCGCGCCACTCCGCGACCTGCTCGTTGGTCGCCTTCGATGCGCTGCCGGCCAGCACGACCGATTTACCTTCGATCTTCGGCAAGTCCGACGCATGATCCGCTTGAGTCAGCAAGTTCGCCGCGCGGAAGTTATGCGGCAAGCCGAGCGCGATACCCGAGCCGCCCGTGATCAACTTGAGATCCGCGCAGGCTTCGCCCAGCACGTAAAGATCGGCGTCGGAAACGGCATCGGCAATCGCCATACGCACGCCTTCTTTGCGCAACACGGCGATCCGGTCGCGCACCGCTTGCGGCCCCTTGGCGATCACGTCATAAGCGATCAACCCGACCTTCGATTTCGTCTGGCGTTGCAGCACACGCGCGAGGTTAGGATCGGTCATGGGCGTCAGCGGATGGTTTTGCATGCCCGACTCACTCAGCAGCACATCGCCCACGAACAAGTTGCCGCGAAAGATCGTGCGGCCGTTCTCCGGAAACGCGGGACACGCGATGGTGAAGTCCTCGCCCAGCGCATCGAGCAGCGCATCGGCGACTGGGCCGATGTTGCCTTTATCGGTGGAATCGAAAGTCGAGCAGTACTTGAACAGGAACTGCCGGCAGCCTCGCGCGCGCAGCCATTCGAGCGCCGCCAGCGATTGCGCGACCGCTTCGTGCGCGGGGATGGTGCGCGATTTCAACGCGACGATCAGCGCGTCGGCTTCCAGGCCGGCTGTAGCCGTCGTATCCGATGCCGGAACGCCGATGGTCTGCACCGCGCGCATGCCGCCGCGCACAAGCATGTTGGCAAGATCGGTTGCGCCAGTGAAGTCGTCGGCAATGCAGCCAAGCAAGGCCTTGCTCATTATTTGGCTCCCTTCGGAATGTCGATGCCCGGGAAAATCTTGATCACCGCCGAGTCATCTTCGCCACCGTGGCCGGCCGTCGACGCCATCATGAACATCTGGTGCGCCGCGGCCGACAACGGCAACGGAAACTTTGATGCGCGCGCTGTATCGAGTACGAGGCCGAGATCCTTCACGAAGATATCGACGGCGGATAGCGGCGTGTAGTCACCTGCGAGAATGTGCGGCACGCGGTTCTCGAACATCCACGAGTTGCCCGCGCTATGCGTGATGACGTCGTAGAGCGCATCCGGGTCCACGCCTTCGCGAAGCCCAAGCGCCATGGCCTCGGCCGCCGCGGCAATGTGTACGCCCGCCAGAAGCTGGTTGATGATCTTCACCTTCGAGCCTGCGCCATGCTCGTCGCCCATGCGGTACACCTTGCCCGCAATCGCTTCGAGCACATCCTCGCAAGCTTCAAAGGCGGCTTCGGGACCGGAGGTCATCATCGTCATTTCGCCGGATGCAGCACGGGCCGCGCCACCGGACAGGGGCGCATCGAGCATATGCAGGCCGGCCGCTTCCACGCGCTTGCCGAGTTCGATGGCGAAGGCCGGTGACACCGTCGCACACGCCAGGACAACACCACCGGGTTTCATGGTGGAAACAGCGCCAGAATGAGTCTCGGAGCCGAACAGCACGGTCTCCGTTTGCGCCGCGTTGACAACCACGGTCACCACCACCTCGCACTGGCTACCCAGCTCGGCCGGCGTGGCACAGGTGATGCCGCCCTCGCCCGCGAATGCTTCGAGTACTTGAGCACGCACGTCGCAAGCATGAACCTTGAAGCCCGCGCGCAACAACGAACGCGCTACACCCAGACCCATTGCACCCAGGCCGATCACTCCTACGCTTCTGGACATTTCGTTATCCTTCGAATTAACGGGTCAGCAAATACCGGCTTCCGCGAGGCGGCGAGCGGCGTTGTAAAGATGGGTCTGTGCAGCGTTACGTGCGGCCATGGGGTCGCCTGCGCGAATGGCCGCTGCGATCCGCGCATGTTCCTCGCGGACCTGCCGCGAAAAGTCTTCCCGCAGTGCTTCGTTGCGACGCGTGACGAGCGTGCCGGCCTCGAGATACTGGTTCAGGAACGCAAGCGTGGTCAGGAAATACGGGTTGCCGGTGGCGCTGGCAATCGCCCGGTGGAACTCGACGTCTTCAGTGACACCGTCCTCGCCTTGCGCAACGGCGAGTTCAATCTGCGCCAGCTTCGCTTCGATCACGTCCATTTGCACGTCCGTGCGGCGCATGGCCGCCTCCGACGCAACTTCCGCCTCGATCGCACGGCGCAGCGCCAGGATCTGCACGACCGCGCCCGGTTCGACGGCTTGGGCGTAATCGATTCGCAGCGGCCTGATCCCCGCCCGTTCGACGATGAACACGCCGCTGCCCTGGCGCGGCTCGACCATGCCTTCGTTCTTCAGCCGCGAGATCGCCTCGCGGATAACCGTCCGGCTCACGCCGAACTCCTGGGCCAGCACGGCTTCCGTCGGCAACTTGCCGCTTTTGACGAAGCTGCCCTTTTCGATTTGCAACTGAAGCTGCTGCGCGACGGTATCGCTCAGGGCCCTGGCAGGAATCTTGTCGAACATGCAGCCCCTGATTTGTTAGGTGATGTGGTCATCATACAAATTTGCCAACTTGTTGAGATACTAGAGATAACCCTGAGAGCGCCTTGGGCGGGCGGCGATTTCATCCTTGCTATGCGATTCGATCGTAATTTTTCTCACATACGCATGAGAATTGTTCGTTTGGCTGTTTGGGGCCAATACACCTACGATGACAACATCCAGCGACCTCCGGTGTTGCTCATTCGTCGTTTTACGCCGCACTGAACCATCTCGCGCCAAAGCACGCATACGATGGCGCCGCGTCACGACTCCACTGCGCTCGACGCCCTCAAATGAATCCGATAAATATCGTCCAGTTGCTCGTCCTCGCCGCCTTGTGGGGAGGGTCGTTCCTCTTTATCCGCATCGGTGTCGCTGACTTTGGCGTCGCACCGTCGATGGCGCTGCGGGTCGGCATCGGCGCATTGTTCCTGCTGGCCGTGCTGCTCCTGCGCGGGTCCGCTCGCGCCTCCCTGCAGACCATGCGCACCCATGCATGGCCGCTTTTCGTGGTCGGCATCCTGAACTCGGCTGCACCGTTCTGCCTCTTCGCTTACGCGGAACTCACGTTATCGGCGGGCGTGACGTCGGTGATCAACGCAACCACGCCGCTGTGGGGCGCGATCGTTGCATTCCTGTGGCTGAAGGATCGCCTGACCGGGTTACGCATCGTCGGACTGGTGATTGGTTTTCTCGGCGTGGTCGCGCTGGTCTGGAATCAGATGGATATAGGGACGAGCACAGGGGTGCCTGTAACGCCGGCGACAACCGCGCTCGCGGCGGCGGCTGCGCTCGGCGCAACGCTGCTGTATGGGATCTCGGCAAGCTACACCAAACGCAATCTCACCGGCGTCAATTCCCTCGTCGTCGCCACCGGCACGATGACCGCAGCAACAGCCGTGCTGCTGCCGTTCGCGGTGGTCTGGTGGCCAGCTACGCCCATCTCGGCGCAATCCTGGGGAGCGGTAATCGCACTTGGCGTGGCGTGTACCGGCATCGCTTATATGCTGTTCTTCAGTCTCATTGCGGCAACCGGTCCGGCGCGCACGATCAGCGTCACGTTCGTCATCCCGATCTTCGGCATTCTCTGGGGCGCACTCTTCCTCTCGGAACAGGTGTCACCCGGAATGATCAAGGCATGTGCCACTATTCTGGTCGGGACGGCGCTGGCTACGGGTGTGATCAGGCGGCTGCCGGGCATGCGTCCGCGACGTGAGGCTCCTGTGAAGTAGCGTGTTCGGTGGCCCAAGCGCATCGCCCGATCATGCGTCCACGATCACCTCGAAACCACCGTAGATCAGGCGCTTGCCGTCGAAAGGCATCGGGTTCGTGTCGGGCTGCAATCTGGGATCGGCCATTACCGCTTCCATGCCTTTATCCCTCACCTGACGCGACGGCCACACGACCCACGAGAACACCACCGTCTCGTCGTCCTTGCATTTGACTGCCATTGGGAACGACGTCAGCTTCCCTTCGGGCACGTCGTCCCCCCAGCATTCGACTACCTTCAACGCGCCGTTCTCCTTGAAAACGGCCGCTGCCGCTTCAGCATGCTTCGTGTATGTCTCGCGATCTGTTGTCAGCACCGCGACGACAAACCCATCTACGTAAGTCATGACCGCTCTCCTTTCGATTTTCCGATGTCGATAATAAGGGGCACGAAGCAACATTTTTCGCATCGCCGCTCCATCCCCACGACGTACGGTGCGTTCGGGAATCGACTTGCCTTGCCAACTATTTTCTGAAGTGTCGCGATTGGTCGTGCGTAGAGATTCAGGCGGTGTTTGCCGAAGGACTTGCGGGTTTGCGCCGCTTTGCCGCTGGCGCTGGCGCCGGCCGACATGGTGGCGCGCAATAAACGCTGTCTGCGGCGCTCAAGCGCTCGCTTCGAATCACTTTGCGAAGACGGGAATCGTCAGGAACGGTCAAAACCCGCCAAAAACAGGGTATTTGTGAGCCGATGAAGCGACGCTCAATCTCTGATCAACGACGTGCCGCGTTAAAGTAGCGCTTTAGGCGAAAATAGGCAACTGCGAGGCCGATTCAATACCCGAACGTTTCGGCATCGAACACGTCCTGCGCAGTAAGAAAACGCCGTGACCTGCTTAATGCTTTTCCAAGCCTTTTGATGACCGACCTAAACGTGCGTACCCAAGAAACCACCAGTGACTGCCCCGTATGCGGCAATTTCCTGGCATCGGCTGGCGCAACATGTCCGCGATGTAAAACGAAACCAGCGGCCGTGAGCGCCGCCAAAGCAACGCCAAACGAAGTATTTTCCGACCGGTTCCATGAGGAGACGCTGCCGGCGGATTCGCGCTATCCGAGTGCGCCCGTACCGGAAACTTCTACGTTACTTGCACAAAGCCGTTCGAAAAGACGCATCAAATTTACCGGGGCTGCCCTTATCGTCCTGATTGCGATGATCGCGGGCGCTTCGTCCCTGTATTACGGCTCTGCTGACAATGACACGCTCCAAGAAGCGAAGTCCGCGAGCGGGCCGCCCGCTGAGAACAACGTGACCGCAGCCGCTCAACCGGCCAGCATCAACGCGCCACTCACTGCAAATAACGCGTCGATCGATGTGGCGAGAATCATCGATGCAGTGCGTTCGGCGATGGTGCGAGGCGAGCTGAACACGGCCCGCCAGCAGCTGACCCTGCTTCCTCCGGGTGCGGATCAACGAGCAGATGTCCAGCGAATCACCTTCGAACTGGCCCAGCGCGAACACGCGAGAGATTCGGCTGTGGGTCTAGCCCGGGCCTGCGAGAAAGCAGGCGATGTGCCGTGCGTCTTGCGATCCACCGGTGACGCGCTAGCGAGCGACGTAACCGATTCCGAAGCACGCGCAATGCTTCTTCGTGCCGTCACACAATCGGGCGCAAACCAGGTCACCGCCGTGAAGGTGAACCAACGGAGCGACGCTGCGAATTTGACGCATCGGCAACCGCTTGAAAAACGCAGGATCCGACGCAGTCCTCAGGTATTCGCGAACAACAACGAAATCTACGGCAAGCACTGATTCACGCCGCTGACTTACGCGTCGTCCAGTTCCGTCGACCGGGCGATGTCCTCCTGCGCATTCAACTCGGCAAGCCGTTTCGACAGCCCCGCGCGGACCCTGTCAAAGGCGCCGCTACCCAAGGTCAGCCGCAGCGGCGCGGGCGTGCGCTCGACGCTATCGAGCATCGCCTGGACCATCTTGAGCGGATCGCCTCTCAACGCGAACGAACCTGTTTCGATCGCGCGCCGGACATCGCCGGCGGGCGTGTTGTCGTAGATCGCCATGGGCGTCGATTTGACAATGCCCCCGCTGAAACTCGTTTTTGCCGGCCCCGGCTCGACAATCGTAAACTCGATTCCGAACGATGCAACTTCCGTGGCGACCGCCTCGACGAAGCCTTCAATTCCCCATTTCGTCGCGTGATACAAGCTGAAGTCCGGATACGTAATCTGTCCGCCTTCTGACGACACCTGCAGGATCCGGCCACCGCCTTGGGCGCGCAAATGCGGCAACACGGCGCGTATGACCTGGATCGAGCCGATAAGGTTAGTGTCGATCTGCTGCCGGATCTGCTCATCGCTCACTTCCTCCGCTGCGCCGACCAGTCCGTATCCGGCGTTGCTGACGACCACATCGATACGCCCCAACTCGGCAAAAGCCCTGCTGGTTGCTTGCCGGATGGCGTGGGTATCCGTCACATCCAGCGATGCCACCCAAAGGCGCTCGCCGAACCGTTCCTTCAAGTCGTCAAGGGCGCGCACCTTGCGTAACCTAGCGGCCACGCGGTCGCCGCGTGCCAATAAATTTTCAGCCAGCAAACGCCCGAAACCAGAAGAACCCCCGGTGATAAACCATGTTTGACTCATGTGAATTGTCCCCAAAAACCAACCGCGCCGCGAGATTGCCACGCGTCTTGAGGACCATGCTAGACCCGCTCTATTCCTGATACTATCCGCACGATATTGGATGCCTTGATGAAAATTAGCCATGAATGACCGGCCCGCCCTGAGCGACCTGACTGCACTGGCCGCGATCGTTACGCATCGCAGTTTTCGCAAAGCGGCGGATGAACTGGGGGTCTCGCCGTCCACGCTCAGTCACATGATGCGAACGCTCGAGTTGAAGATGGGCGTGCGGCTGCTGAATCGCACAACCCGCAGCGTCTCTCCGACTGAGGCCGGCGAACGCCTCGTCGCCCGTCTACAACCGGTGCTAAAGGAACTCGACCTTGCGCTGGAAGAAGTCGATTCAGTGCGTAGCCGCCCCAGCGGATCACTTCGTATCAATGCCAGTGAGCCGGCGGCGAGGCTGCTCATGCAATCAGTTGTCCCAACCTTTCTTGCGCGTTATCCGGACATGTCGGTCGACCTGGTAACGGAAGGCCGGCTGATCGATATTGTGGCTGGCGGTTTCGATGCCGGCGTAAGACTCGGCGAATCATTGCCGCAGGACATGATCGCCGTGCGCTTCGGTGGCCCGGTGCGTTTTCTCGCGGTTGCATCGCCCGCCTATCTCGCGGGGCGAACGCCGCCACTCGTACCGGACGATCTCAAGGATCACGCCTGCATTCGCGTTCGCCTGCCAAGCGGCAAGCTTTATCGATGGGAATTCGCGAAGCACGGCCAGGAGTTGACGGTCGATGTGCCGGGTTCGCTCACCCTCGACCATATCGGGTTGACGATCGAGGCGGCAGCGGACGGATTGGGGATTGCGTACGTGCCGGACCATTCCGCTCAGCCGCTTATCAAGGCAGGCAAATTGGTGACGGTGCTGGACGATTGGTGCCCGTCCATTCCCGGATTATTTCTCTATTATCCCGGGCACCGTCATGTGCCTTCAGGGCTAAAAGCGTTTGTCGATATGTTGCGTGAGATGCCGTGAGCAGGTTCGCACCTGGGATTGATCAAAGAACGCCGACCGCGCGACGCAACCGTTGAGCTTCCGCCAACGTCTCATCAAGTTTCCCTCGGCTTACGGAGCGCGTTGTTGCTTCGTGCGGTAGGATGCGAAGCACGCAAACACGCTGTCAGTACCGGCGCCATAGCGGGAACATTCGCGGCACCTTACGGCCGCATTCTCCAATTGCTCATCAGCCATCCCGCATGACTGCCCTTTCGACATCGTCCAATCGCCACCGTGTTTCATGCATCATTTGCGCATTCAACGAAGGTCCGCGGATCGGCGCTGTGCTGGCCGTTGCAACGGTGCATCCGCTGCTGGCCGAGGTTATCGTGGTCGACGACGGCTCGACCGACAACACCGCTGACATCGTCAGGCGCTTCCCTTCTGTCAGGCTGATCACGTGTCCGGTGAACCGCGGTAAAAGCGCAGCGATGGCCATCGGCATTGCCTCTGCCCAGAATGAATTGCTGATGCTGCTCGATGCGGACCTCAAGGGGCTCGCGAGCGAACACATCACGGCGCTCGCCGCGCCCGTCCTAAGCGGCGCTGCGAACGTCAGCCTGAGCCTGCGACAGAACAGCTTACTGCTGTTCCGCGCGATCGGCCTGGATTTTGTTTCGGGTGAGCGCATGGTCAGGAAAGAACTGCTAAGCGAGGCGCTCAAGGAAATTCATGGCTTGCCGCGCTTTGGCATCGAAGTGTTCATGAACCGCTTGATCATTGAACGCCGGCTCTCAATTGCAGTCACTCACTGGCCGAAAGTGACGCAGGCGCGCAAGACCGAAAAGCTCGGCTACTGGGCTGGCATCCGCGCGGAATGGCGCATGATTGCCGACTTGTTGAAAGTCACTTATCCGCTGGCGCTGCTGTCACAGACATGTCATCTTTTTTCGTTAAGGGTCGATCATGCCGGGCACGCACCGTTCTTTGTCAGGATCAGAAGCCCACGCGATAACGCGGCTTAAGCTGCCTTCGAAGCGTCAGTCAGGAGCCGGTGCAGATGTCGCCGTGCGTCGACGCCACGCAAGCGTAGCGAAGCCGATAGCGCCCAGTATCAGCGGGCAGTAGAGCGTTGCGAAGCGCCAGAGAATCAGGGCGGTCGCCATGGCCGCTCGCGGGACCCAGGCCACGAATGCGGCTGCAAGCGCTAGATCGCCTCCGCCCCCGCCAGCGGGTACGCCCGTCCAGAGCGCCGCGTGCAAGACCACCGCCTGCACCGCGAGAACGAATCCAAGCGGCAATCGATATCCGAGTTCCAGCAAGATGAACCATAGGGCGCTATAGCGAAGCAGCCACTGCAAGGTGGTCAGCAGCAACAGCGCGACAAGCCGGTTACGAGGCCCTGTGATAAGTAGCCGCCACTGCTCGTGCACGCTGTGGCGAAACTTGTCCCAACGAGTCCGCCGGGCCCTCAGCCATGGAACAAGCTGGCCCGTCGCCCCAAGTGCATGCGCAAGGTAGCGGCGGCACATCCAAAGGGCGCCTATCAGAATGACTAGCCCTGCCAGCGTGGCGGCAACGGCGGACAAACTCACGCTCGGGAGCAAATGAGCCAACGGGCCGATGGAGAGCAAAAGCGCGATTGGAATAGCCACGCCAAAGAACGTCAGGTCGAGCGCCTGGTCTGCACCCACTACCGTGGTGGCGATGGCCCACGAAGCTCCGGCGCGCTGCAGCATGCCGATATTGACCCCATACCCCGCGGCTCCCAGTGGCGACACCAGGAACGCGAAATCGGTCACGAGCGTAATCGCAAACGTGCGCATGAATGGCACGCGCAAGCCTAGCGTTGTTTGCATCAGTTGCAGTTTGCCGGCCTTCGCCAACGCGCTGACGACGGCGCTTGCAGCCAGCACAATGAACACTTCTGCCGGGACAGTGCGAAGACCGGCCACAAGGTCGTGCGAGCCTAATATAAAAGGCACGCCCATTGAGAGCCCGACCCCGAGTAAAGCAAGCAGGGTCACAACATTACGTGCGTGGGTACGCGTCACAAGCACCGCCTGTGCAATTGCCGATGAGGATTGAGAGTAGAGAGAATCGACATCGACGAGTCGGCTCGCGCTGATGGCGCGATCGGATTTTCCACTGCAACTTGCAAGGTGGGAGGCCGAAAAATAGGCATGCGGCTGGATGGTCCTTAAAGCAACGTGGTTCGCTGTGTAGTTGCGGCAGAAGCAACCCGAAAGCAATCCGATGTCCGATACAACTTAGCCGCCGGTTGCGGTCGCACCCTCATTCTCCAACACAATAATGTCAAACACGCTGCGATTCGTTTCGACAAACGAAGCAACGCCCCTCAACAAGTCGATGCGTTCTGCGCAAGGTCAATTGCCCGCGGTCGCGTGATACGGCGCTGAACCTGCTGCGATCCACTTCTCGTGCAACGGCTTAGCTTGCGGCGCAGGAACGTTCTCTGCTCGAAGCCCCTGCGTCACATTACGGTCGTCTGATCCGCGTAGCTTCATAAGACTCCCCGGTCGACGAAGATTATGTTTTCACGCGAGTACGGCAGAGCCACTTTTAGCGCGCACCCACGTGTCAAGTGCCCATTTTTAGTTAAGTGCCGAGTGCGAAAAATTATATTTTTGACCGATGAATGATGGGACTAAAGTTATCGAAGGGTGGTTATCAATGAAAGGAGATGCAATGGTCTTTTATCACCATGGTGCAGCAATTCAGCCTTCGGTAACGAGACTAGGCAACACGTTCCTGGCGCGCGTTTCCATCCTGGAAGAGGACGGTGAAGCGACCTCGCTTGGCAACCTTGGTCAGTTCGCCAATCGTGACTGTGCCTTTGAGTTTGCTGTGCGCAGTGCGACTGCGTTCATCGATGGCGAGCCTTTGCCGCGGTCGCCGTTTGAGCAACAGCAGGCCATTTGAACAGAGAGGCGATCGCTCGGGTTTCGCTTGGGCGTTAGCGTCGCCCAGTAAGACGTCACGCGCACAAGGCGCACAGGATCGACAAACGATCTGGGCAAAACCCACGATGATGGGTTCTGCCCAGCACAATCGATTAAACCAGCACCGTCCACACGTTATTGCATCGACAAGGAGCCTGCGTCGCCTTTGATCCTCAATACGGCCGCCTGAGCCGGAAGCGCCAGATTTTGCTCAGCGAGACTAGCCTTAAGCACGGTGGCCTGGTTCTCAGTTCCCTGATCAAAGTCGGCATCGAGTTCGCTGATGCGGCGGTTGTACCAGTTGACCACGCAGACCTTGTCCTTGCAGTTGTGCTGACGCCACTGCCATTGCTTGACCCGGTCGTCCTCGAAAGCTGCCGTGTCAGGCGTGACGTCCTTCGCGCGCTTGTAGGAGATCGCCAGCTTGTCGTCGAGCGATGACAGCTCGGGATCATTGCACACCAACTTCTCCGAGCTTGAGACTCGCTTGCCGCAATGGAAGCTCGCGGCCTGAGCCGTCGCGGAGAAGCCACCGCCCAGCATGAGTGACGCCAGTAACGCCAGCGCGGTTTTCCCGGCGGCACGCCTCACGTCAAACCGTTTCGATTCCAATTTTCCTGACTTGGTCATTCCTGCCCCCGTTGATTCATCGTTGAAGTTGCGTTGACGTTGCATGCATCGTCAAGCCGATGATCCTAGGTTTCAGGCAAGCGAACCCATCGAATAGGAGGCGACCTTCTCAAGGCCTTACTTAATATTTCACTCGACGGCGCTCAAGCAAAATCGCGACTGGCGAGAGGAACTATCCGTCACGCCGATTGTTTGAAAGCTCCTTCAATTGCGCGATCAACGTATCGGGAATATCAACACCTTCCTGTTCCGACGCATCGGCGAGACGTTCTCTCCGATAACCCGGAAGCCGGACGTCATCATCCAGAAGCATCATTTCAATCAGCGTTTCCACGCGCGAAAGATAGGTA
The DNA here is from genome assembly GCF_964252755.1 of Caballeronia sp. LjRoot29. Classification (NCBI taxonomy): domain Bacteria; kingdom Pseudomonadati; phylum Pseudomonadota; class Betaproteobacteria; order Burkholderiales; family Burkholderiaceae; genus Caballeronia; species Caballeronia sp. LjRoot29. The sequence goes on along the minus strand of NZ_CAXUPU020000011.1, from coordinate 159,090 downwards.
TCGTCGCCGGCCAGTGCGCCCGGATCGATCGCCCAAAATAAATGGCCAATGCGCGAACGCTCGCCCTCCTCGGTCAGGAACGAACCGGCTTCGTAACCGAAGTTCGCGCCGGTCAGCGCCGCCGCGAGCAACTCGACGACCAACGCCAGCATCGCGCCCTTCGCTCCGCCGAATGGCAGCATCATGCCGTCGAGGGCAGCACGCGCGTCGGTCGTCGGCTGGCCGTCGCGGGTGGTCGCCCAGCCTTCCGGAATCGGCTTGCCGTCACGCGCGGCAATGGCAACCTTGCCGCGTGCAATTTGCGAGAGCGCCAGGTCGATCACGAGCGGTTCCGACTGTCGGCGCGGGAAGACGGCGGCAATGGGATTAGTGCCGAAGAGCGCGCGCCGGCCGCCCCACGCGGGCATGGCCGCGGGCGAGTTGCTGAACGCCAGGCCAACCATGCCCGCTGTGCCGAGCGCCTGCAGATGCGCCGCGCCGACGCCGAAGTGATGGCTGCGCCTGACACCCGCCATCGCGCTGCCGAACTGCCGCGCGCGTTCGATCAACGCGCTGATGGCGAGATCGCAGGCGGGATAAGCGAGTCCGTCCGCGCCGTCGACCAGCACGGCCGCGCCGCGATCCGAGACGATGCCCGGCTGCGCCAACGGATCGACGCGGCCATTCCTGAGTTGCGCGCAATACATCGGCAGGCGCGACACGCCGTGCGACGACAACCCGCGCACGTCAGCATAAACAAGCGCGCGTGCCGTCGATTGTGCGGTCGCGGGCAATGCGCCGGCGGCAAGCAGCGAGTCGACAGCAAGCGCGCTCAGCGCGTCGGGAAGCAGTCGGGACATCGGTCATTCCTTTTAAGTTATGGATTTGAAGCTGCAAGCGCGGCTGCGATGCGTATTGCAAGGAACGTGCAACCGCATTTAAAAAATGCGTGCCTTAAGCTGCGGCACGCAATTGATCTGCGATTCCGTCAGGAAATTTGCTTGAGGATGGCGTCCATGAGACCCGGGAACCTGCTGTCGAGCTCGGCAAGCCGCAACGTGTTCTGATGAACCTTGCCGGCCACGCGGGTCTGCACGAGACCCGCCTCGCGCAAGATGCGAAAGTGGTGCGACATGCTCGATTTAGGGCGGCCGCCGTCGAGCTCTCCGCAGGTGGCCTCCGTGACAAGCGACAAATGCCGCACGATGTCGAGCCGTACCGGGTCGCTCAAGGCGTTGAAAAGCCGCTGGAGGGTAAAGTCCTCGGGGCCAGGATGGTCATAGTTGCGCATGCAGCAGATGGTACCGGTTTCTGTGATAATCGATAGTTCGATTTATATCGAACTATCTGAATTACCCGAATTATCGCACTCGATTTTTCCACGGAGCCTGCCCGATGCCCACGTTATTCGAACCCTTCAAACTCAAAGATATCTCGTTGCGCAACCGCATCGCCATCCCACCGATGTGCCAATACTCCGCTGTCGACGGCCTGATCAACGACTGGCACCGCGTGCATCTGGCGAGTCTCGCGCGCGGCGGTGCTGGACTGGTTATCGTCGAGGCGACCGCCGTGTCGCCTGAAGGCCGCATCACCCCGGGCTGCACGGGCATCTGGAATGATGAGCAAGCGCAAGCCTTCGTGCCCGTCGTTGCATCGATCAAGGCAGCAGGCGCGGTGCCGGGCATCCAGATCGCGCACGCGGGTCGCAAGGCCAGCGCCAACCGGCCGTGGGAAGGCGACGACCATATCGCCGCAGACGATCCGCGCGGCTGGGACACCATTGCACCTTCCGCTGTCGCCTTTGGAGCCAACCTGCCGAAGGTGCCTAAGGCGATGACCGTCGACGATATCGCCCGCGTGCGCCAGGATTTTGTCGATGCCGCAAAGCGCGCGCGCGACGCAGGATTTGAATGGCTGGAACTGCACTTCGCTCACGGCTATCTAGGTCAGAGCTTTTTCTCGACGCACTCCAATCAACGCGATGATGCCTATGGCGGAAGCCTCGACAACCGCAGCCGCTTCATGCTGGAGACGCTCGCCGCAGTGCGCGAAGTCTGGCCTGAGCACCTGCCCCTGACGGCACGCTTTGGCGTGATCGAATATGACGGCCGCGATGAGGAAACCCTCGCGGAGTCCATTGAGCTGGCGAAAAATTTCAAGCGTGGCGGGCTGGACCTGCTCAGCGTCAGCGTGGGGTTCTCTACGCCTGCAGCAAACATTCCGTGGGCGCCCGCGTTCCTTGCGCCTATAGCACATCGGGTGCGGCGTGAGGCGCAACTGCCGGTTGCATCTGCATGGGGAATCGATACACCGGAGCTCGCCGACAACGCCGTACGCGAAGGTCAACTCGATCTCGTGATGGTCGGCCGCGCGCATCTGGCCAATCCTCACTGGACGTATTACGCGGCGAAAAAGCTCGGCATTGCACGTCCTTCGTGGACGCTGCCTGCGCCCTACGCGCATTGGCTCGAACGCTACGCGGTCAGCTAATCACGCGCCCACGACGCCGGCAATCGATGTGCATTTTTTGCACGGTTGCCGGCGTATTGCCGCGCTAGCGTTAATTACAAAGACTCCTAAGCAAGTTCCGGCTCGCGCCGCTGAACCGGACTCATCGCCTTGCGCGCCGCGCCGGGCCGATGCGACCGCGGGCCCGTGGATACGTCATCCGAACCAGACCGCGATGAATCGCCACGCAGCGTAAACACCGCCACCGCATCGCGCAACGAATTGGCCTGTTCGGCAAGCGCGTGTGCCGCTGCGGACGCTTCCTCGACCAGCGCGGCATTTTGCTGCGTCACCTCGTCCATTTGCGTAACGGCCGTATTGACCTGTTCAATACCCGTGCTCTGCTCCTGTGACGCCGAAGAAATCGCGCCGACAATATCCGTCACGCGCTGCACCGACCCCACGATCTCCGCGATGATCTGCCCCGCGTCGCCGACGAGCACCGAACCCGCCTTCACGCGATCGGTCGACTGGGCGATCAACGCCTTGATTTCCTTGGCGGCCGATGCGCTGCGTTGCGCGAGCGTGCGCACTTCCGCTGCGACGACCGCGAAACCGCGCCCTTCCTCGCCCGCGCGGGCCGCTTCCACGGCTGCGTTAAGCGCAAGGATATTGGTCTGAAACGCAATGGCGTCGATCACGGCGATGATCTCCGCGACCTTGCTTGAACTATCGGCAATGCCGTGCATGGTTTCAACGACCTGATCCATCATCACGCCGCCGCGCGAAGCGGTGTGTGAAGCCGCGTCCGCGAGCGTGGATGCCTGCCGCGCGTTCTCTGCGTTCTGGCGAACCGTGCCGGTGAGTTCTTCCATGCTCGCCGCCGTTTCTTCGAGCGATGCCGCCTGCTCTTCCGTGCGCGACGAAAGGTTCAGGTTGCCCGATGCGATCTCGGCGCTGGCCGTCGCCACGCCTTCGGCATTCTCACGAACCTTGGCGACCACTTGCGACAAACTCGACTGCATGTCTTTCAATGCCGCAAGCAATTGCGCGATCTCGTCCTTGCCGCTGGAGTCAAACTCCATCGAAAGATTACCGGTCGCCACTGCTCGTGCGCAATTCAGCGCGTGACCAAGCGGCCGCGAGACCGTGCGGCTGAACATGACGCCGCCGATCATCGCGAGCGCGAGTACCGACAACATCAGCGCAATGCTGATCTCAGTCGCATGATGTGCGTCGATAGCGGCCTGCGCCGAAACCTGCGCGCTGTCAGCCGCGATTTTTTGAGTAGCCTGTTCAAGCAGCGCTGAAGGTTCACGGTCTACACCGGCCACGGCTTTATCGCCGGCCGAGGGTTCGAACCCCGCTGACTTGAATGCCTCGAAGCCTTTGCGATACCCCTCGCCCATCGCCGCGTGTGCGATCGCAAAGCGTTCGATCAGCGTGCGACTTTCACCTTCCGGCAACTTGGTTTTGAGTTCAGCCGCGAGCGTGCTGACGGTCTTTTCGCGGGTCTGGAAGGCGGACCAGTATTTGTCGAGATTTGCCGGGTCCTTGCCACGCAACAACGTGTCCTTCCACTCCTGGACTTGCAGCTTGAATGCGACGAGCGTGGCGGACACCATGCGTTCATTCGCAACGTTGTCTTGTACCGTAGTTCCGTAGGCGTTGATCGACTGGTTGAGCGCGAAGATGCCATACAGTGCGCCGGCGAACATCAGCAGCAGCGCGACGGTGAAGGCAAGGGGAATTTTGAGGCTGAGCTTCATTGATGGTTCTCGGATTCGACAAGCCGCGACGGGAGCGCGCGGTTGGACTACTGCTTATCGGTCCGTTGGCCCAAAACTGAAGGTGTGAAGCCGGTATGCGTTTCGAAGAAACATGACCCCAATTTGATGGGGCCATCAAGCTTACGATGCAAGTCAAACGCGCTTACGCCGAGCTTGTCGCCCGGCGAAGCGCACCAGTCTATTATCGCGTTGCACTCAGCGTGTTCACACCCATTTCATCGAGTACGTCGCGCACCGCGGCGAGCAAACCGTGCATCTCCTTTTCATAGAGCCTGCCAATACAGCCGATACGAAACGATTCCGCGATCGTCAGCTTGCCCGGATAGATCACATATCCCCGTGTTTTCAGGCCATCGTAGAAACGTTCGAAAACAAAGCCCGGATGCGCAGGCATGCGGAAGGTCACGATGATCGGCGCCTGCAGATCCGCCTTCAGCAGAAGCTCGAAACCGAGCACCTTCATGCCGTCGATGAGAACGCGGCAATTGTTCCGGTACCGTCCCCCTCGTCCCGCCACGCCACCCTCGTCATCAAATTCCTGAAGCGCCTGATGGAACGCCACGATCACATGCGTAGGGGGTGTGAACCGGTATTGCCCAGTCTTTTCGAAATTTGCCCACTGATCGTGGAGATCGAGAACCAGCGTGGTGGCGTTGCCCTTGGTCGCCACCAGCGCGTCGCGCCGGCACACGACAAAGCCAAGACCCGGCACGCCTTCAATGCACTTGTTCGACGAAGCCGCGACTGCATCTGCGTGGATCGCGGGTGCATCGATTGGCAGTGCGCCGAACGCGCTCATTGAATCGATGAGATAGCCCTTTTTGTACTTGGCGGCAAGCGCGCCAATCTCGGCAATCGGATTCAGGATGCCTGAGGTCGTCTCGCAATGGACCACGAAGATATGCGTGATCGACGGCGTGCGCTTCAAGATTGTCTCGACCTTTTTAAGGTCCGGCGGTGCATCTTCAGCCGTTTCATGGATGACGCTCTTGCGCCGGGCAATGTCGAGAATGCGTTTCGCGCGCTGACCGTAAGCGCCATTGATGAGGAGGAGAACCTTGCCGCCTGGCGGCACGAAACTCGTCAGCATGGCTTCGACTGCAAAGGTACCGGAACCTTGCATTGGCACCGTGACATAGTCGCCTTCGCCATGAACAACCTCGACGAGCCGCGCGAGCACCGCTTTGTTGATTGCGACAAAACTTGCATCGCGCGAGCCCCAGTCGTGTGCCATCGAAGCCTTGACGGTGCGCGAGGTCGTCAGGGGTCCGGGCGTCAGGAGAAAGGGATCGCCCGTTTCGGTGGCAGCTGGTTTGAGGACCGTGGATTGATTCATAAGAAGGGTGTCCGATATCGATGTGTGGCGTTTAAGGCTGCACGAAGAATGGTGAGTGTGTAACGTTCACGTCGCAAGGTCCTCGGCGCATGACGACATTTTAACCGCGCGCTGTCCGATGCGAAAATTCCGCCTGCGTCGACATGAAACACATCGTCAGCCGTGCGGCGTCCTCGCTCGCGCAGTGGCCAGATAATCAAATGACAAGTCGCTTGAAATCCGACCAGGCATATTGCTCGTTATCCTAACTTATTCATCGCGTGATGGCGGCTTGACCGGCTTGTGGGCGACCTGCGTCGACAGCACGATTGCCGTCGAGGTCGTGCCATAGGTGTTCAGTGCATCGATAATGCCCTGCAAATGCTGCACGTCGGTTGCGAGCACACGCAGCACCGCACAATCGTCGCCTGTCACCGTCAGGCATTCAATGACTTCGGGGCGCTCGCGGGCAAACGCTTCATACGGCCGCCCTGCCTGAGCCTGCACACGGATCATCGCGGTGATCGTGTAGCCGAGCTTCGCCGGGTCAACCCACGCACGGTAGCCCCCTATGACGCCCTGCACTTCCAGCCGCTTGATCCGCTCAGACACGGCGGGCTGGCTGAGGTGTACGCGCCGGCCAATTTCAGCATGCGACACCCGCGCGTCTTGCTGCAAAAGTTCGAGGATCTTGCGGTCGTGATGATCAACTTTGGTATTCATGGAAATCCTTCGATAAATCCGATCAACGATCGGGCTTTGTCGAAAAATACCATTGAATTCGGGTTATAAAAACCATGACGACGCGATAGATTATAAGTAAATCCCTTCGTGGTAAGAGACTCGACATGCACCTGAAAATCTGGCTGATCTTCGTCGCGACAACGGGTCTCGTGTGTCTCACGCCCGGCGTTGCAGCACTGCTCGTTGTCGCTCAAGGCATCTCTAACGGCGTGCGGCGCAGCTACTGGACCATCGCCGGGATCGCGCTTGCCAATTCAATTTATTTTGCTTTATCGGCGACGGGTCTGGCGGCGCTGATCGTCACCAGTCACAACGTGTTTAATGCAGTGAAATGGGCCGGCGTTGCTTATCTCGTGTATCTCGGTGTTCGGGCCTTATTCAACCGGTCGAGTGCGCTGACCATCCAGCCTGCGGGCATTGCGGCAGTCAGCGGTCCGCGTGCGTTGAGTCAGGGTCTGATGGTTGAGTTGGCAAACCCGAAAGCGCTGCTCTTTTTCGTCGCGCTACTTCCGCAGTTCGTTGAGGTGCACCAACCAATCTGGCTTCAAATGCTGATCTTCGGCTTGACGACGGTGCTGCTGGACCTCTGTTCCTATTCCTTCTATGCGTGGCTCGGCGCAAAGAGTCAGGGATTGGCTGCGAATCGGAAATGGGCGGGTGCCGCGAGTCGGATAAGCGGTGTTGTGTTGATCGCCGCGGGGGCGCTAACCGCATTCGCCAAGGCGTGACGCCGGATGTGATATCGGCGCTTGGGTAAAACGTTTTGATCGGTGTTCTGTGCAAGCATAGATCAGTCGGCTTAAGGAAACGTCACCGCTAGACGCGCGAACGTTTCCTTAGGGCAGCTGGCGCCGCCTCTGGCGTCAGTTAATGACAGCGGTTTTGCCAGTGGCCATGCACCTTCACTTTGTGGCATACGCGGTGATGGTGATCTTCTGCGAAAGCGGAAGTAAAAGCGCCGAGCGTAAGAGCGGCGGTGATGACGGCAAGAATGGCTTTTTTCATATGACAATATGACGTTGAAGGGAATTGGAATCCTAGCAGCGTTACATTACAGTCTCGAATCGAGAGCCCGACGTTAAAACCTGCAACAATCCCGCGCTGCAAAAGCCGTCGCCTTAGGTCGCGTGCTTCCTCGCTAACTCCGCCGCAACGATTGTCCCAAGCCGCTCTACTCCATGGTCGCCGACCTCGCGAGGCGGCTCTGCGACTTTTCAGAGCCGGATCTCACGTCTGTCATTTCACGGTAGACAGCCTTGCGTTTTGCGTTGCTTGCAGGGCGATGACTGCATCAACACCAAGCTGCGCGATTCGTTCGTCGTCATCTTCCGATAAACCGCTGACCGCAACCGCGCCGGCCACCATCCCGTCTATCAGAACCGGCAAGCCACCCGCCCAGCCGACATAACGCGCATCTCCGTAAGAAGACATGCTCCAGCCCCCCGCCTTGGCCTCCAATGCCAGTTGGCGAGTAGCCATCCCTTGCCGGGCGGCTGTAAAGGCCTTGGCTTGCGCGGCAGCTATGGAAGGCAGTGGCGCCCCGTCCATCCGTACCAGCGCGATCAATTCGCCATGTGCATCGCTGACCGCAAGCACAGCGGCTGCATAATTTTTTTCAAGCGCCTGCCGCATGTCCTCTATTGCGGCGAGCGCTTCCGCGTTGCTAACACCGCTATGAACTAGCACTGAATTTTCCCCTGGACGTTACGTAGACGAATAGACAACTTCATGCAGGTAGTGGCGCGTCTTCACGGATAAGCTTGCTCGTTCGAAGCGCAGCCCAGAACGCCGCCGGAATCTCCACCTTGAACGTCTCGATGTTGTCTTCCAACTGCGCGACAGTTCTGACGCCTGGAATATTGGTGGCTATCGCGGGATGCGCCAACGCGAATTGCAACGCGGCAGCCTTGAGCGGAACCTTGAATTCATCGCAAACCGCTTCGATCTTTCGAACGCGAGCAACTATTTCATTCGATGCAGGCGCGTAGTTGTATCGTACGCCCGGAATTGCACCGGTTGCCAATATGCCGCTGTTATAGCAACCCCCTAAGATGACCGAGACCTTTTGCTTCTCGCAAGCAGGAAGAAACCCGTCGAGCGAATCCTGCTCCAGCAATGTGTATCGGCCGGCCAATAACAGGCAGTCAAAATCGACCCGCTTGATGGCCTCGTAAGCGACCTGCCATTCGTTGACACCTACGCCAATCGCTTTCACTACGCCTTCGTCTCTTAGACGAATCAGCGCCTTAGCCGCACCCGACATCGCGGCATTGAAGACCACCGGCTGTTCCTGCGGACCATGCGTAAAATTGTCTATGTCGTGAATCAGCGCGATATCTATTCGTTCCAGCCCCAGACGCTGCAGGCTGTCTTCGATAGAGCGCATCGTACCGTCATAGCTGTAATCAAAACGCAGTTCGAACGGCAGTCCGCTTGCCCACGGACTAAAGTCGATATCCGATCTCCTTGCCGCCTTTAGCAGACGGCCGACCTTGGTGGAAATGACAAACTCGTCACGCGGATACCAGCGAAGTCCCTGACCACAACGCGCTTCGCTAAGGCCATGGCCATACATGGGCGCCGTGTCGAAATAGCGAATGCCCGCATTCCATGCCGCCTGAATCAGCGCGACGCTGGTCTCTTCCGAGATCGGCCGGGCGAGGTTGCCGATGGGCGATGCGCCAAAACCCATCACCGTTACGTCCAGCTCCGAGCGTGGCCAGGTCTTTTTCATGTCAGCGTTCATTTTTTTCCTGTTTAAGTAGTGCAATCAAGCCGTTGACCTTATTTAACTTTAGCCGCCGCAGCGAGTGCCTGGACACCGGTTTTTGCGTCCTCATTGGAGTTCATGAACTTGCTGATGGCATCGGACATGGCGCCTGCGGTCACGGTCGACTGCACCATGCCAAATGCAAGCGATGGCAGGAAACCCCCTGACTTGATCGTCCTTTGTTCGTCGGCGTACGACTTCTTGGCGCAGTCATCAAACTTGTCCATCGATACATCCTGACGGATCGGGATGGAACCCTTGTACAGGCTGAACTGTTGTTGAAAATCGGGCGACATGATGGTCTTGGCTAAGGCAAGCTGACCTGGCGTTGCTTCTTTTGAGCCCTTCTGCTGAAAAAATACAAAGGAGTCCACGGTGTAAGTGAAGGCGCTGGACGTGCCTGGCGCGACAGCGCAGACGTAATCGACACCCGGCTTCTTGTTCGCATTTTCGAACTCGCCTTTGGCCCAGTCGCCCATGAACTGCATGCCGCCTGTACCGTTGATCACCATTGCAGTGGCAAGATTCCAGTCCCGGCCCGCATAGCCTTTATCGAAGTACGACTCGATCTTCTTGACTGTCTCGAACACTTGCACCATTTGCGGAGATGTCAGCGTCTTCTGGTCGAGGTCGACCAATGCCTTCTTGTAGAAGTCAGGGCCTTGCGACAGCACGACCGTTTCCCAAACCGTCATGTCTTGCCAAGGCTGTCCGCCGTGTGCAACCGGGGTGATGCCTGCCGCGCGAAACTTGTCAGCCAGTGCGAAGAATTCAGGCCATGTTGCAGGTGGTGTTCCCCCGACCTTGTCTAGCGCTGCCTTGTTTATCCAGAGCCAGTTGATTCGATGCACGGAAAATGGCGCACCAACATAATGACCGCCGGCGCGCATGATTGCATCGATTTGCGGAGGTGTATGACTCTTCCAATCGCCCGCGGATTTGTCGATTGAAACCAGCATGTCCTGATCGGCCCAATCCTGAATGAGCGGGCCCTTGATCTGTGCAGCCGATGGCGCGTTGCCGGAGATCACCTGGGCCTTCAACGCGGTCATTGCGGCCGCGCCCGCGCCTCCGGCTACTGCAAAGTCTTTCCACTCGTAACCTTGTTTGGTCATGTCGTCTTTGAGCAGCCTGACCGCTTTTGACTCGCCGCCCGAGGTCCACCAGTGCAGCACTGAAATGGACTCAGCGGCGCTCGCCGCGTGGCATATACAGAGACTGAATAAGGCGCACATGCCCTGTTTAAGATTTTTGTTCATCGTTGTCTCCTGGGAATTACATGTAGCCTTGATCGGCTCGTCTATTTTCTTTGCCTGGCCTTAGCGGACTTAAGCTTTTGCCGGGCAAAGAGAGTTCGCGCAACTCAGGTACTTGACCGGAGCTGCGTTAAAGGAAGCGGTAAAACAGGAAGCGGTAAAACGACGTAAAAAGCGGCTTAAAGTGAAAGGCCGAGTTGCTCACGGCCTAGCGGCGTTAAATCCGCCTCGGTCGCGCGTCCGACGAAATCAACTTCGAAGTTATCGGCGGGAAAGTCGGGAGGGCTTTTCCCTTCCCTAAAGCTCGGTAGTTGACGCTTCAAGTAGGCATCGTTCTTGGCGCAAGCCGGCGCCGACGATATGTACATGACATTGCTAAATCCCGTGCCGCGGTGTGCATCCTCAACAGCGTGAATGACATCGCTGTGCCAGAACACAGTATCTCCCGCTTGCATCTTAGGGATTGACGAAAGCGCCTCATAAAGCGGGCCGTGCCATTCGGGCTTGATCGACAACGCCCGGCCCGGCATGGCCCCGCAGAGGTCGTCCTCTGGAACGTCGTCCTGAAGCGCCCGCAGCAGCACATAGGCCATGGCGTTCGCGATTGGAATGAGTTGCAGCGTGCCATCGCCCGGCCCTTGCGGCGTCAGCGCAGTCCAGCCCTGGAAGGTCCGGAACATCGAGCACACTGCGGGCGACGCGATCTCCCTTACGTCCGGCCGATAAGCCGCGTCGAATGGGTCATAGCGTTTCCAGTCGCCGCTAAAGACGTGCCGATAAACCCGCCTGAAGTTTTCCTCAAGCCACCGCTCGACGGAACCGCCATCGCAATGGGCGGACAATCCTAACGACTCCGAGCCCGGCGGACGCCGGCGCAACCGGTCCGCGTAGACCGGCACATGATCGGGATCGAAGTGCTGACGGCCTTCGCTCTCCGCTTTCCACAAGCGGTTAAGGAACACGCGGGTGGCAGTTAATTCAGGCGATTGACGCGCGGCAACTTGAGGCGCGGACCAATAGATGCCATAGATTTGCGGCTTGCTCGATGCCAGGTTGCCGAAGTACTTGTCCTCCGCGCGATTCAGCAGCCGCTCGTCCAGATTGTTGGTGTCCACGTACTCGGCGATCTGCGCGTCCCATTGCGTGGCTTGCTCCGGACTGAATACGCGTCGCACCACGCAAGCGCCGCGAGCCTTGATGAAAGTAATGGTGTCGGCACTGACGCGCTGCGCGGCGATGTCCTCATAGGAAAGTTCGGGAATGACCGAGTCGCCGCGAGCGCGCTGTGCTGCAATGACGCTGGCTTGCTGCTTGATGTCATCCTCGACTGCAAGAAACACTTCACGACAATTGGGTAAGGCTTGACGCAACGCCCGCTTCGCTTCGCGAATGGCGGCGGGCAAGTCATCAATTTGCAGGGCTTGCATGATTGTCTCCGCGTATTTGGTATGTGCGGAGCTTAAGCTGAGCCACGAATAAGAAGTGATACGATCAAGACAATCAATTTGCGTTTTCAGCCATCGACCATTAGGGGATGGACGTGTCCGTCATTAACGGCGGCTAGGCGCTGCGGGTTAACCCGTTATCGATTAACTTAAGTCTTTATCGAACGCGAACCGAATTAATCTCAGGCGCCCTTAGCCTATTTTCCATCAGGAAAGGTCCCGTTCCTAAGCGTCTCCCGAGTTGTAAAAAAAACAGTTAGCAATCCAAATTAGAAACTCTTCGTCCTCTGCCACCTACTCTAGAGGTTAGAACGCGCTAAGCAGAGTACGAGCCAACGCGCTCGCCTCTTCGGCAGACCTGACATTGGTGAATCCCATCAGCAGTCCTCGTTTCGATGCTGCTCCGGCATACCAGCTCGACAACGCATTCACCGATAACCCGAGGCCCCGCGCACGCAACGCAATCGCACTGTCATCGGATTCGTTTTCGAGCATCGCAAGAAGATGCATGCCGCCAGCTTGCAAACGAAGTTGCGCGCGCATGCCTAAAGTGCCCCCAAGCGCATCTGCAAGCATCGTGCGGCGATCCGCGTAGATGTTCCGCATCTTGGTAATATGCCGCGCGAAATAGCCGTCTTCGATAAACCTTGCCAGCGTCGCCTGTAGCAAACGCGGACATTGATTCTGCATTCGATTAGCAGTTTCAAAGAACCGGGCGACGTGCTCTTGCGGCACCACCAAATACGACAGACGCAACCCGGGTGCGAGCACCTTGCTGAAGGTGCCTGTGTATAGCACTCTCCCCGGGCCGCCTGTATCAAGACTTTTTAACGCGGGAAGCGGCCGCCCTCTATACCGGTATTCGCTGTCGTAATCGTCTTCGATAATCCAGCGGTCACCGGCTCTTGCCCAGTCCAACAAAGCGTATCTGCGCGAAAGGGATAACGACACGCCCAGCGGACTCTGGTGACTGGGTGTGACCAGCGCAAAGCGTGCATTCGCGTCCATCTTGATGCCGGCTTCGACATCGAGGCCGTCGTCATCGACTGGAACCGGCAGCAGTTTCATCCCCGCATTGCTCAGGAAGTGCCGCGCCATGAGATAGCCGGGATCCTCGAACCAGCACGCGTCGCCACTGCGCAAGACCGCGCGGCAGATCAGATCCAGACTGGCGCGATATCCCGCGCAAATAAAGACCTGATCGGGCGAGCAGGCAACGCCTCGCGATACACCCAAGTACCCGGCAATGGCCGCACGCAGCGGCGCATGCCCCTGGGGATCGGGATAAATCAGGTCCTGGAGACCGCTTTGGCGCATCTCGCGCGCCGCCAGGCGGTTCCAGACCGTGCTCGGAAAGGCATCCAGCGCCGGAAGGCCCATCTGCAAAGGCAACGGCATCGAGCCCGTATGTTCCGACCACGGCGCGGTCTCCGGCGTAACGCTGGACTGCCCAGCCGACTCGGGCAGTTTGATCTGGGGTGAGACCACCGTCCCGGCCGGTCCACGAGCGTTCAGATAACCCTCGCCGATCAAAAGCTGATAAGCCGATTCAACCGTGCCGCGCGCCAGATTCAGTTCCGACGCCAAGCCCCGCACCGACGGCACGCGGTCTCCGGGCCGCAACACACCATCCGCAATGGATTGACGAATGCGCAGATATATCTGCCGATAAATCGGGCCGTCCGTCACGGTACCGATGGGATTGATAGGGCTAAATGGCAGCGTCATGTCTCTCGCATGTCCTACTCAAATTCACATTTCTTGGCTCTATAGTGTATGACATCAATCGCTTAAAGTACCTCAACGATGACAAACAAAGAGGTACGCCGATGGCACCAACCATGAAACTCCAGGAATTGGACACTCCCACGCTGCAGCGCGCAGGCTTTGCGCTGATGCGCGAACTGCGCCCTCACCTGACTGACGAAGCCGCGTTCGTCGAACAGATCGTGCGTCAGTATGCGCAAGGGTATCGGCTGCTTGCCGCTTATATGGGCGAGCGAATCGCGGGGCTGATTGGTTATCGCGCGATGGAAAACACGGTGTATGGCCGCTTCGTCTATGTCGACGATCTGGTCATCGACATAGACGAGCGTCAGCAGGGTCTCGGCGCACTCCTGATCTCGACAGTGCGCAACGAAGCAACGCGCCTGGGATGTCAGCATTTTGTCCTCGATACCGGCCTGCATATGGCATTGGCACAGCGCTTTTACTTTCGCCAAGGCTTGTTGGCGCGCGGCATGCATTTCGTCCAGCCGCTACCGCAACAACTGCAAACACAGCAACGGGAAGCGATATGAACGACTTTTTATTCTTGAGTGCGAGCCCGAATCAGCAAGCTTCACACGCGTACCGCTTTGCTGACGCGCTGCTCAAGAAGCTGAGTGAAAGACATCCGGGAATGAGCGTGAATAAACGCGACCTCGCGGCGAATCCGCTGCCGCCGCTGAGTGCCGCATATGGATCCGCGCTGACAAAACGCACTCCCTTCGACGATCCCGCGTTTCGGCAATCGGAGGAGTTGATCGATGAACTGGAGCGCAGCCGCCACTTGCTGATCGCCACGCCGATGCATAACTTCACGGTGCCGGCAACGCTGAAGTTGTGGATCGATTACGTGCTTCGGATTGGACGTTCTTTTTCGGCAGGGCCCGAAGGTAAAGTCGGTTTGCTAGCTGACCGCCCGACCTACATCATTGTGAGTTCCGGCGGAATTCATCAAGGGCCGCAAGCGCGTCAACCTGATTTCTTGTCCGATTACCTGAGACATTCACTGAAGACAATTGGGATTACTAACAATCACTTCATTTATCTGCAAGGAATGGTCGGAAGTGAAGAAGCGGTGGCCGCTGCAATCTCCACCGCCCGTCAGCAGTTATCGAACACGCCGCTATTTGCCGGCGTCGAACCCGAATCGACCGCGTTTGAAGCGTCGGTATGAATTTTCGCTTTTTTTAAAAGCCCTCTTTAACTACTCCAGAGCCTGACCATGAGCCAACTTCGCCTTCCATTTACCACACTATCGCCTGCCGCTTACCAGGGGCTCCTCGCAACAAGCAAGGCACTCTCCAACAGCAGCCTCGGTATGCCCTTGATCGAATTGATCTATCTGCGCATCTCGCAGATCAATGGCTGCGCATTCTGTCTCGACAAACATTCGTCGACGTTGCGTGATTCCGGTATTGCGATACGCAAGCTCGACCAACTCGCGGGCTGGCGTGTCAGCGAGTTGTTCGATGCACGGGAACGCGCCGCGCTGGCATGGGCCGAGACATTGACGCACGTCGACCAACAAGGTGCGCCGGAGGAACGCTACGCTCCGCTGAAGGCGCTTTTCTCCGATGCGGAAATCTCGGATCTGATGATCGCCATCGCGCTGATGAACGCGTTTAATCGTCTCGCTATCGGCATGCTGCTGTAGGCTTTTGTTTGTGTTGCGAGTATCCGCGTTTTAGTTTTGAACGGCTCCGCTTTGCAGTTTGCTTGCAGTCCGCTTGGCGATTCTTTAGAGGAGCCGTCGTGCCTCACTCTGGCTGGGTAACCAACTTATCCTGTGTTTGGGTATCGAAGTCAGAGGCATCATGGCGCTCATGCAGCTGACTGGAAAGCTCGCCAAAAACACGGTTAACCATCCGCCCCCGGCGCACGGCCGGGCGCTCACCTATCGCATCAGCCCAGCGCTGAAGATGTTTGTAGTCCTGTACAGCCAGGAACTCGGCCGCCTCGTATATCCAGCCCTTTACCAGGCCACCGTACCAAGGCCAGATCGCCATGTCGGCAATTGTGTACTCGCTGCCGGCGATATATTCGTTGCGTGCAAGCTGCTTGTCGAGCACATCGAGCTGACGCTTCGTTTCCATCGCGAAACGGTCGATGGCATATTCGATCTTCGTCGGCGCGTACGCATAGAAATGGCCGAAACCTCCGCCCAGATACGGCGCGCTTCCCATCTGCCAGAATAGCCACGACAGGCATTCGGCGCGCGCGCTCGCTTCCGTCGGCAGGAACGCGCCAAATTTTTCGGCAAGATAAAGCAGAATCGCGCCGGACTCAAAAACCCGGATTGGCTTCGGGCCGCTGTGATCGAACAGCGCGGGGATCTTGGAGTTGGGATTCGCTTCAACGAAGCCGCTACCGAATTGCTCGCCGTCACCAATCCTGATCAGCCACGCATCGTATTCCGCACCGCTGTGACCGAGCGCCAGCAATTCTTCCAGCATCGTCGTGACCTTCACGCCGTTCGGTGTCGCCAGTGAGTAGAGCTGGAAAGGATGACGGCCGACTGGCAGTTCCTTGTCGTGGGTCGGTCCGGATATTGGGCGGTTGATGTTAGCGAAGCGGCCACTGCCGGATTTATTCCAGGCCCAAACTTTCGGCGGCACGTAGTCAGCGGAATCAGTCATGCTCAAAGCTCCTGGCATTTTAGGGAATCGTTTTGGGAAATCGGTATCTTGAAGCGACAGTAACAAATTGGCGCGAGGCGTGCAGGAAGGTCCCGCATTGACGCTATTGACCGTTGACGAGTGAATGCTCGACCGCGGCGGTCTGCGAGCCAGTGAACGACTGCTACTCGCGGCCGCTCACTGTAGTGTGATTACGCTTCAGACAGAATCTGTCGAATGGCTTTCTCGAACGCTTCAACGGGTTGTGCGCCAGTCAGCAAGTAGCGGTCATTAAAGATGATCGACGGCACTGACTGAATACCCATTGACTGATATTTCTCTTCTTCTGCACGGACCTCATTGGCATAGTCGCCTCCTTGCAGAACGGAGCGCGCCTCAGCGCCGTCAAGCCCCACTGATTCCGCCGCTGCAACCAGAACGTCATGGTCGCTCGTGGCCTTGCCCTCGCCGTGATAAGCCTGGAGCAGTGCCTCTTTAAGCTCAACCTGTTTGCCTTTGATCCCGGCCCAATGCATCAGACGATGCGCGTCGAAGGTGCTATAGATCCGGCTACGCTTGCCGAAAGTGAAACCCACATCCGCGCCGCGCTGCCGGAGATCGTCCTGCGCCTGGGCTACCTGCTGCGGAGTGCGCCCGTATTTCTTGCTGATATGGTCGACAAGGTCTTCACCCTCCTCACCCATCTGCGGATTCAGTTCGAAGGGATGCATCACTATTTCGGCGTCGACCGTATCGCCAAGTCGCGACAACGCAAGCTGCAGCGAAGATAGACCGACAGCACACCACGGGCACGCTATGTCGGAGACAAAATCGATTCTGATCGGTTGTTTCATTGCTTTCCTGATGATGATTGTCTGTTTCGTCACCGGTTCGACACGAGGGCAACAGCCACCTACAGCGTAGCCGGATTTGCAAATGCTTGCCGAATCGGTGGCTGAAGCGGTGGCCGAGCAAAGAGCGTCCGGGGCCTGGGAACGCGGTACAAAACGGCGGGTGAATCCTTCGAGAAACGCAGCGGACGTTTCAGTCCTGATCGGGCACGGATTCTATTCTGGACGAGTTTCGACGCGGAATCAGCATGGCCCGCCGCATTTCAATTGTTCCCATCAGTCAAGCATGTGTCCGGAATAAACCAGCGGCGGAGCGCGTCCTCCAATCCTTCTGTGCTGTTCTGCTCACCGGTCCAGGCAATGCAGGCGTCGGGACGGATCAGCATTGAAGGGCCTGTATCAACGGATGCACAACATACGATACCGAGGAAGCGAAAGCCGCCTTTCTTGCTATTGTTGATAAGGGAACCATCGGGCTGAAGGCTGCGATGACAGGCACGCCTTACGCCTGATCGATCACCTTCTGCCGACACGAAATTACCGTGCCGGTGCACAGCCACGTATGCGCCCGTTCACGCTACGCCGATCATTGATCCGGCGATCACGATCGTCAGTACCAACGCGGCGATCGCGCTGAAACAATAGTCGCGTCGATGCAGGAAAACACCCAGCATCAAGGTCAAACGCGCGACCGGGAGGAGGATGAAAAGTGCGATCCCCGTCGTCATGATTCGGGTGGCGACCACCGACGTTGCCACGGACCCGTTGCGAGCCCATGAATCCAGCAGCGCCATCGCGAGTCCTGCCGCAACCGTACTTGCGGCCACCCATGTGCCATATTGCAGAAGCCAGGCCAACCACCGTTCAAGCCCTGGCGCCTCCGATGCCGTGCGCCTCATGCCGGCCCTCCGAAGAGGCGGATACCCAGTGCTTCGAGAAGCATCTGCACGGCAAGGATCGCGAGCACGACGACGAAAAGCACGCGCAGTTTGTCACTCGATATCCGCATCAAAATGCGTGCGCCAAGTACCGCGCCCACGACGGAACCCAGCGCCACGGGTGCGGCAATCGCGGTCATAATTTCACCGCGCAGGAAATACGCGCCTGCGCTAGCCGCAGCCGTCACGCCGATCATGAAATTGGACGTCGCGGAGGAAACCTTGATCGGCAGGCGCAACGCCATATCCATTGCCGGAATCTTGAGGACGCCGCTGCCGATGCCGAGTAACGCCGAAATCAATCCGGCACCGTACATCAAGGACATGCCAAGCCCGAGGCGATGCACACGGTATTCGATATCGCGTCCGAGCGTGTGATCCGGATACCGGGAATCCAGGCCCAACGAAACACTCCACGCAACGGCGCTCGCGCTCGCGAGCACAACAACAGGATCGGAGCGCCTCGCAAGCATTTGCTGCGCTGACAGCATCAGGATTACAGCAAAAATGAAATAGAGCACAGGGACTGGAATGAGACCGCTCATCAGCACGCCGGACAATGCGCCTAGCGTTGTAGCGGTCTCCAAAACAATAGCAAGCCGGATATTGGTCAATCGACCGCGAAGAAAAGGAGCAGCGCCGCTACAGGAACAGGCGATTACCGAGACGATGCTGGCGCCAATTGCAACATGAATGTCGACATGGCCGAACACGGTCAGGATGGGCACGATAAAAATGCCGCTCGCCATGCCCAGCATTCCACCTAGCGCACTAGCCCCAAACGACATCGCAAACAGCCAGACTACATGACCCGTATCCATGGGAAATCCTCGTCCTACCGGCCATGCGGCTTGCGCCGCTTGAGGTGCGTGACGAACTGGATCTGGTCGCCGCGGTAGTACAACTTTTCATAGTCGACGGGCGTGCCGTGCTCGCTGTACGACGTGCGCTCAATCAGAAAAATTGCGCTACCTGCCTTGATCTCAAGTGCTTGCGCGACAATCTTGTTTGCCAAGACAGCTTCGAGCCTGTACTCCGCCTTCATGAGCGGCGTATCGTACTTCTGCTCAAGCAATTCAAAAATTGGTTCGGCTTCCAGATCATTTTCCATGATCTTCTCGCCGATTTCCTTCGGCAACCAGGTTTCATCGAACGATAACGGGGTGCCGTCGGCAATGCGTATGCGCTGAATGTGGACTACCTGCGCGCCGGGCTCGAGCGAAAGCTTGCGAGCGACAAGATCGCTGGCGTTTTGAATTTTCTTGGTCAACAAGCGCGCGGTGGGATGACGGCCATGCTCGCGCATATCTTCGACAAAACCGCTCAGCTCAGTGAGCTCTTGCGTCAGGCGAGGCTGTGAAACGAACGTGCCCTTGCCGCGGCGGATTTCAATCAGCCCCCGGTTGATCAAATTCTGCACGGTCTTCTGAAGGGTCGTCCGGCTTATGCCGAACGCCGCTAACAAGGCGGCTTCATTGGGCAGTTGCGCTCCCCGAGTATAAGTCCCGTCGGCAATGCGGGCCACGAGCTCCGCTTCTACCTGCGCGTAAAGGGGAAGTTGGCTGTCACGGCTTGAATTCATATAGACATCATGACGTCATGATGTCTGGTTGTCAAGGCGCGCGCCGAGCCCGACGACGCCTTCGGCGGACCACGGGGCGGTTAGTCCTTCGCGAACAGCCCGAGAAAACCGTTCGCTGAGATGTGCGTCCTGTCTTACTTATCGTCCCGGGCTGTCAGTTCACGAACGAGCGGTATGACCTCTTGTGCGAAGCGCTTCATATCTGCTTCAAACGGCTGAAACTGCAGCATGAACAATTTGATTCCCGCCCGATGAAACTCGACAATACGCCGTGCGACCGTTTCGTAGCTGCCCACCAGCCCCGCTGCGGTCCCGCCGTTCGACCCCACTCGCGCCGACTTGGCGAACGTCTGGTGCATGACCACCTTTGGATCACTGTTTTCCTTCTGCACTGCACGCAAGGGAGCGTCCTTTGCAGCAAGCGCGAACAGGTGATCAAGGTGCTCTTGCGCTTGCCCATCGGTTGGCCGCGCAATCACGAACGCGGAAAGCCCGAAGCGCAATAGCGGACCCGTCCTCGCGCGCCCTCCCACGTCTTCAATCAGCCGGCGCACATCGGGCAGCGGTTGACCGTTGATGAACCAGACATCGCCGCGGTCGGCCACGAGCGCCCTCGCCGGCTCGGACTCACCGCCGATATAAATTCGCGGCCTCTCCCGGAAGCGGCCGGCCGGGCGTAGGACATAGTCTTCGACGTCGAAGAACTTGCCCTTGAAATGGGTACGCTTTCCAAGCATCAAATCGTTCACGACCGTGATCCATTCACGTCCGTACGCATATCGTTCGTCATGCTCAGCAAAGCCGATGCCGGCCTTGGCCAGCTCGGGACGGTTCCATGCATTGACCAGATTGATGGCGAATCGCCCACCGCTGATTTCTTCAATCTGCAGGGCCATCTTGGCCAGCGTGACGGGATGATAGAGGTATGGCTTGATCGCCGTGATGATCTCGATGCGCGTGGTTAAAGCAGCCAACGCTGCCGACGCCGTCCAGGCCTCGAGTTGATCAAGTGTTTCGTCGTGGGGATTGATCGTATGCTGCGCGACCAGTGTTGAATCGAAGCCGAGCCGCTCGGCTTCCAGGATGAGCTCACGGTTGCGTGACCATGACGCGTCGTAGGGTTCGTCGGGATCCTGCAGCGCGGCACGGCTACCGTGCACAAGCGCCCAAATGCCGAAGCGGGGAGTTGACGAAGGCATCAGTTGACCTGGCGTGGATTAAGGAAGAAGAAAATCGGAGCCTGCAAGCATGCGTCGGTCGCGGTGCAGCGGTCAATGACGGTCTTCGAGTTTGTTTGTATATCGATAGAACGCAAACCGGGATGGAACGTGGTCGGAGCTAATAACTTGCGTTATGGATCGCCGCATCGTCTAACCCCGATTGACTCAGGTAAATATAACGTTTCATACTAGGAAAGAAGTTCGGGGCGAAAAACAATGACCTGTCCGGGATAGTGATTCGCTCGCCAATCTCTTCGCAAGCGTATTGGCAATACGTGCCATGGGCGCCCTGCCTATCTGCGCCGGTGCGCAGTTGACCATCCTTCAATCTACTTTCGCCCACCTGACAGCGGGCAGGAAAACGGGGGCATTCGTGAGTGAGCTAACAGGCAAAGGCGCAGTTGTGACCGGCGGCGGACGCGGTATCGGGCTGGCATGTGCACGGCTGATCGCCGAGCGTGGCGGATCGGTCGCATTACTGGGCGAGGACCCTGAAATGCTGGAACAGGCAGTGACAACGTTGCGCGCCGAAAAACTCAATGTCACCGCGATCGTGGTCGATGTTGGCATAGAAGATGACATTGCCACCGCGATGGAACAGGCCGTGGAATTTCTGGGATCAATCGATATCCTGATTAATAATGCGGCCATTCAACCCTATGGCACCGTTGTGTCCATGGGATCGGTTGAATGGGACAACGTCATCCGAATCAATCTGCGCGGAACTTATCTGGCATGTCATTACGCGTTGCCATACATGCTCAAGAAACAACGCGGTTCAATCATCAACATTGCCTCAGTACAAGCGCTTGCCAACCAGACACGGGTAGCCGCATACGCCACTTCGAAGGCTGGCATGCTTGCTCTGACGCGCTCGCTCGCGGTGGATTTTGGTCCCTCAGGCATCCGCGCAAATGCGGTCTGTCCGGGCTGCATCGATGCGCCAATGACACGCTTTGCGGCCGCTCAAACCGCTCCGGGGAGAGAGGAAGAAATCCTCAGGGAATGGGGTAAGGCGCAGCCGCTCGGCCGAATCGGGCGCCCGGAAGAAGTCGCTGAGGTCGTCGCCTTTCTGGCTAGCGATCGTGCAAGTTTCTGTACAGGAGCGGAGTTCAAGGTTGACGGGGGCCTGATGGCGAGCCTCGGCGTGACATTGCCGGAATGACAGACACCGCGGTTGATCGTTCTTTCAAACTGGTTAGCCGCGGGTCACTCACCGAGAGATCGCCCGTGTACCGGTTCGTCACGATATTGCCAGAAAGATCTCCGGCATTTCGCATCACATGAATATGCAAATAACAACGATGTAAATTTCAGACGCCTAAGCATTAGCACGGTCTTCCGAAGCAACGGGACCTGTTGAACGTCACCACTTTCTTTGCGTTTAAGTTCTCCCTTCAATCAGGTCCGCCTCGTGACCCTCGAGATCTTTTTCATGCCATCGTAGAGATCGGGCGTGAATACCGTGTGACCGACAATTCTCATTCTGCTGGATGCCTCGGCTTCGAGTTGCCTGAGGCCAAGGACCGAGTGAAATAGTATGACCGTCGCCATGATGTTCGCATCGGCATGGGGTTGTGAGTCGGTTTGGGGGTCGGCGAGACGCGCGAGAGCGGCATTTTCCTTGCCGCGCCCTGTCTGAAGACTGCGCTAATCTTGCTCTCATTCTGCCGCGTGAAGATACGGTCATGGATCACGAACAGCGCAAGCCGGCCGCCGTGCTCCACTGTCCTACTACAACGAGGCACCCAGAATGTTCACCAAGATTCTAGTTGCGGTTAATGCAAATTCGATCGATACAGTATTGGCATCGGCCATCGACACTGCGCGAAAGCACGATGCATGCATTCTTGCGCTGCACGCGGTTAATCCTGCGCCCTACTTGATGTCGCCAATCGACTATGACTTCGCGCTCATGATTGAAGCGATGGAAGCACATGGACGCGAAATCGTCGCGCGAATGGCGCAAGTGCTCGACAACCATTCGGGTCCCGCGGAAACCCGCATGATTACGTTGCCCCTGTCGGGTCTTTCGGTCGGCGGGGCGATCGCTTCTGTCGCCAACACGTGGGAAGCCGACCTGATTATTCTCGGCGAACGAAATGCAAGCTGGCTGGACTGGCTGAGCGAAGACGTTGCACTGGAAATGCGGCGCCATGCGAACGCGCCGATTCAGACGGTCTCAAGCAAAGTTATCAGTACCACGACGCATCGTGACGTTGCACGCTGGACCCAAGCGCCCGCTGCGGACGCAAGATGATCCAGGTGACGGCCCTGGGCCTCGGCCAGGGCTCTGGCAATGAGAGGCGGCGAAATCGGTGATGACGAACGATCGGCAACTACTCGAGCAGCCTTGGTTGTGCGTCATCCCATTGAAGCCACGACTTCGTCGGTACTAACGACGGCGTGCGCAAGAAATGCGTAGTTGATCATCGCCGCCTTGTACCCATCGCCCCAAACCGGATGACGCGGACCCGCCGTGGCATCGCTCACTACAAAGACCTCGAGTCCCTGTTCGAGCAAATCACGCAGATGGGACTCCACGCATATGTTGGCAAGCATGCCGCCCAGCACCACCCTTCTCACTCCCCGCTTGCGCAGTTGAAGAACGAGATCGTTGGTCTGAGGTCCGAACACTTTATGTGGGCTGACAACAATCGTCTCACCGTCGTTGATGTAGGGCTTGAAGACGTCGAGCCAGTCCGCTCCGGAGCCTTCAAAACCTTCAAGGCTCAACGCAGCACTGCGCGCAAAAGTACCGGTGGCGAATTCATCCGTCTCTAGCGGTCCGTTGAACTTCCACGCGCGATCAGTCGGGAAAAAATAGTGTGGCGAGATAAAGACTGCGAACTTCACGGACTTTGCCGCCTTAAAGATTCGTAGCATGTTTTCTACTGTCCTGTTCTCTGTCACGCTTGCACCGACTGCGCCCCAGTTCTTGCCTTTCTCACTTAGGACATCGACTTGCGGGTCAATGAAAACCACGGCTGTCTCGGTTCGATCAAAGATCATGCGGACCTCCAAATGAATACATGAAGGCTCACCGGCTTTCATCGACCCGAGCCCCTTCGATCAGATTAAGAAATGGAGGCTCCAAAAGCAACGACGCACTAAGCGCTTTTTAAAGCCGCATTCGAGCTTTGCGTGCTGGCGCTGAGCAAAGCGTTGGCGGATGGGCCGGGGCCGCATGATGCCGACACTTGCGATGCTATTAGCAAGCCGACGCTTATAAAGCGAAGCGGTGAATCACAACAGAGTTAGAACGACCGCTAACAAGAGAAGCGAAATTCCCTCAATGTGAGGAGACGAACCTTGCGTCTGGAAAAGCCGGAGGCAGCGCAAAGGTGTCGCGGAGGCGTTTCGTCTCTGCGGCAGGCGTCAGCCCAAAGAGTCGCTTGAATTCGCGGTTGAACTGCGAGGAACTGGCATAGCCGACCGCATGACATGCGACCTCAGCAGTGATGCCCTGACGCACCATCAGCAAGCGAGCCTGATGCAATCGAGTGGACTTCACATACTGCATGGGCGAAGTACTCGTGATCGCTTTGAAGTGACTGTGGAATGTGGGCACGCTCATGCCGGCTTCGCTTGCCAGCACCGGAAGATCGAGAGGCTCTGCGTAGGTTGCGTGGATACGCTCAAGCGCTCTTCCAATCTTGCCGAATTGCCCTTGCATCGATAAAGCCGCGCGCATCGCGTGACCTTGCTCGCCGGTAAGCACACGGAAATACAATTCACGTACCAGTCCCGCGCCGAGTATTGCGGCGTCAAGCGGCTGGTTCATCGCCTCCAGAAAGCGCAATACAGATGCTCGCATTCCTGCATCCATTGGACTGGACATCATGGTCAGCGGCGCGTCGTCCGACTTAAGCAAGCCATGACTGTCTATTTGAATCATGAGCTCCGCCGCGACCTGAAAGTCCAGATGCATATAGATGGCCAGCAGCGGACATTCGGGCGTTGCGTCGGTTTCCATTGTGAAGGGTACCGGCACTGCAACCGCCAGATAGTGCTGCTCGTCATACACGTAGACCCGGTCACCAAAAAATCCACGCTTTGTACCCTGGCAGACGATCACGATGCCGGGATCGTATAGCACCGGCGTCCGAGACAACGCCCGGTCCGAGCGCAAAACACGTACATCGCGCAACGCGGTCAGGTTGTAGCCTTCCTGCGGTGCCAACGCAGTAAGCAAGGCAATCATTCGATGCTGATCACGTGCGCCGGCAGAGGAAACACTTTTCTCAGCGCCTTCTGTGACGTCCAATCCGCTTATAGAAATAGGCAACATAAGTAGAGAATCGGGTCTGATTTAGAGCAGTTATTAAGAATAACATGCAATCTTTCACATCAACCCGGGAGTGTTTTCATGTCATCGATCAAAACAATGCTGATCACTGGCGTCAGCAGCGGCTTCGGACGCGCGCTGGCAGAAGCAGCGCTTGCTGCAGGGTATCGGGTCGTCGGCACGGTACGAAGCGAGCAGGCAAAACAGACATTCGAAGCGCTTAGCGCCAATGCATTCGGTCGCGTGCTTGACGTTACTGACTTTGAGTCTGTCGAACCTGTCGTAAATGAAATTGAGGCAAGCGTCGGGCCGCTGGACGTGCTGGTGAACAACGCCGGCTACGGTCACGAGGGCGTCATGGAAGAGTCAACGCTTGCGGAAATGCGCCGGCAATTCGACGTGAATGTGTTCGGAGCCGTTGCTGTCATGAAAAGCGCGCTGCCGTTTATGCGAGAGCGACGACGCGGACATATTCTCAACATCACATCGATGGGCGGCTTTGTCACCATGCCGGGCATCGCCTATTACTGCGGCAGTAAATTCGCATTGGAGGGGATCTCCGAGGTCCTCGGCAAAGAAGTCAAACCGTTCGGCATCCACGTGACCGCGGTAGCGCCCGGGTCTTTTCGCACTGAGTGGGCCGGTCGTTCGATGGTTCGATCGCCGCGCTCGGTCCCGGACTACGACGCCCTGTTCGACCCGATCAGAAAAGGGCGGGAAGAGAAAAGCGGCAGGCAACTCGGTGATCCTGTGAAAGCGGCGCGCGCGATGTTGGCCGTTATCGAAAGCGATGAACCGCCAGCGCATCTTCTGCTAGGAAGTGACGCGCTTGGCTTGGTCAGGGAAAAAATCTCGTCGCTTAGTGCAGAATTTAACGCTTGGGAAAGTGTTACGAGATCGACGGACGGATGAGTGTGTAGCGCGCCGACCAGCCCGGGTCGGCTGGCGCAAGGGTCACTTAACTTGCCAGCAAAGAACAAGTATGATGAATGCGCGACGCCTGTGTCTCCCGTTCGATTTTCACACAATACTTTCGAGTGTTTAAGCTCAAACCCGCTCGGCAATTCCCGTCTTTCTTTCCCGATCGTGGCCCGGTCTGGGGACGCGGCGCCGCACGCAATATCCCGGGTGCGAGTGCGGTGATTGGCGGCGTCTGCGTGATGCTGTCCGCCGTGGCGTTCGGCGAGCACCATGCGGCCGGTGCGATCCGTGCCCGCGAACAACTCGTCGCCAGCGACATGGTCGATTCGGTCGAGCGCATCCTGCATCATGTAGTGTCCAGTCAGCGCGAGCCGTTCGATCGGCTGCCGGGCCAGCCTTGTGAAACCGTGGCGAAGCAACTCGCCGAATTGAAGACATACGTCCGCTACGTGCGCGGCGTCAACCTCGTTGAGAATGGACGCCTCTATTGCTCCTCTGCGTTAGGGCCGATGAACGTACCGTTGTCGGCCTACATCTCCACCATGCAACGCGATCCCGGCATCAGCCTGATCCGTGGCACCCCTTACCAACCTGCCATCCCTGTACTGCCAGTCTTTCGCTCGACTGGATATGGCAACGGCCTGTTGTACGTTATCGAAGCCCCGTACATCGCAGATATTCTGGCGCACGGCCTGCGCTACGGCGCAAGCAAGGTGACACTGTCTGTCGTCGGGTCCGGTGCAGTTGACGAAAACGATGTATTTTCCGCGGCCGGTGCCGCCGTGACGAAGCGCTCCGGCACGCAGGTAGGATCAGCCGGGTTCCCCTTTTCCGTGACGGTAGCGGCATCGCCCGCTTTCGCGTCGCAGATGCGGTGGAAGTACGGCGCGATCTATTTCGGGATCGGAGTGCTGCTGAGTCTCCTGATTGCCGCCGCCTACCTGCTTGCCTTCGCGCCGCGGCGATTGTTGCTGTCCGCCGTCCGGCAAGGGCTCAGGACCGGTCAGCTCCATGTGGTTTATCAACCGGTCGTCGACATCGCGACCCGCCGCATTGTGGGCGCCGAAGCCTTGCTGCGCTGGAGTCATCCTCGCTGGGGGCCGATCAGCCCCGCTGTCTTCATGGCGGAGGTTGAATCGAGCAGCCTTCTCGCCGACGTCACCCGGTTTGTGCTGCAACGGGCCACGGCCGATATCCGCGGGCCGACCGGCAGCGCGCCGTTCCGGATCGCTGTCAACGTGGCGCCAATGGACCTTGAACGCAAAGAGTTCGTATCGGAAGTGCTCGCGCTCACTGAACGACTGCCTGAATCGACGATTCTTGTACTCGAGGTCACCGAGCGTTTCTTGCTGGCCCGGCATCCCCGAGTTCGGAAGATCTTCGAGACCCTGCGAGAACACGGCGTGCGCTTCGCGCTAGACGACTTCGGTACGGAGCACAGCAACCTCGATCTGCTCGCGAGGTTCCCGTTCGATTTCGTCAAGATCGACAGGCAGTTCATCGAGCAAGTCGACAAGGGTGGTGCGAGCCTTATTGAGGGAATCGCCGCCGTGGCAGGACACTATGGCATGCAGGTGATCGCCGAAGGTGTCGAAACGCAAGCGCAGCATGACGCACTGCGGAGGCTGGGGATTCCCTACGGTCAGGGCTACCTCTACCGGCGGCCGGTGGCCGCCGACGAATTTTTTGGCGTTCCGCCGGCAGTGGTGTCGGCTGCAGATCCAGTGAAATGATCCGGCGAGAGGGACCGGGTGCCTCGTATTCGGGCCGGGGCACGTTTGCGTGTCAGGCACCGTGTCGAGACGCCTTGGGTGAAGACAAGGACCGTGACAAAAATAGCAAAATGAGAGTCGATGGTCACTGCAGCACCTTGACATTGTTGTCTGCGGGTTTTTATTGTTGCCCAGCGCGCTCCTAAGCGCTCGGCATCGCGGTGTTACATCGATGCTTCGAGCAACGTGAGGTAGTCATCGGTCGTCGCTTCGCGTGGATTGGTCTTGTGGCTATGGTCCTTCAGGGCGCCGGCAGCAATGCGTGGAAACATCTCGCGCGTCACGCCGAGTTCCGCGACACCAAGCGGCAGTCCGAGCGCTGCGGTCATCACACGGATCGCCGGGCCGACCTCGTCAGCCGATGCAAGACCCATCGCCTGTGCAATGCGTTCGAGCTTGGTTTCTTCCTGCATTGAAGGCGCCGCGCGATTAAAGGCGATGACGGCTGGCAGGAAGATCGCGTTGAGCGTACCGTGGTGAAGGCGCGGATTGATGCCTCCAAGAGAATGGCTCAGGCTGTGCACGCATCCGAGACCTTTCTGGAAGGCGAGCGCGCCCTGCATCGACGCGCTCATCATGTTCAGGCGCGCGGCGCGGTCGGTGGGATGGCGAGTCGCACGTTCGATGTGGCGCCACGCGCGCCACAGGCCGTCCAGCGCGATGCCGTCGGCGGGCGGATTAAATGCCGGTGACATGAACGTTTCGAGGCAATGCGCGATGGCGTCCATGCCGGTGGCGGCCGTGAGCATCGGCGGCAGGCCGAGCGTGAGCTCTGGATCGCAGATGGCAACCCTTGGCACCACGTAAGGAGAAATCACCCCGACCTTACGGCCGTCGTCGAGAATCAGGATTGCGCCGCGACCTACTTCACTGCCGGTTCCCGCCGTGGTCGGAATCGCGATAACGGGCGCCGTCGCCGCCGTGATGCGCGCCGCGCCGCCTTCAATCACCGCGAAGCTTTGCAGCGGACCGTCATGCGTGGCGCAAACAGCGACACCCTTCGCCAGATCGATCGACGAGCCGCCGCCCACCGCGATCACACCGTCGCATCCATGCGCGCGATACATTGCGACAGCGTCCCGCACGACGCCCTCGTTCGGGTTCGGCGGGGTGCGATCGAACACCGGCAAATCTCTTGTGCTGGCGAGCGCCGCCAGTACGGTGTCGACAATGCCCGCTTCCCGGATGCCCGCATCCGTCACGATCAAAGGCCGGCGTATGCCGATGCGCTCGCATTCACCGGCCAGCAGCCGAATCGCGCCATATTCAAACTGGATTTGGGTTATGTAGTTGATAAGGGACATGACAGTTGAGGAAGAGTTATAGGGGAGCTATGCTCTTGCCGGGGATTCGTTTTCCCGACCCGATAAACCACGGGAATTCCGCAGTATATGGACCAACACGCCGTCGCGGTATTGACAACATTTGATACCGCTATTACTTTTTCTCAAGTCCGATGACCCCGTCGCTCGACTCGATCATTTCCCGTCTGCACGTAAAGCAGTTACGTCTTTTGATCGCGCTTGGAGAACACGGGTCCCTGCTTGGCGCGGCGAAACAGCTGGCGTTGACGCAACCGGGCGCCAGCAAAGCCCTGCACGAGATCGAAACCACTTTCGGCGCGCGTCTCTTCGTGCGCACCAATCGCGGATTGGAGCCGAACGCAGTTGGACATTGCGTGATCCGCTACGCGCGACTGATCCAGACTGATCTCGCCCATCTGCGCGAGGAGATCGTCGGCGTCATGCGCGGTTATGGTGGACGCGTATCGGTGGGCGTAATCATGGGCGCAGTTCCGCTCCTCACGGACGCGCTTACTTCGGTGAGCGCGGAGCAACCGGAGATGTCGGTCGAAATCGTCGAAGACACGAGCGCTGCCCTGCTCAGCTTGATTGACGCAGGGCGCCTCGATCTCGCCATTTGCCGCACGAGCGTGAGCCAGACGCCGTACCTGTATGACAGCGTGTTCGTACGTGAAGAAACGCTTGCGGTCATTGCCAATGCGTCGCATCCGCTCGCGCGCAAGCGCCGCGTCGCACTCAAGGATCTCGCGAATTATCGGTGGGTTGTCTATCGGGCGAACATGCCGATGCGGCTGCTGCTCGAACGCGAATTCCACGACGCTGGACTTCGATTCCCCACCCATCTGCTGGAGACCACGTCGGCGTTCGCAACGGTCTCTCTCCTGCAGAAAAACGTCTCCTTCGTCGCGCTGGTATCGACGGACGTCGCGGACTTTTGTATCGGGCATGGTATTGCCTGCGCCCTGCCGCTGCAGTTCTCGTCACTTAGCGAACCCTATGAACTGGTGACACGGCGCGACGCCCCTTTGTCGCCCGGAGCAGGCATGCTGATGAAAGCAATAGTCAACGCCGGAGCGAGGTAGCCCGCCGGCCACGCACACCGTCGTCAACGCCTGTCTAAATTCTTGCTCAGGTAAGCTATAGGTTGACGCACGCATCTTGCGAAACACCAAACCAGATTACAGATTACTGCTTGCCTTGGGAGACTTGTGCTGTGCAGCACCTCACCGACACGAATGAAGCCGCCCCTGCCGCCGAACCGGTGCCGCGGCCGGGCACCACGCTCAATCAGGAGGCGTATCGGCGGCTGGAGGAAATGATCGTCACGCTGGACCTGGCGCCCGGCTCGCTCGTTTCCGAATCGATACTCAGCCGCGAACTCGGCATTGGCACCACGCCCATCCGTGAAGCGCTGCAGCGGCTCGCGCGGGAATATCTCGTGGAAATCATTCCGCGGCGCGGCGTCGTGGTGACGACCATCGATGTCCGCCGCCAGTTCGAAGTGCTCGAAACCCGGCGTGAACTCGACCGCCTGCTGAGCGCGGCCGCCGCGAAGCGCTCGAGCATGGCAGAACGTGCGTTGTTCACCGATAACTTCGCGCTCACCCTAAAAGCAGTCGCCGGCAACGACGTGCGAGAGTTCCTGCGGCTCGACGCCGAGTTGAACCAGTTACTCTCGAAAGCGGCGAGAAATGGCACGGCGGCAGCGCTGGCGTCCATGCTGCATACGGTGTCGCGCCGCTTCTGGTTCTATCACCACGACGAACATACGGCGCTGGCCGGAATCGGCCCCATTCACTGCCATCTCGTCGAATCGATTGCGTCAGGCGATCCAGCGCTTGCAGGCGCGGCGTCGAATCAACTGATCGATTATCTCGTCGAATTCGCGAACGCCACGCTGCCGCACCACCACAGCCTTGGTTGACCCGACCGTCCCGAACCCTCCCCTGGCATCCGGTTTCATGCTGCATCACTAAGGGTTAACTCCCCGTTGTCCTCACTCGTGACGACGTTTTATTATCGCCTCCATTCGTGGCATGCCAGTGGCATGCCACGACAAACCTGACACTTTGGAGAAGACGATG
The DNA here is from genome assembly GCF_964252755.1 of Caballeronia sp. LjRoot29. Classification (NCBI taxonomy): domain Bacteria; kingdom Pseudomonadati; phylum Pseudomonadota; class Betaproteobacteria; order Burkholderiales; family Burkholderiaceae; genus Caballeronia; species Caballeronia sp. LjRoot29. Next base: position 127,998 of record NZ_CAXUPU020000011.1, on the reverse strand, counting down.
GAGCAAACGACAGCAGCGACGGACTATGTAATTTCACCATTGGGCGATGCGCTCGGCGCCGAGGTAACGGGGCTGGATCTCACGCAACCGTTGAGCGGCGAGACCATCGACGAATTGAAAAAAGCGATTGGGCGATACGGCGTGCTGTGCTTTCGCAAACAGGCGTTGAGCGAGGCGCAGCAGATCGAGTTCTCGAAACAATGGGGTCCGCTCGAAGATTTCCCGGAAGAAGACAAGACGGTGGCTGCTGCCACGGTGTATCACGTGGCGAACGTCTCGGCCGACGGGCAGAGTCTGCCCGAAACGGATTTCCGCGTGATCTTCCAGAAGGTCAATGCACGCTGGCATACCGACAGTTCGTATCGATATGTCCCGGCATTCGTCTCGTTGCTCTACGGAATCGAGGTCATGCCCAAAGGCGCGCCGGGCGGACGCACCGGTTTTTCGAACATGATCAAGGCGTACGCCGCCCTGCCCGAGGCGCTCAAGGACGAAATCGAACCGCTGCACATGGTTCACACCTACGAATTCGGCCGCCGGTTGTTCCCGGAACTGCCGCCGGTTTCAAAGCATGAGAAGGAAAGCGTGCCCCCGGTGAGCCAACCGCTAGTGCGCGTGCATCCGGACCGCGGCAACGAGCGTTCGCTATATTTCACGGCAAACGCGGGAAATGAAATCAGCGGCTTGCCACTCGAGGAGGGCCAGGCGCTTCACAGGAAACTCGTCGAGCACATCTCGCAGTCGGAGTTCACGTACTTCCACGAGTGGGAAAAGGGCGATCTCGTTGTCTGGGACAACCGGACGATGCTGCATAAAGCGGAAGCCTACGATATGAGCAAGTATCGCCGGGTGTTTCGCCGGACGACGGTCGCAGGCGATGGCCCCGTCCTCGGACCCTATTCACGGGCCGTGATCGGCAATAAGCGGGCAGCGAAATAACCACCACGATGCGGCTCCGGCGCAATGCAGATGGGTCACGGCGCATCGTCGGCGCGGTGCCGTTATCGACATTTTCCACTACTGACTATTACCAGGAGGCAACGCATGGCTGTAGCCAAACCCTCGGCGGATGCAATGACGCCGTACCAATTGCCGTTCCCCAAGGAAGCGGCAAAGGAGATCGTCGTTGAATCGGCGATACCCACCGACGAACGCCTCTGGGTTCCGCAAGCCGAGAACGTCTGGTTCCGTCCGCTGTGTCTGAACGTATCGACGGGATACTGGATGAACCTCCTGCGCGTGCGCAAATCCGGCGTGCTCAGCCGGCACCGGCATCCGCAAGCCGTGCATGGCATGGTCCTCAAGGGCCGCTGGCGGTATCTCGAACACGATTGGGAAGCGACTGCAGGCAGCTATGTATTCGAGCCGCCCGGTGAAACCCATACGTTATATGTGCCTGAAGACGTGGAAGAAATGATCACCTACTTCCAAGTCAATGGCGTGATGTTCTATTGCGACCCGTATGGCAATTACACCGGCTACGAAGACGTTTTCACCAAGGTCGACATGTGCCGCAAACACTTTGCATCGGTCGGACTCGGTGAGGACTTCGCCGACCAGTTCATCCGGTAACGCTCGCCTTTCCCGTCAATAACAACAGACGTCGCTCAAAGTGACGAAAAGCATTGGAGGAGACACCATGCTTCTGAAATCCCCTCGCCTGAAGCATATTCAGGTCGTTGCCATCGCGTTCCTGACGCTTGCCGGCATCGTCAATTACCTCGATAGAAGCACCCTCTCGATAGCCAACCATTCCGTGAGCCAGGAACTGGGACTGTCGGCGTCGCAGATGGGCCTGCTGCTGTCAGCCTTCTCGTTCGCCTATGCGTTCTCGCAATTGCCCATCGGCATGTTGCTCGATCGCTTCGGCGCGCGCGTGATGCTCGGCCTTGGCATGTTCGTCTGGTCGAGCGCGCAGCTCTGCGGCGGCCTGGTGTCGAGCCTGCCGCAATTCCTCGTGGCACGCGTGGCGCTCGGGCTCGGCGAAGCGCCTAATTTTCCGGCTGGCGCCAAAGTCGTCAGCGAGTGGTTTGGCGTGCATGAACGTGGCCGGCCAACGGGCATCTTCATTACGTCGTCGACCATTGGCCCCGCTCTTGCTCCGCCCGTGCTCACCGCGCTCCTGCTGATCTTCGGCTGGCGCACGATGTTCATCGTCATGGGTGTGCTCGGCATTGCCGTATCGATCGGCTGGTACCTTGTCTATCGCGATCGCCGCAAGGTCCCGCTCGAGCGCGACGAGATCGCCTATCTGACTGAAGGTGAACCAGAACAGCGCGCCGAACGCCGCATGACGATGCGCGAGTGGCGCGGCCTGTTCAGCAAGTCGACCACGTGGGGCATGATCTTCGGCAACATGGGCGTGATCTACATGGTATGGCTCTATCTCACCTGGCTGCCCGCGTATCTCGAACACGAGCGTCACCTTTCCATCGCCAGCACGGGGTGGCTCGTTTCGATTCCTTATCTGTTCGGCACGCTCGGCATGCTGTCGAGCGGCTTCGTGGCCGACGGGCTGATGGCACGTGGCGTGGCGCCCATGAGAAGCCGCAAGTGGCCGATCTGCGTTGGCCTCCTCGGCGCGGCCCTCTTCACCGTGCCGGCTGCATTCACGCCCAACCTGACGCTCGCGATGGTGTACCTCTGCGCCGCGATGTACTTCGTTAATCTGGCGAGCGGCGCATGCTGGGCGCTCGCGACGGTCGCGGCGCCCCGTCACATGGTGGCGTCGCTTGCCAGCATCCAGAATTTCGGTGGCTATTTCGGCGGATCGTTTGCACCGTTTGTCACCGGCATCGTCGTGGACCGGACGCACTCCTTTGTCAATGCGTTCCTGATCAGCGCGGCGGTAGCGTTTGCTGCTGCGCTGGTTTATATGTTTATCGTTAAAACGAAGATTGAGGACAGTGAAACTGCTGTCTCCTCTGCCGCTGTTTCCGATTTTTCTGCCTGACCAACATGACTTTTCAAACTGATCTTTTCAACGGCAAGACCGCCGTCGTGACGGGCGGGACACAGGGTATCGGCGCAGGCATCGCGCAGCGCCTGGCTCGCCTGGGTGCACGCGTGGTCGTGGGCGGGATTGCGCCAACCGATTCCCAGCGCGAGGCGTTTGGACGAGACATTGATGTCGTTGAGCTCGACGTCAGCAACGATGCGAGCGTTGCGGCCCTCGTCGAGCGAGCAGGCTCGATCGATATGCTCATCAATTGCGCGGGAATGATCCGGCGCGGCGACGAGCTTGAGATCGATGTGTTCGAGTGTGTGATCGCCGTGAACCTTAGCGGCACGATGCGCGTGTGCGCCGCGGCGCGCGAGAGACTCAAGGCGAGCGGCGGGACGATCGTGAACACGGCATCGATGCTCAGTTTTTTCGGCGGTGGACTTGTGCCGGCGTACAGCGCAAGCAAGGGCGGCATTGTGCAGTTGACGAAGTCACTTGCGATCGCCTACGCGGCCGATGGCATCCGCGTGAATGCGGTGGCTCCCGGCTGGATCGCGACGCCCTTGACGCAAGCACTACAGGCCGACGAACACCGGTCGCAAGCTATCCTCGACCGCACGCCGATGAAACGCTGGGGCCAGCCTGACGATGTCGCGCAAGTCGTCGCTTTCCTGTGCTCGCCGGCGGCGGCCTTCATGACAGGCGCGGTTGTCCCGGTCGACGGCGGGTATCTGGTCGCATAGGCCGCTGCTGCCGGCGATCCAGCCGGTATTCTCCTCGCGCCGGTCAGAAAAGTTGATTCGGGCCGATCATCACGCCGGTCTGATCAAAACCGCCCGGCGAATTGAAGTCGTACGTATTAAGCGTGAACGACGTTCCTCCGTGATTTTTCAGGATGCCGCCGTAAGCATAGATACTCGTGCGCTTCGACAGCGAATACGTCGCCCCGGCAATGAGCCACGTCGGCTGGCCCTCATTGTCACTCGTGTGATAGTGCGCGGCCTCCCCGACCAGCGCTAACGCCGGCGACAGGCGATACTGCAAGCCGCCGTAGTAGGTGTATCCGGCTGGCGAGAGATGCAGGTCACCGCTGATATGCGTATAGCCGCCATAGACGGTAGCGTCGCCGATTGCATAGCGAACGGCGCCATTGATGCGCCGATCGACCTCCGACGACAAGTCAGCACCCGTCGACACGGAACCGCGGCTCTGTTCATAGACGACATGCGCGCCGAACGAATTGTTTTCGTATATTAGCGCCCCACTGGTGAAGCGGCCCGCAGTCGCATTGCCTGCCAGTTGCTGTCCAAAACCAACCATCAAGACGCTTGAGAATCCGCCGTACACCAGACTCGCCCATTTGACCGAGTTGTTCTGGTTGAAGCTCGACACCGGAATGTAATTCGTCGATTCCGATGAGTATTCGGCGAGATAGGTCGGGTCATAGAACAGCGATTGCTCGAACAAGATGCTTCGCTGGCGACCCAGCGTCAGCGTGCCCAACTTATTACTACTCAAGCCGACATAGGCGTATCGATCGAAAGGGGTTCCTGGAATGGTGTAGCCGCCGGTACCCGGATTGAATCCGGATTCGAGCCTGAAGACGGCGGCATACCCACCGCCCAAGTCTTCTGATCCGGTAAAACCAGAGCGGCTCGGTTGCTCGTTGCCAGACTGCGGACCTATTGTTTTACCCCCCGCCGCTGCCCGCATGCGTCAAATACTGGATGCCGAGATCCATGTCGCCACAAAGTGTTACCGAGGACTGCGCGTGCGCTGACACGGCGAATGCAAGCGACAGAAACGGAAGAGTCCGTCTAAAGGTTTTTATATTGGTATCTTTTGTTTGATATTGATGGATTTGACGGACAACGTCGCATTGATCTTCTTTCATAAATAAATGTTGGATACCTAAATAAATTATCCGCTCTTTCAAAATAAAACTCTACCCCCGGCTCCCGGACTATGGCGCTGTGCGCCCGTCCGGGAGCCATTGACGTCACCACATCACGGCAATTGCGCAAGAACCCCCGCGAACTTCAGCACGTCGGCGTTTTTCTGACCCATGTCGAACAGGTTCGATTCATGCGGTCCCAGGGCGCGATCGCCAACGCAATCTTCAAGGACTACTGGTTTGAATCCGCACGACATGGCATCGATCACGCTGGCCCTGACGCAGCCGCTCGTCGTTATGCCTGCGATCAACAGCGTCTCGACGCCACGCTGTGTGAGCCAGGAGCGCAGACCGGTCTCGAAGAAGGCCGAGGGTACCGTTTTTCGCACGACCAATTCACCTTCGACGGGTGTCAGTTCGGGCACGATTGCGCTGCCGGCGGCGGTCTCAGTCAACGCAAGCAGCGTGGGCACCTTCGCAGCGAAAATGTTGTGATCGCCTGCGTCGTCGGCGAAAACGATTCGGGTATGAGCCACAAGCCAGCCCCGACGGCGGGCTTCCGCAAGCACGGGTACGGTCGCCGCGATGGCCTCCGGAATGTTGCCGCCACCGAACGCGTCGGGATCGGCAAACCCGACAACGAAGTCAACAATCAATAACCCGATCCGCCCACTCGCGCCAAGCGCGGCACCGAATCCTTGCCGTTCGTAGCGCTGCTCGTCATTTGCGCTTGTCATGCCATCACCTCCTCTTCGATCAGCTTGCCATCACGCACCACATCGACACCGTCCAGTGACACGGAGCAGCGGCGCATCGGGATATCAATGTGACAAGGCGTATCAAGCGTACCGCCGGCCTCCGTGTTCGGTCCGAGTGAGAACAGGAAATTGCCGGCGAATGCCCGGGCATCCATGCCAATCGTGCGCTCGCGGTCGTAAAGCCCCAGCACGGACCAGTGCGCACGAGGCTGCAAGCCCCCAGCCGATATGCGAGATCGCGTACGACTCCGGGTCGCCGAAGGCGTCCATATAATCGTTGAGCAAGTCAGCGTCGAGGCCGCCCTTTATGCTCGTGACGTATCCACCCTCGACGGTCAACTCGATCGGTTCCTGAACATACGATTTCATCGGCAACAGGATGTCGCCGCGATCGAGCACGATCCGCCCGTGCGTTTTTCCTTCGTTCGGCCACGTCGCAAGAAATCCGCTCGGCCAGTGATCCCATCGGCCCGGTTCATCGACGAAACCGTATTCCTTGAGCAGCGGATAGTCGCCAACAGCGCAATGCAAGTCGGTGCCCGCAGCAGAGCTGACGTGCATGCTGCGCGCTGCCGCGAGGCGCTCGGCCGCCGCGAGCACGCGCACGCGATCTTCTTCGGTGGGTACCAGCCGGGCAAGTATTTCAGGCGGCTCTACTGCCAGCAGGATCTTCGTACCTGATTGCAGGATCTCATGCTGCTCCGGTGAAAACAGCAACAGCATCAGATCGATGACCAGGTCGCTTTCTTTTAGCACAGCCATCGCCGCGCGATTGCCGGTAAGCGGCGTCGTGCCGACATACGCAAGCGCGTCGCGGCTTAGCGATTTCTCCGCGTTGACCGGCGGCAATTCGAGCCGGTTGACGGTCGCGCCGAGCGCATGCGCCGCCGACATGGCGGACGAAAGTGTTTGCGGATGGGTATCGACGGATGTCAGCACGGTGACCATCTGTCCGCGTTTGAGACGCGATAGTTTAAGCACCTGCATCCACGCATCGAACATCACTGCATCGCTTACGGACATGTCTTACTCCTGAGTGCGTTAAGGAAACCGGGCTAGTTGATCATCAGATCGTCGCTGACCACCGCTCCGGAGTTTAGCAGCAGCCCTGCCATCGACGTGGCGACGCGCAGGGGTTCGGTTAACGCGAGAACCGGATCGACCAAGCCGCCGACGAGCGTGTTTGTCCAGCCGCCACCGTCAAGGTCATAGGCCAGATCACTACCAACCATTCTGTATCGCTTGATAATCTGATCAACCAAAAGATCATCAATATGTGAATTGCTTAACAACTGCCGCGCTGGGGCTTCGAGCGCCCGCCGCACAATATCGACGCCCGCTTGTTCATCCGCATTCACTGCCGGCATGCCGGTCATGTTCGCGGCAACCTTGACATAAGTGGAACCCGCGCCGGCAACCACGCCATGTTTTAACCCGGTTCGAATAGCGTGCAGGAGATAGACGGCTTTCTCCTGCAACTCGCCCATTTCAACGTCCGTTGCACCACCAATCCGCAGCTCAGCCGTCCCGCCTTTTAGATTACCGACCCGCCGCTGCAAGCGTTCCTGATCGAACTGCGATAGCGCCGGGCCGATATCATCCTGAACCTGGCCCAACCGGACCGCACACTGCAAGTCGTTGCGATGCGGACCGATGATCAGCGTCGAATCCCTGGTGATGACGATCTCGTCCGCGCGGCCAAAACATTCGAAGGGCACTGCGCTGTGCATGGCCTGTTGATGGACCAGCCCACCGGTGCTGACAGCGATGTCTTGCAACACCTCGTCGCGTTGCTCGCCGTACTCGGGCGAGCGGATAGCGGCGACTGCCATGACGTTGCCGAGTTGATTGCTGATCAGCGTCGACAGCGCGTCGCCTTGCACATCATCGGCGACTATAAACAGCGCCCCACCCTTCGCGTGGACTTGATCGAGAATTCCGAGCACGTCGTTGTGCGATGCGAGCACGCGATCGGTGACGAACACATAAGGTCTATGCAGCCTCGCCTCGACCTTGGTGGTATCGGTCGCAAGCAAGTTCGACAATAATCCGCGCTCGAAAAACATGCCATCGTGAACGATGAGTTCGCAAACCGCTTTCGTCGATTCGATCACGCGGATCATCCCTGTGACACCGACACGGCTGACCGCTTCCTGAATCAGCCGCGACAGGGCCACGTCGAACCCGCTGGCGTTCAGCAGCGAGGCCACCACGAAGTCATCGTCGAGGGTCCACGCGGTTGCCCGTATGGCGTTCAGGGCCGTCGACGTAGCCCTTTCCATGCCGCGCCAGAGACCTTGAGGATTGATGCCGGCGACGATGCAACGAAGGCCATCGCGAAGCATTTCGTCGAGCAGGATAGCGGTCGTCGTACCGCCGTCGCCCGCGCTGGCCCTGACATCGTCCAGTGCTTCCTGAAGCAGTCTCACGCCGATGTTCGGCAGGCGCCCTTCGCACTCGACCCCCTTCGCGATCTGCCACGCGCTCGATACCAGCAATGGAGAGTCCAGCAGACGCGCCATCACGACGAGGCTGCGTCTCGGTCCATAAGCACGCCGCATGGCGCCGGCCAGTATCTTCACGCCGCTAGCGATCTGCCTGATCCCATCGGGCCCGAACGTCAGGGTCTTGGGGACCGGACCGTGAGCTGCGTCGTGTGCCATCCGCTTAACGCTTACCTACCGGCCGGCGAGCATGTTCGCCGACAAACTCGACAATATGCCGCGCCGTCTCTTCAGGAGCATCCTTGTAGATCATGTGGCCGACGCCCGGAACGCGCACCCCGCGCAGGCGCTCGTTGAGCGCTTTAAGCGACGCAAACTCCGTCTCACGGATCGTATCGCCGTGTTTGGCGGCAAGCAGAAGCATCGGACAGGTAACGGCCTTCACATGGATCCGGAACGGCTCGCTCAGCAAAGACTCATAGGACTCGATCAATGCCTGCTGACTGCAGTTGCGATACTCGTCAGCCCGTTCTTCCAGCGCAGCGTCAGAGAACGACGGCAAATAGCTTCGGAACGATGCCATGTCGTTCAGGTCGGCTGCCGCCTTCTGCTGCAGGAACATCGAGAGCGCGTTTGGATACACCTGCCTCTGGCCGGGGCCGTTGACAGGCGGATCGATCAGCACCAGACCCGACACCAGCGACGAATGACGCGCCGCAAACGCGGCGGCAATCCGCGCGCCCATCGAATGGCCGACGAGAACTGGCGAGACCGGATTGTCGGCAAGCGCGTTCAGTACATCGAGCAGGTCGCCAACGTAGTCCGCCAGCCGATACCCCTGCTTCGGCCAGCTGGAACGCCCGCGGCCACGGATGTCGAGTGCAAGCGAATGATAATCGTCTGGCATCAGGTCGAGCATGCGCATCACCTAGCGGCTGTAGCTGGTAATGCCGAGGAGGAAGATCACCGGAATTCCGCCTCGGTTGCCTTTGGAAAGCAGATGCAGTTCGATGTCCATTCCCTTCACGTACAAGTGATCGAAATGCCTGGGGCTGTTCATGGAGACTCCTTGTGAATGCATCTTTCAGACTGTCCCGGCGGCCGTCACCGGCGCACCTTTACGGCTGGCCGGTGCTGACACGATCGACTCGGTGTGACACATTGTCCCGCGCGATTTCTCCGCGGCGCAGCAGTTCGAGCAGATGAACTTGCCCCCGTGATACGGGCACAGTACGAAGTCGGACCCGTGGAAACTGTGCGTACAGACATCGCACTGATGCTCCTCGGAAAGCGCCGCAACGCTCTCGGGAATTCGGGCGAAATACTGGTCTATCACGCTTTTGCGCGACATCATCCGACTGACGAGCGTCGGCATCAGGAAAGCCGCGGCACCGGACAGCGGTACTGCCAACGCCTGGACTTTCACACCGAAAAACCCGCTGCCCATGACCACGCCGACCACGGTTGGGACCCACATGGAGATCATGCCGATCTTGTTGTACTGGGCAACATAACCACGACGGAATTCAGACCATTGTGGAAGGTCGAAACGCTTGCGCACCAGCATCAGGTCGCCGAACAACACCATGGTCCAGTTGAACAGGAAGACGCTGAGCATCGTCATGATCGTGCCGAAGTAGGCGAGGAACGGCGAGGTCACGATCAAGTACGCGATGATCATGAAAGGGATGAGAAACCGGGAACGCTTCCAGTTAAGCTTGAATACTTGCGATGCAAAATTTTCAAGCGCGTTCGTACCGAAATACACGTTGATGACGTTCACGCGCAATTGCGTCACGATGATCAGGAACAAGCCAGCCGAGCCGAGGAGGCGAACCAGCGAGACACCGGGATCCGGCACCTTGCCACCGGAACTCGCAGCAGATAGATACCAAACAGCGTCGTGGCGATCACAGGCACAGTGGCCCCGATGAGCGACGTCAACGCAGCGACCTTGCCTGCTTCGTGGCGCCTTGCAAAACGGGCCGTATCGGTGCAAAGCAGAACCAGGATGGAACCCAGCAACCCACTGAATGCGCCGAACGCGCTCAGTACCGCTACCCAGCTAAACGGCGCATTGCCGGGATTCACTTCCTACCAGCGAGCACTTGCAAGCTTGCTGCTAATGTCGCTCGACCAGCCGCCAAACAGCCCTACCAGCGCCAGCACAATGCCCAACGCATAGAGCCACACGGTCAGCGACTGAAAGCGCGACAGAAACTGCATGCCATACATGGTCAGCGGAATGAACGCCACGCAGATCAATGCGGCGCTGAGCTTGTACGACAGCATGGGCACCGACTCCGTCAGCGCCGTCGCCATCACATGGCCTTCGAGCGAGAAATAGATGGTGCCGAGCAGCCCGAATACCACGATCTGGTACGCGGAGCCCTTGAAGCCGAACGTATGCTTGCTGATGAGTTCGAGGATAGCGCCTTCGTTGGCCGCCTTCTTCGACATGTACCAGACGCCTACCCACGTGTAGAGCATGGAAAGGATCAAGGCGCATACCACTGCGCTGCCACCCAGCACCATCGCGAGCAACGCCGCGGTCAGCGGGTAGGCCATGGCCGTGGACATGCCACTGAAGGCCCCGAGCGATCCCCACGCGCTCCATCGCCAGGTAGCAGGCACACGCCGAAGGGCGTAGTCATCCTGTGCGGTCTCGCTGTCGCCTGTGCGCTTCAGGACGACTCGCGTGTCATAGACCTCATGTTCCGGTAGTTGATTTAGCCGCTGTAGCCTGTCCATGAGAAATCCCCTTTGTCGCTCTTTGCGACCCAAATAATTAGACAACCTGTACAACCGCTCAAGAAACTTGGAATTGTGTTCAAGCGTCAGCCCGCAAGGGTTCTCTTCCTGCTGCCGCGGCGCATTCGTTACACGCGCCTTCAATGTGCGCAGCGAACTCAGACCGGAACAAGTCGATGCCGCTTACGACCGGTGCCACCGGCATCTTGATCAGGCTGCACAGTCCGGCGCCCTCTGCCATCTTGAGGATGTCACCGACACGATCGAGTAGCCGCCAACTGCCATTGCCGTTCAAGATCTGCCTCATGATCGCGTCGAGCATCTGCGTCTCCATCCGGCACTGCGGGCACTGACCGCATGAGCCCGCGGAGAAGAAACCGGTGATGCGGGCGATAGCCTCGACCATGCAATCGTTCTCCGAGTACGCCCGGATCACCGCACAGCCGAGCGACGCGCCGTTATTTTCCAGGACGCCCGCGTCGAACAACAGGTCGAAATGGTCGGGCACCAGGAATCCCGATGAAGGACCACCGGTCTGGATCGCTTTGATGCGGGAGCCGTCGCGAAGGCCTCCGCCAATTTCATACAAAAGTTCGTATAACGAAGTTCCTGACGAACCTCATGAACGCCCGCATGGACGAATTCGTCACCCAGCGTGCATAACGTCAGGCCCAGCGCCCGGTAAGCCTCCGCCCCCTCGCCCACGATGAGCGGCAGATGCGCAACCGTTTCTACGTTCTGGATCAGGGTCGGTAACCCGTGCAAGCCGTGCTCGATAGGGAACGGCGGCTTCTTTCGGGGCAATGCATCGCGGCCTTCCAGCACCTCCAGCAACGCCGGTTCCTCGCCGACAATGTACGAATCCGGCACTTCATTGACCTGGACGGTCAGGCCCCGCAGTTCGGGTCCTGCGTCATCTATTGCGTCCCTGAACGCCTGCAGCGCCGAACTCGCCGCGCGGTTTATCGCCACCACGATCTCTGTCGCGCCGACTGCGTGAGCCATGATGAGTGCACCCTCCAGTACGAACTGGGGGTGCTGCGCGAGCAATCGCCGATCCTTCAGCGAGCCGGGCTCGTGCTCGCTCCCGTTGACCACAAGCACCTTGCGCTCGCCGGCTTGTTCACGCATCAGCCGCATCTTCTTGTGCGTCGGGAACGCACCCCCGCCCTTCCCCGTCAGCCCGGATAACTCCACCATGCCGATCAGCGCCTGTGCATCGAGCGTCATGGCGCGTGCCCATGCCGTGTATCGGGCGGGCGTGCGGGCGAGCCTGAACATTGCGGTTCTCATCACCGTCGCTCGCTTAGAAGTAGTCGCCACGCCCAGGCAGCAGCCCGGCGTCGATGATGTCGAAGATCAGCTTTTTTAAACCGGGATCGCTTTTTTCAGTGAGGCGCGGCACTTCGCTGCCACCGTTCAGGTAATCGACCACCTCGTTCACATCCGCCGCCGTCACCCCGGACATCCAGCAACGCTTCGACGGGATGATCACGTCAGGTCCCAACTGGCACGCGGAGAAGCACAGGTAAGGCTCCGGCACCACGTGGTCGAGCCCGAGTTCGTCGAGCCGCTGGTTGAGCCGCTTAAGGACCGCTTCGGCACCGCGGCTCTTGCAGTCCACATTCATGCAAACGAATACTTCGACGTCTTCTTGCTGCATTGCAAACACCTTTGGTTCAAGAGTTCAGGTCAGTTGCCGAAGGTCACGCGCTTATACGCTTTGCCGGTGGTCGGCACGAGCGTCATCAGCGACCAGTGACCCAGTCCATAATCTTTCAGTTGCCGGCCTGGCTCGTTGAGTTCCTGACCGCTATCGAATGCAATCAGTTTCGATTCACCGGGTTCGCGCTTGAAAAACTTATGAAGCGCATCGCGTCGAGGCGAACCGGACGAAGACTGGACAGCCGGCGATTTTTGTACGCACCCCAACGTCGCAAGTCGGGCACGGCGAGCCGCTGATCGTCCCGGACGAGTCAGCTTCTCTGGATTACGAAGGAGAACTGGCGATCGTAATCGGCAACAGCGGCGGCCGTAGCGGGCGCAGGATCGCTGAAGCCGATGCCTGGTCATTTATCGCCGGTTATGCTGCTTACAACGATGGTTCGGTACGCGAGTGGCAGCAGCATACAACGCAATGGACACCTGGTAAAAACTTCGATGCCACGGCCGCCTTTGGACCGTGGCTCGTGACGCGTGACGAGGTCCCCGATGACGCGGAAATCAGCGTCGTCACGCGACTGAACGGCGAAGAAATGCAGCGCGGCACGACGCATATGATGATCTTCAACATTCCGTATCTGATCTCGTACATCTCACGTTTCGCGACATTGACGCCAGGTGACGTGATCTTGACCGGCACGCCTGGCGGCGTCGGATTCAAGCGCCAGCCGCCCGTCTTTCTGAAGCCCGGCGATACAATCGAAGTTTATATCGAAGGGATCGGAACGCTGACAAATCCAGTCGTTGCCGACACGCCCCGTTAGGGTCAAGCTCACATCGACCGCCTCCGGAAAAACGGCCAGTGCCCTACTGTTGAATCGATTTATTCAAACAAGTAAACGGCAAAAGCGCCAGGACTTAAGCTGCGACGACGAGTAAAGGCGGTCGAGATGATCGCCGGTGAACCGGATAGGCTGCCTGGCAGTATTCGGCCAAGACGGTTCGCCATCGGAATGACCCATATCTCCCCCTCCGGCCCAGCTAACTGCCGGGCTTTTGTCTTATCCCCGCCGCCTATGTTCCGTCACACGTTCCGGCAGGTTTGGACCGCGCACGTGAACGGAACGCACTGATCCGCTTTTTTTCGGTGGATGTGATACTCGTTTCCTGAAAAGATCTCAGTCATAGTCCCCCCTTCGCCGACCGTGCGCTTCCTCGGCGAAACCCCAGGCCGCAAACACTCGCTGCAGCGCAGACGCGTTCCTGCTCGTTCCCCGCCCGTTTTCGTTTGAACAGATCTTCGTCATGCTCATGAGACGCCTCATTGCTACGCTCGCAGCAGAATCTGGCGTCAAGCATGCCACTATCGAGCGGGCGGTCCACTTTCTATCGCGAGCAAAGCTCCTGCGCGCCGCGCGAAGGGGCCTGCGTCGCGGCGAGTTCTACGTCGTGTACCAGCCCATCTTCGACGTCAACACCTCCGCGTGCGTCGGTGTCGAGGCATTGGTCCGATGGCGTAACGATACCTTCGGCGGAGCAGGCCCTGATCATTTCATCGTGCATCTCGAGCGCACCTCGCTGATCGGTCCGTTGACCCGCTTTGTACTGCGCCAGGCAAGCATCGATATCAGGCAGACGCCGGGCGTCGATCACTGGCACATTTCCGTGAATATCTGCGCGCGACATTTGGCGAGCAGGGGTTTTGTCGATGACATCCGGCAGGCCGCGGGAACGATGCTTAACCGCACCGTTCTGGAAATCACCGAGCGCAGTTGCGCCGCGCGCACGCCGCAAGTCCGCGCGGTATTGCATACTCTGAAGCAGGCCGGTGTACTCCTGTCTCTCGACGATTTCGGCACCGGCTTTAGTAACCTGGACCTTCTCGGCGATTTCAATTTTGATCTCGTCAAGGTGGACCGTCGGTACCTCGTGACCGACGACGAGAATCGCCCAGCTTTTCTTAAGGCGGTCGCCAACCTCGTGCACTCGCTCGGCGCGAAGGTGGTAGTGGAAGGCGTGGAGACCGCCGAACAACATCGCTCCGTGCGACAGTCGGGCATCGATCTGGCACAGGGGTATCGGTATGGAATGCCAATGACTATCAAACAATTGCGGGAGTTTGCATCCGCCGAAACGATGCAGCGCCAGCTCGTGGCGACGCAGGAGAACGGCGTGCCCGTCGTACCGGAAAATACCGCGAGCGCCGCCGATGAACGATATCGGGAATCGGTCATCGGTGCGACGCGGCTGCTCGAGAGCGGCGCGGAGGAGGTCCTGGACCGGATCACCCGCATTGCATCGCGCGCGCTGAGAATGCCGATTGCCGCGGTGTCGGTTCTGCACGAGCAAACTCAGACATTCAAGGCATCGGTCGGACTCGACATCCAGAGCACGCCGCGTCATATCGCGTTCTGCCAGCGGGCGCTTGACTTCGATCGCCTGCTGGTCGTTCGCGACGCACGCGCCCATCCGGACTTCACCGCCAACCCGCTCGTGACGGGCGCGCCGCGAATCCGCTTTTACGCGGGCATTCCGTTGCGAACGCTCTCTGGCATCGCGATCGGTACGCTGTGCGTGATGGACCGCGTGCCACGCCGCTTCTCATTCGAACAGCGCGAGATGTTGATGGATCTCGGCAGGATGATCGAACACGAACTGCGGCTTCGGGAGCTGGAAGAACCTTCGGGCCTGCCCATTCAACAGATTATCGAGCGGCTTCGAAATCAGCACGCGCTCTATTTCGATACGTTCTACCAGGCCCCGGTCGCAATCGCCCATATTGGACGCGACTGGACGTGGCGGCGCATGAACGCGGCCTGCGTCAAACTGTTCGGCAACTCGCGTGAAAGCCTGACAGGGACGACGCTGCCCGAACTCCTCGATGAAACGGAACGCAACGCCCTGCAGCACGCCCTTACCGCCTTCGATGAACCGTATCACGCCGGCCTGACTATGGTGGAAGTCACGCTGCGCCTGCCTGACGGCCGCAAGAAGGGTGCGCGGGTGCAGATCGCACTGCAGCGTGATACCCAATCCCCCGACGACGAGCTTCTGTTCGTCTTTCACGACGCCCACGCCGAGCAACAGGAACGTGAAGCTGGCCTTCATCAGGCCGCGCAATCGGCTTCGGACGATCTGCGAAATTCCTATGGGCAGCTCGCGGACACCGCGCAGCAGCTGGTCAGCCGTCGCTTCGATCTGCGCGCCTTCGCAGACAATTTGCCGGTGCTGGTAGCCTACGTTGATAGCGAGCGGCGCTTCCGGTTTGCCAACTCCACTTACCGTGACTGGTTCGGGCTGGATCCCGAAGCAATCCTCGGGCGCACCGTGCGTGAAGTGCTCGACCCCGAGTATGTGGCGACTATCGAGCCGTACGTGCAGCGTGCGCTCGCGGGAGAGCGCGTCGAGTATGAGATCAGCGCAACCATCAACGGAACCCGGCGCGTGTTGCGCGGACTGCTGGTCCCAACCCACATTCAAGGACGCTCCGCCGGCGGCTACTACCTCCTTGTGCAGGACGTAACCGAGCGGCAGGCCCTGGTCGATCGCCTCCGGGATCTCGCCTTTCATGACGCCCTGACCGGGCTCCACAACCGGCGTGCGTTCCTGTCGAAACTCGATACTGCGTTGCGCGAGTGCCGCGACTGTCTCGCCGCCGTGATGTTCATCGATCTCGACGGATTCAAGGCAGTCAACGACACCTACGGGCATCTGTCCGGCGACAGAGTGCTGGTCGAAGTCGCGGCGCGCATTCGCCACTGCGTGCGTGACAGCGATGTGGTCGCGCGTCTTGCCGGTGATGAATTCACCGTCCTGCTCACCGGCAGCGGGTCCGACAAACACGCGATCGCGGGCATTGCACAAGTCATTTTGCAAACGATCGGCCAGCCGATGCGAATCGACGGAAGGGCCATCCAGTTGTCAGCCAGCATTGGCGTCCTCGTACCCGAATCGAGCGCGACGCTGTCGAGCGAAGTCCTGCTGAAGGCTGCGGACGATGCGATGTATCGCGCCAAGCAGGCAGGTAAAGGACGTTTCGTCATGCAGGAGATTTCCGCGCTGGACGCGCCTTTGGCTGCCGCATCGTCCGGCCGCTAGAACGGCTGTGCGGGTCCGGCGAGGCTCGCGGATACAAGCGCCTCGTCCTGAGCGAGCTCGCCGAGGGTGGCCATCGCGCGCTCTATTTCCGGGGACCACGGATACCCGTAGTTCAGCCGGATGTGATGACGAAATTCACCGCTGGCTGAAAACATGGGCCCGGGCGCGACGCTGATCCCCCGCTCGAGCGCCGCTTCGAACAGGCGTAGCGAATCGACCTGGCGCGGCAGCTCTACCCACGTGAAGTAACCGCCGTCTGGGTGAGTCGCCATGCTTTGCGCGGGAAAATACCGGTCGATGGCACTCAGCATGGCCGCCTGCTGAGCCGCCAGGTCGCGGCGAAGCTTGCGCAGGAACCGGTCGTAGCCGCCATGCTCGAGGTAGTCGGCTATCGCGCGTTGCGCCGGGACGCTAGCCGATAGCGTCGTCATCCACTTCGCGCGCTCGAGCCGTTCCGCGAATCGTCCCGCCGCCGCCCAGCCGATTCGATAACCGGGTGCGAGGCTCTTCGAGAACGATCCACAATGCAGCACAAGTCCTCGCCGGTCGAAAAATTTCGCCGGGCGGTTCGGCAACGGTCCAAAACGCAGCTCGCTGTACACGTCGTCTTCGATAAGCGGTACTTCGTACTTCGCGAGCAAGGCGACCAGCGCCTGCTTTTTTGTGTCGGAGAGCGTCGCGCCTGTCGGGTTCTGAAACGCGGTCATGAACCAGCACGCGCGGATCGGATGGCGGTCGAGCGCCTGCGCGAGCGCCTCCATGTCGTGACCTTCCACAGGGTCGACAGGGATTTCCACCACCTTCAGCTGAAGCCGCTGGATCGCCTGGAGCGCCGCATAAAACGTAGGCTTTTCGATGACGATTTCATCGCCTGCGCGAGTAAGAACCTGAAGGCTCAGCGTCAACGCATCGAGTGCGCCGCTCGTGATGATGATTTCATCGACATGCACCACCATCCCGGCCATCAGGTAGCGCAGTGCTATCTGACGACGCAATGCGTCATCGCCAGGCGGCAGCGCGGCCACCATTTTTGCGAGATCAGTCGAACGATTGACCAATGCGCACGACTTTCCAAGACGTTGCATCGGAAGGACCGCGGGACTCATGAATGCCGAGCCGAGTGCCACGGTACGCGTGTCCCTGGTCGAGTGGAGCACTTCGAACACGAGCTCACTGATGTTGACGGATTTCGATGGTTCATTCGGCGTCGAGGCTGCTCCATGCAGGGGAGCGCCAGGAGCGGCCGCCGAGACGAAATAGCCCGAGCGTGGCCGCGCCACGATCAAGCCCTGCCTTTCGAGCATGTAATACGCGCGAAACACGGTGGATGGACTGACGCCATAAGCGTCGCACGCAGCGCGAACCGCGGGGATGCGCGCGCCCGGCGGCAGGTCGCCGCGCTTTATCAGGTCGCCGATTTGCGAGGCCAGCCGCTCATAACGTTTCATCTTCGGCTCCCATGCAAGACGTGCTGCATGACTTAATCGACAGGCTCTACCTGATGCAACCCGTTGTCAACGCTCGCCGGTAGCGCTTTCCAGAAAGCGTCTGATACGTCTTTTTTGGACGAATCTGCCCCTGTCGCTGAAAGCCGTTCACTGGCAAAGTGCGCTTCCATTCCCATCATCGAATTTTATCGGAGGAGTCGCTAGCGCTTATCAGGCGCAGTCGCGCTTCGACCGTTCCAGGCCCACGTAATTTGCGAAGAAGAGACATTCATGTCGTTGGGTCTTGTAGGGAAACATTCGAAGCGTCGCGCTGTCGAGCCGCGACGTTTCGATTTCATTCGCTGGACAGTCATCCTTCTGCTGGCCGCCGCAAGGCTATCGCTCGCACACGCGGACACCGGCGCGGGGTCTTACACCGGCACGAACGCCGAACACAGCTATTCCAGCATCATTGGCCAACTGCCGAAGACGTTCGGCGAACCCGCGCCCGCAGTCGAGACGTCCGTCCGGTTTGGCGCGGCGTGCGCACTTCCAATCTCGCTTCCCCTGATTCCGGCCTCGCTTGCGGGTCCTGACGCGAGTCCGCTATTTCCCCTCACCCGTGTGTGCGACTCGCTGCTTGATGCGTTCGACGAGGGCAGCGAAAACATGGTAAGCAGCGCTAGCGAACCGTCGCTTGCAAGGCTCGAATGGAGCGCTCCGTCGCAGACCTTTCTCTTCAAGCTAGAGTCCCCCCTTGACTCTTCCGACTCCGGATGGTCGCCCGGCGACAATGAGAACGCCGTCGCCCATGCAGAGGGCCGGCCAGAGGACCGGACAGTTGAGCTCGCCGAAGACACGTCGACAGCGGATGACAGCACTTGCTCGACGAGCCCGCCATGCAATGCCCGTCCTTCCCCGTCGATTAGCCAGAACAAAGCCCCCACGGCTGAGCGCATCGGGTTCGCCACGCCTTCCGTCACAGCCGGGTCTAATGCGTTGGTGCGCGTCTGGAGTCGTCTGCGCTGGCCGCTTCTGCTGGCGCTCATTGCTGCCGTGGGATGGCTGCTGTTCAAACGCTGGACCCGCTACGACTTGGCGCTGATACGCGCAGCGCGAGCTGGACTCAAGCGTCACGAGTTTCATCTCGAATATCAACCCGTGGTGAGCTTGAGACAAGGCAGGTGCGTGGGCACCGAGGCGTTGCTGCGATGGGACAACTCGGCATTCGGCTCACTGGGCCCCGACCACTACATGCCATACCTCGAGAAAAGCAGTCTGGTCGGGCGGTTGACGCAATTCGTACTGTCGACTGCTACGCGTGAGATAAGCGCGATCCCGGACGCGAGGTCGCTTTATGTGAGCATCAACATGTCCGCGGCGCAACTGCTAAGCGTGGAGTTCATGGAAGATCTCCGCAATACGATTCGTGCCAGCGAGCCCACGGTGATACTCGAACTCGATAAAGACGAGGTCACGGAAATGGGACCGCAACTGGCGCGAGTCATGACAAGTGCTCGCGCACTAGGCGTGCAATTCGCACTCGCAGGAATCGGTGCGCCTTTCACCGATCTTCGCTCGTATTCACAAATGAACTTCGAGATGGTCAAGGTAAGCCAGGGCATCTTCGAGCTCACTCCCTACGAGCGATCGCGTTACTTTGAATCGATTATCGGCATGGCGCACCGTCTTGATGTGATGGTCGTAGTGGAGGGCGTGGAAACGGCAGCGCAGCATGCCGCCGTGCGCACGACACAAGCGGAATTCGGTCAGGGATTCTTTTATGGCCGAGCGCTCAAGATTGCCCGTCTCGCGGCATTTCTTGCCGACGGCGGTGGCGCCGCCATCCTTGCATGGCGCATCAGGAAATATTCGTAGAGCGAGCGCCCGGCGCGTGAGGCCGATGTCAGTCGCAACGCGTTGTCGTGGGGGATTCCAACCACGCCATTCCCGGGCCGGGGAGCTTGATGAAACAAGCCCGGCGCTCGGCACAAATAATCTGATCCGCCGATTCTTGGCTCAACTGATCCTTCTAAATTTCCTCACGCACGGGCATTGTCTGGGTTTTGTTCACCAAAGGGACAGTTTAGGCATTCGAGGGAACGGCCTGAATCAGACGCCGACAACCGGTCGGCTGCTCGCACGGCGTCACAACAAACGCGGCGCAAAAGAATCCGCGTACCGCATCTGCAGCGTACGGCACCCCCCGTTGCTCACGCGATGTTGGCAAGCGCGCAAATAGCATGACTCACGAAGGCGCAGCATGATAGGTACGCAAGCAATACAAGGACCGCTTCTGGCATGAAGCGCTATCAAGAACTCGCGTCTCAGATCGAAGGACTGATAGAAAGTGGAGTGCTGAAGCCACGCATGCGGCTGCCGTCCGTGCGTCAGGCAAGCCGTTCATACGGCATCAGTCCGTCAACGGTATTCCAGGCGTATTACGCACTGGAGCGACGCGGCCTGGTCGTGGCGCGGCCCCGCTCAGGCTATTTTGTCAATTGCCGGCAGCCATCAGACCTCCGCCCGGCGCCCATCCTCGCGCACAGCGCAGCCGCTCAAACCTCCAGCCTGACGCATCGCTTCATGCAGGCACTGCAAGATTGCGACAATGCTGCCCTTGCCTCCCCTTGGCCGAACCCGGAGCTCTTTCCGTTGGGCCGGTTGGCCCGCTCGCTGAACAGGGCGGCCCGAAACATGGATCGCGGCGAAAATACCGCGCCCGTGCCGATTGGTGAAGAATGCCTGCGCCGCCAGATCGCACGGCGCTATCTCACCATGGGCATGGTGGTACCCATCGACGAAATCATCATCACGAGCGGCGCGCTCGATGCATTGACGCTAAGCCTGCAAACACTCACCCGCCCCGGCGATATCGTCGCTATAGGACACCCGACCTTTTATGGCGCGCTTAGCGCGATCGAGCGCCTTCACCTGAAGGTCGTGGAGATACCTGTCGACGCGCACGAAGGGCTCGATCTCGACGTACTGGCTGAGGCCCTTGGGCGGGATCCCATCCGCGTCTGTTGGTTCATGACGTCGCTTCAAAACCCAACCGGTGTGTCCTTGCCGGATGACAAGAAACAAGCGCTGATCGAATTGCTCGCTGCACATGACGTGCCATTGATCGAGGACGACGTGTATAGCGAACTGAATTTCGGGTCGACCCCCACTCATCCCGTCAAACGATTTGACCGCAACAATCTTGTGTTGCACTGCGGCTCGTTCTCCAAATGTCTCGCCCCAAGATACCGGATCGGCTGGGTGGCAGCGGGTCGCTTTGCCCCGTGGATCGCGCGCGCACGATCGACCGCCGCACTGTCGGCATCGGTGCCGGCGCAGCTCGCCATCGCAGACTATCTCGAACACGGCGGCTATGACCGTTTCTTGCGCAAGCTGCGTGTGGATCTCATGCGTCTTCAGGCTCAGATGCTGCGAGCCATACGCGACTATTTCCCGCGGGGCACGTCGCTTGTGAGACCGGACGGAGGTTATTTTTTGTGGGTTGAATTGCCTCCGCATGTCGACTCAGTACATCTGTTCGAAGCCGCTGCGGCACACGGCATTGCGATCGCGCCCGGACCCATTTTTTCAGCGACGGGAGATTTGCGGCGCTACATCAGGCTCAACTACGGGCATCCGTGGACACCTGCTATCGAGACCGCCATGCGCACGCTGGGAGCACTGGCCTGCCGTGCCGGCTCATCGTCAGGACAGCGTACCGCCTTCCAGCAGACCAACGGTTAGAACGATAAGGATCGAACGCTCTTCTCCAGGCTGCGGCCGTTTCGGACGAGACGCGTTATGTATCGGCCCATCGAACGGATCAACCAGCCGATGCCAGGGTTCAAGGATTTCCACTGCGCGCGCCATTTAAGTGGGATCGAATGAATGCACATGATCAGAAAGGCAGTCGATGGCCTCTTAAAGTACAACGATCAATCGTGCTGCCGTGGTGACCGGCGAGTGCTCGGCCGAGCCATGTCGTAGAAGACATCACGCCTCGGCACAAGCTAAAAGTTCAACCGGGGAACAACCCTGTGGCATGGGGCCGGAAGGAATGTGTGGCCGATACCCCCGTTGACATTCGGTAGCGATGACCAGACCCGGTCGGGGATGGGCGCGCGCCAGGAGTGCAGTGCAAATGAAGTTTTCTTATCAGGGGCGCTTCACCGCCCCGCCCGCTTGCATATGCGCTGCGAATCTAAAAAGGGTCAAGTCAAGCAGCCCGCGAGCCACTGCAAGCGTCCAAAAGCTGATTTTCTCCCTGGAGCCATCATCTGGCCTGGTGTTCTCCCGGTAACTGGTACGCCGTTTGCACTCATCGTAAAGACATGGACGGCGGCGATCTGCCGTCTTTATCTGCAAGGAGAGAGAAATGGAACCGATGAAGCCCATGCAACCTATGAAACCGATGGAGCCCATGCCCGCCATGGAAAAATGGTGGCCTGACGAATTGGGTCACGCGTCTGCTAGCGGTTCGCAAAACGGCGTGCGCTACGCGTTTTTCCCGGACAAACAGCGCTTGCTGATCGAAGAGAATGGCGAGCTTCGTACCTATGACAGTGGCGATCATCGAATTAACGGGGTATCTCAGCAGCAGAGCCACGGACACTCGCTGGCGTTCACGAGCCAGTCTGGCGTCGTCGACCTAGACGAGTTGAAGCAGGTTTGATTGCATACCACGACTCGTAGCTCGCGATTGTTCTCAGAGCAAGCTGCGCGAGACAAGGTGGAACACTGCAAGCACCCGGCATCGGAAAACGCCTTGGGGCCTGCTCAGGACAAGAATCCCGTCCCTCCAGGCTCGACTGCCGGGTAAAGGGTGCCGTTCCAGGGTCGATCCCCCGGTGGATCAACAAGCAACGAACGGCAACATACGACCCTGGACAACGACACGGTCTCGAGTCGTCACGGACTCCGGATATGCAGTGCTCCTTCACATTGTGTTTCC
Source organism: Caballeronia sp. LjRoot29 (assembly GCF_964252755.1). Taxonomy (NCBI): domain Bacteria; kingdom Pseudomonadati; phylum Pseudomonadota; class Betaproteobacteria; order Burkholderiales; family Burkholderiaceae; genus Caballeronia; species Caballeronia sp. LjRoot29. The sequence continues at coordinate 105,066 of NZ_CAXUPU020000011.1, read as the reverse complement.
AATCAAGAAAGGAGACTTGCATTCGCTAACGCCTCCCTCTGGCACGGCGAATGCACAGCGAGAGTTGCGGTTCATCTTATCGGCGGGTTCTCCGCCACGTCGCCGGGGGAGCTCTCTTTCCCGAGACCTGGACAGCGGACCTTGTCCGTTCTTCGCATCGGTTTGTCCGGGCTACTTGGTTTGCTCACTCAACTGGCTCTAACCTAGCCCGTCTTTAATGGAGGAAATTTATGTTCGTTCATAACAAACGCCTGCAATACACCGTTCGTGTGGCGGCTCCGAACCCCGGCCTTGCCAATTTGCTGCTTGAGCAGTTCGGGGGTCCACAGGGCGAGCTTGCCGCGGCATGCCGCTATTTCACGCAGGCTGTCAGTGAAGACGATCCGGGCCGAAAAGACATGCTCTTCGACATCGCGACGGAAGAGCTGAGTCACCTCGAAATTATTGGCTCTATCGTTGCAATGTTGAACAAGGGTGCGAAGGGGCAGCTCGCGGAAGCAGTCGAATCCGAAGCTGAGCTTTACCGTTCGCTCACTGGTGGCGGCAACGACTCCCACACTACGGCTTTGTTGTACGGTGGCGGCCCGGCTCTGACCAATTCGGCCGGTGTTCCATGGACGGCCGCTTACATCGACACGATCGGCGAGCCGACGGCCGACCTGCGCTCCAACATCGCTGCAGAAGCGCGGGCGAAGATTGTCTATGAGCGTCTCATCAACGTGACCGACGATCCTGGTATCAAGGACGCGCTAGGCTTTTTGATGACGCGGGAAATCGCGCATCAAAAGTCTTTTGAGAAGGCGCTGCACTCCATTCAACCGAACTTCCCGCAAGGCAAGCTGCCGGGCGACCCGGAATTCACCAGCGTCTACTTCAACATGTCAAAGGGCGAGGATGCTCGCGGACCGTGGAATGAAGGCGGCGACTGGAAGTTCGTTGAAGACCCGCAACCCGCGGTCGACGGTGGAGACGGACTGGCAATCGTTGGTGTCACTGAGGCAGACGTGGCTGTTCTGCAAGCGATGGCGTCGCGTACTGCATCTGATCCGACAGCCGATCCTAAAACCGGCGCTGACCTTGGCTCAGGTCAAGCAACCTAGCCAGGGTGCCGCGTGTCGTATTCCGGCACGCGGCTGGCCGTTTCGTACATTTCGTACTGGAGTCACTAATGGATAAAGAAAAGCTTAGCGGTGTGAAGGAACAGGTGAAAGGTGTAATCGATCTTACGTTGGGCAAGCTCACTGGCAACGAAGATCTTGAGCTTCGCGGCCAGGTGGAAATCACAAACGGCTCGAACAAAAAAGATTTGGCCGACTTCAAGGACAACGTCGACAAAGGTGCTGACGACCCGGACAATCCATCCAATGAATAGCGCCTTTGTGCACGCTTCGCACGAGGCGCGCGACTCTGCCTAGACGGGCAGGTCATGACGCTTCAAGGTCGCCACATTGCGATTTTTCCGACTTTTGTTTACACACATGTATGCCTCAGTTCGTCCGCGGGAGGAACCAATGGGACAAGCTGGAAGAAAACCAAAAAATGTATTTGCTCCGCGAAACGCATTTACGCCGGCGCGTGCGGGCGAATACCTTGACGACTTCGCGGTCTACGCGACCTATCGAGTAGATCACGGCCGCTTTGTCGGCTCCATTAGAAAAACTGATGGCCGGCGCCTGTTCCCCTTTGACGGGTCCGGCACAATTGGGCCCTTTGACTCAAAGGAGCAAGCGCTCAACGCGGCGGCGGAACTCGGCGCCAAAATAGTACAAGCCGATATCGCTAACCCTGAGCTGTGACTTGCGATGTCATCCGTACGCTCGGCCCGGTAGTCGGTCGGGTAGTCAGCCGCAGAATTTCACGGGAAGCTGCCATTTTTGGCCACATGTCACCGGTCGCATTCAGAAGCAAAAATATTTCATTCAGCCCCCTTGAAAATTTTTAGGCATTTCCTATTTTGGATTCGAAAGCAGCCGCGGTTTTCGCGCTGCGTGTTTCGATTGGTTTGTCAGAAACCTGGCAGACGAACTGGAGCGCGTGTGCCGGTTCGTCTCCTGCCGCCTATGGGAGATTGCAGCCATGAGTGACCTTCTTTTTAATACCAGCCTGTTCGACGAGTTCGACCGTCTGCAACGCCAGATGTCGTCGGTGTTTGGTGGCCTGCCAACGAGTATCCGGGCCACGCGTTTGAGCACCTTCCCTCAGATCAACCTCGGCAGCACCGACGATTCGGTCGAGATCGTTGCGTTCGCTCCGGGCATTGATCCGGGCAAAATCGAAGTGACGATAGACAAGGGACTGCTCACCATCAGCGGCGAGCGTGCCGGCGTCGAAGCCCCTGCCGAGGGCCGCGCTTATGCGCAAGAGCGCTTCGCCGGGAGCTTTCGCCGTGCTATCGAGTTGCCGCGCGACGCCGATCCCGACAAGGTGAAGGCGCGCTATGCGAATGGATGCCTTGCCATCAGCGTGGGCAAACGGGAATCCTCGCGGCCGCGCACCATCGCGATCCAGTAATTAACCGCTGAAGCATTCGAGGAGGACAGCATGAACACGTCAACTCAACTTGCAGAACGCAAGCCCGGCTCCCTTGCGCAGTTCAATGACGAAAATGCGCGAAAGGGACCCACCATCGCGCCAGCCGTCGATATCCATGAAGACGCTCATGGCATTACGTTGTGGGCCGATCTCCCGGGGGTGTCGCGCGATCGCTTGAATGTACACGTGCAGGATCGGACGCTCTTCATCGAAGGCGAGGCACTGATCGATACGCCGGACGGTCTGCGCCTGCACCATGCAGAGATTCGTGAACCGCGGTTTGCGCGGGCGTTTTCGCTGAGCTCAGACTTCGACTCGTCGAAGATCGAAGCCAATCTCGCCGATGGAGTGTTGAAGGTGAACATCCCGCGTCGAGAGGAGGCGAAACCGCGGCGGGTAGAAGTGAGCGTTGAATAAATGTCGAGGGGCGCCCGCCGGCGATCGCAGCGCCGGCGGGTGCTCAAATCAACGGGAAAGCTCTGTGGAATTCGACGCCGAGTGGAAAACTCCAGGCAAACATCGGGCACGACTGCACGCGACGCGTGGGTGCCCCGCTGAGTTGCTGAATACAGTAGCTGACGTCGCGCGTCTTGCAATCGAGACAACATGAGCGCGCGTGCGCGACTCGTAGAGGCCGTTTATCGGGACCAAGAAAGGCATACGACATCTTCGTTGGGACCACCGTGCACGACGACGGGCGTTGTGCGGCGCAGTTGGAAGCAGCCGCGGAAGCAGGACGAAAAGCAGCACGAATCGTTTCGACCGGCGGCTTGTCCCGGGGCGGGGTGGCACGTAGCTGGCTAGCCGACGCAACGATGCGGTCGACTACGACGCGTCCAGCGCACAGCGCACAGCGGGATTAAACCGCAAGAAACGGAGTTTTTTTGGATGCGCGCGACGATAAGTTGAAGTCACTGCAGAGGACGCATCCCGTCAAGCGAAAAGCGAGTTGCTACCGGCAAGGTCAACGAAGGCAGATATCATCCACAGGAGTCCAATCATGTTGCCATTGCTTTCTTTTCATGCGTTGGTTGCGCATCGAGGGGACGGATTACGCCCGGAGCTGCTCGCCCTGCTTCAGCGAGATTCCCAGCCTCAGATGCCTCCGGCGGACGTCAGCCAACGACCCACGTCAATCCAGAAGGGCGCGGGAGCCGGACTCATCCCGGACGATCCAGCCGCCGATTAATGTTGGACCGCCCGAGCGGCAGTTCATCCTGATGATGTGGCTTCGGGCCTGACTAACCGTTTGTCATTAGAGCAACGCGATTGGACGCTCTTAGAATTGCAACGGCCGTTGATCAATACAGTAATCGTACTGGAGGTTCAATCTCCCGAAGTGGGCTACCGCGATAGCTCGCCCACCGCCTCAACTCACATCATTTCGGGGCTGCTCAGTTTCGTTCCATCGGAAAAGCGGGCCAGTTTGTAGGGACCGATGTCGAACTGCGGCGCCTCGTCCATTACCAGCCGGCTCACGAGCACGCCTGCGCCTGGCCCTAGTCCGAAGCCGTGTCCGCTAAAGCCTGATGCGATGACGAGACCGGGTTTCGCATTGACCTTCGAGATGACGGGGACGAGGTCCGGCGTCGTGTCGATCGCGCCCGCCCATGCGTGAGCGATCCGCAAGCCCGACAGCTCGGGAAACACGCTCGCCACGTTTTGCAGGGCTCGATCGAGCCATTCGGAATCAGGCCGGGGATCCAACACCCGTATTTCTTCGAACGGCGAGACGTCATCGTCGCGCCAGGCCGCGCTTGCCTCCGGCCCGTGGAAAAAGCTGGCGCCAACACGAATCTTCAGTTTTTTCTTCAGCTTGCTGCGGAACATGCTGCCGAACTTCACCGAGTGCCGCAGGTTTTGCGGCGCGAGTTCCACGCGTCCATGTCCGGGCACAGCGATGGTATAGCCGCCGTCCAGCCGTCGCCTCAACGCGAAGTCAGGCCCGGAGAAACAGCCTTCGATAACCCCCGGCGCCTCGGCGGTTCGCAACGCCGTTCCCATCACGTTGATGGTGGGCAGATCAATGCCGTGATGCCGGCAGAACAGCGCGCTCCAGGCGCCTCCCGCGAGAACGACCGTGTCGGCGGCGAGGCGGCCGCGCTCCGTCCAGATGCCGGAGACACGCCCCGCACTCGTATCGAGACTTCGTACCGCACAGTTCTGATACACCTTCGCGCCGAGACCTTGCGCGCCGCGAGCGATCGCAGGCGCTGCTTTCGACGGCTCGGCGCGGCCGTCCGAGGCTGACCACAGACCTCCAGCCCACTTTGCGCGTCCGGACGGAATGCGCGCTGCCAGTTCGCGCGCACTGAGGATTTCGCTGTTAAAGCCGACTTCCCGGGCGCGGGCAAGCCACGATTCCCATTGCGCGACGTCAGATTGATGCTCCGTGCCGTACAGGATGCCTGCTTTACAAAACCCAATGTCCTCGCCCAGTTCTTCGCTTAGTTCGCTCCAGCGCTTGAGGCTCTGCATCGCCAGTGGCAACTCATAGAGGTCGCGGTTTTGCTGACGCACCCAGCCCCAGTTGCGCCCCGACTGCTCGCAGCCGATTACGCCCTTTTCGAGCAGGGTCACCTGGACGCCACGTCGCGCCAGTTCGTACGCGGTGCTGACGCCAACGATACCGCCGCCTATCACCGCGACATCGCATCGTTCGGGAAAACCTTCGCTATCCGTGACTTCGTCGATCCTTAGCATGTCATAGCCGTTTATGCCGCTTCTCGTTGGGTTGCTGCAATCAAGACCTTCGGAAATGCGCGCCCGAAGCGCGATGTCCATCCGCAGATAATGGCTACGATTTTGGTATCTTCCACCGCTTCGCTGATAGGACGATCCTGTTGTGTCTGAACGGGATACGACGATGATCCTTGTCGATCGAAGTTCAGCCAACGCGCGATGTCGGCGATAATGTCGGCCACAGCGGCGCGACGGCGTATCAAACGGTCGTGCCAGCATCCGGCAATCGAATTGGGAGGACGCCATGCGTGACATTGTCGACGGCTTTCTGCGCTTCCAGCGCGAGGTCTATCCGCAACGCGCCGAGCTTTTCAGGCAGCTAGCAACGACGCAAAATCCGAAGGCGCTGTTCGTCACCTGCTCGGACAGCCGCGTCGTGCCCGAACTGCTCACACAGCGCGAGCCGGGCGAGCTGTTCGTGATCCGCAACGCGGGCAACATCGTGCCGTCGTACGGTCCGGAACCGGGCGGCGTGTCGGCCACGGTCGAATATGCAGTCGCGGTGCTGGGCGTGCAGGACATCGTGGTCTGCGGCCACTCTGACTGCGGAGCGATGGGTGCGATTTCGCGCTGCACGTGTCTGGATCATTTGCCGGCGGTCGCGAACTGGCTGCGTCACTCGGACGCCGCGAAAGCGATCAATGCGGCGCATCAGTTCGACACGCCGCGCGCGAAGCTCGACGGCCTCGTGCGCGAAAACGTGATCGCGCAACTGGCGAACCTGCGCACGCATCCTTCGGTGGCCCTCGCGCTCGAACAGGGGCGCATGAACCTGCACGGCTGGGTCTACGACATCGAGACGGGTAACATCGATGCGCTCGACGGCACGACGCGAAGCTTCGTTCCGCTAGCTGCTTCGCCGACCACCGTCGCGGTGGCTGCGCGCAACGGCGGACGGATCTAGTGGGACAGGTTGAGGGCGGTCGTATTTCAGGGCCGCGCGGCAATCTCGCGCGCGAGCTCCACGAACGCGCTCAACACCGCAGGCGGCGATGGATTCGTCCACGCGAGCAGCAATTCGCTCACTGCATGGCGTTCGCGAAGCGGCCGATACACCACGTTATCCATGTGCACTCGCTGGACCGAAGCGGGCACCAGCGCAATGCCGAATCCCGAGCTCACGAGTCCAAGCGATGCATAGATCTGTCCCATTTCGAATAGCGGCGATGGCGTGAAGCCGCCCAGCGCGCAGAGCTGATTGATCATCGCGTGATAGTCGGGCGCGACATCCTTGCGATAGTTGATGACGCGCATGTTCGCGCAATCGACGATCGAAATGGTGTGTCTCGCGGCAAGCGGATTGTCCTTTGCAATGGCAATGACGAACGGCTCGCGGAGGATCATGGTGGATGCCAGGTTCGTCTCGAGCGGCACGGCGCGCACGAACGCGACATCGACTTCACCGCGCGCGAGCGCGTTGACCTGCTCGGCGGCCGTGAACCAGCGCAACTCGACGGATACATCGGGGAAACGCTGCTGGAACTCGCGAATGAGCGCGGGCAACAGCGTGTACGCAATATGTTCGAAGAAGCCGACCGCCAGGCGTCCAATCTCTCCGCGCGCCGCGCGCTGTGAGTCGATCACGGCAGCATCCGCCGATGCCAGAATGCGCTGGGCGCGATCCGCGAACACCATTCCTGCCGACGATAATGCCACGCGCTTGCCGCGCCGGTCGAACAGTTCCACGCCCAATTCTTCTTCGAGTTCGCGAATCTGGCGGCTCAGCGGCGGCTGCGCCATGTGCAGACGCTCGGCCGCTTTGGTGAAGTTCAGGGTTTGCGCGACCGCCAGAAAATAGCGCAGATGACGAAGCTCCATGTCATACCTTTAAGGTACTGAAAGCGAACTTATTATATCTTTTACATCGCTTCCCGATGCCACTACGATCGATCTTCAAACACATCAACAAGGAGATATGCATCGTGAAACTCAGTGACGCCCAACTGGCCGCTTATGCGCGCGATGGCTTCGTCGTTCTGCCGTCCTTGCTGTCCAGCGAGGAAGTGCAGGAAATGAAGCGCGACCTGAAGCGCATCCAGCAAATCGATACCGATCATCTGGTGCGCGAAAAAACCGGTGGCATTGCGAAGACGATCTATAAGGTGCACGAAACGCATAGTCCGACGGCATCGCCGGTGTTTCATGCGCTATCGCGCGCGCCGCGTCTGCTCGAGCCGGCGCAGCAGTTATTGAACGACCCGGCGCTTTACATTCATCACACCAAGTGCAACCTGAAAACCGCCATCGATGGTTCGGTATGGCAATGGCATCAGGACTTCGGCACGTGGCACCTCGACGGCGTGCCGAATCCGGCGATGACCACCGCGCTCGTCATGCTCGATGAACCGACCGAAATGGGCGGCTGCCTGTACTTCATTCCCGGAAGTCACGAGCTCGGCTCGCTGCAACCCGCATTCGATGACGCGACCGGATACCGCTTTTACGTCGTGCCGAAGCCGACGATGCTCGAAGTTTTATCGACGCATCCCAAAGCGGTGCCGGTCATGGGCTCCCCAGGAACGGTCGTGTTCTTCGATGCCAACATCGTGCATTCGTCGGGCCATAATCTTTCCGGCGACGACCGCTGGCAGGCGTATATCGTGTACAACCCGGTCGCGAACCGTCCCGCCAATGTCGAGAGGCCGCGTCCGGATTACGTCCGTTCGACTAACTTCGTGCCGTTGCAATTGGGTAGCGACGACATTCTGAACCAGCGGCATGCGGTGCACGACTATGCAAGCGGGTTAGACGTCAGTGCGGTGAAGTAAATGGTGGTTTGGCGGGATGGTATGACGCTCGCCTGACCGCAAGTATTCCAGCAAGGTGCGGGTCCCGGACGAGCGCGACCCGCTCAACGCCCGCGATGATATGTCCGAAACCAGACCATTGTGAACCAGAATATTTTCGACGTTCGGCCTCTGCGCCACGCGTGCATTGCCTGACGCTGCATTCCCGCCGTCGGGTATGCAGCGTCTTCCACATCCACATAACAAGGCAAAAGATACTTAGACGAAACCTGAACACTAGAATTAACTGGATACCAGGATTCGGAGTTCGCGGCTTCCATTCACGCCTGGCAATGCGCCCCCATGCAGCAATTACCATGTTCTCCACATGTGCAAGATCTTCACTGCCATTCGATCGGCGTGGCGTGCGCGGATGGTGCCGTTCAGTCGGCACGAAGGATCTTGTGTGTCATCCCGGCGGACCGGACCACCGCGCATGCGAGCGATGTCGGCGACAACGCGCGCCCCTGCCGGCATATAAGCGTCAGTGCGCCGTTCATCGCTATCGTGCCGGCACGGGCAAGCGTCGAACTCGACAATGACGACGATCCGTGCGGCCTTGTCGTGGCGCTCAATTTGTCCAAGCTCAGGGAAACCGCTCGAAAGGCGCTAGGCACCACCGCGTGCAATATCCCGTGCTGGTTCACAGCGTGGGACCCTTTCCTGCGCGAAGCGGCCGTCACGCTCATTGCGTTGCACGTCGGCGGAAGCCCGGACCCGATGTGCCTTACCGCGTTCGCCGACGTATTCGCACTCCATCTCGCCCTCCGGTACGGACACAACGCCGATAAGTGCGACGCGGGTACGAGTCTCTCCCAGCCAAAGCTGAGTGTGGTGGAACACTTCATACGCGAGCACATCGCGGAGAGCATCCAGATCGAGCACCTCGCCGCGCTCGTGCACATGAGCCCGTCGCATTTCGCACGGGCTTTCAAGAACGCGACCGGGCATCCGCCGCACTTCTACCTGACAACCGAAAGGTTGAGATTAGCGCAGTCGATGCTGTCGGAAGGAAGCCTCCCGCTGATCGATGTCGCTGCACGCGCGGGCTTTCAGACGCAGCAGCATTTCACCGAAGTGTTTCATCGATATACGGGCTGCACGCCCCGCGCTTTCCGCGTGGCGCACCACCGCCCGACGGTCCGTTGATGCGCTTACGACTGGATCGGTGAGCGATCAACAAACACAGAAATCCGACACCTTTGGGCAGGAACTCGAAAGAAGCGCGCGCCTGGCGGACGTAGGCTTGACTCTACGTGCCGCATGGAGATGAGGCCCGCTGTATCAGCCGGAATTCGGCGATCCGACCGAGGAGCCCAACGATGGACGAACTGCTCGGACGCGCATGGTGGATGCTCACGCTGCGCGGTGCCGCGGGAATCCTGTTCGGGCTCCTCGCGCTCTTGTGGCCTGGCCTCACGCTGCTGCTTCTCGTCGGGATGTTCGCGGCGTATGCACTCATCGGAGGCATCGCGGCGGTCAGCGCAGCGATACGACATCGTTCGATCCACAAGGACTGGTGGATCCCGTTGCTGCTCGGACTGTGCACGATCGCCGCGGGCCTGATCGCCGCCGTGGCGCCGGGCATCACGGCGCTCGTGCTGATCGCCGTGATGGGCGCGAACGCCATCGTCACCGGCGTGCTCGATGTCATCACCGGGATTCGGCTGAACAGGCGTGGACGCACGGAGTGGCTGCTCTTCGTCATCGGAATCGTGTCGATGCTGTTCGGCATCTTCGTGCTGCTGTTCCCGGGTGCTGGAGCGCTCGCCCTCGTCTGGATCATCAGCACCTACGCGTTCGTGACCGGCGCGCTTCTGGTCGTCCTCAGCCTCGCCGCACGGAACGGCCGCGACACCGTCCTTCGCGACGAGCAAAAGTCGCCGCTGCATTCCTGAGCCCATCGTGAGCCCAATTCTTGAGCCCATCTTGCACCTGCGCCCGCGTCTCTCGTTGTGCATTCTGGAGAACGTCATGAAGACTATCCCCGCATCGGCCGCAAGGCTGTCGACAATCGTGCTGGCGCTATCCGCTGCCAGCTTCGTGGCCGGCGGCGCGACCGCGCAGGACGCACCAATTGCCGGCAAGGCGACGCTCGGCGTGACGGTCACCGAAGCGCAACTGGTCGCAACGGGTTGGCGCGCATCGAAAATGATCCACACCGACGTCTACAACGAAAAGAACGAAAAGATCGGCCGCGTCGACGACCTGATCGTTGCACCCGATGGCTCGCTCTCCGCCGCGATTATCGACGTGGGCGGCTTTCTCGGGATGGCCGCGCACCGCGTCGCCATCCCCATTCAGCAGTTCAAACAGATGGCGCCGAAGGCAATCCTGACCGGCGCAAACAAGGACGCACTGAAAAAACTGCCGGAGTTCGAATATGCCAAGAGCTGACGTCAAGGGCTGAATCAAGGGCTGACGTCAGCCGCGAACGCCGCGGCGCGAGTCACTGAAGATCCCGGCCGCTCTGGCGGCTCACCAGAACAAGGAGCATGGCGATGCTATTGGACCTCGATAAGTGGAATCCCTTCCGTTTCCTGCGCAAGAGCCCTGAGGAAAAGGGCGCGGGCGCGAAACCGAACGTCGCGCCCGCGGCCTCACAGCAGGCGCCCTCGCCGTCGACTCCAGATGGGGCCGCGGCCGCGTTGCCGGCATTGTTCGATACGGCGCGCTGGCCGCTGCCCGATCCCCTGCACCTTCTCACCGACCTGATACGCGATCCGTTCGGCGGGACGGGTCCGCTCGGCAACTGGTTCGGCGACTTCAGTTCCAGCCGCTTTCACCCGCGCCTCGACGTGGTCGACGACGGCGACGCGCTGCGCATCGTCATCGAATTGCCAGGCATGTCGCGCGAGGACGTGGAACTCGAAGTCGTCGAAGACATGCTGGTGCTGACTGGCGAAAAGCGTATCGAATCGAAGAGCGATGAGAAGGGTTGCTACCGGGTGGAGCGGGCGTTCGGACAGTTCCAGCGCGCGATTCCGCTTCCCTCTGGCGTCGATCTCGAACGGGCCGAGGCAAATTTTGAGAACGGCGTGCTCACCGTGCGGTTGCCCAAAGCGGCCAGTGAACCCGCGGCGAAGCGGCGACTCGAGATCAAATAGCGCAATGCGCCCGGCGACACTCGTGAAACAGCGCGTGAGCTTCCCTGTCCTCCCCTGCCCACCCAATGGATAACATCATGGCCACTTGCAGCGTTTGCGGAAAACCGGCGACCTCACAGATTACGATCACCGAGAACGGCCAGCGCCGTCTGTTGACGCTGTGCGACGAGCACTACATGGCGTTTATGGCGCGCAGGCAGTCCAGCCTCTCGCCGCTCGAATCGCTCTTTCACGGCGGTCTGTTCGAAAGTCTCTTCGACGATATGCGGTCGCCGCTCGAAGGCAGGCGCGGCGGCTGGCAAGCTCTCGACCAACCGGAGGAGACGACGCGCGCGAGCGCAGGGGAAGGCCAGGGCCGGACAGGCGGCCGGCCGCGCAGGCATCGCCGTGCGCGTGAAGCCGTCGACCTGCAGACGTTCCTGAGCGAAAGCGGCCTGGACCGCTTGCAGGCGGCTGCGCAAAAGGCCGTCGAGTTCGGCAAGTCTGAAGTCGATACCGAGCACCTGCTGCTGGCACTCGCCGACAACAACGTGGTTCAGGAGATCTTTCGCGAATTCAAGCTCGATCCTGAAGAGATCAAGAAGAACATCGATCAGAACGCACCGCGCGGCACCCGCGCCGGGAAGACGGACGAAGAACGCATCGGCGTATCGCCGCGCGCGAAAAGCGCGCTGGAGAACGCGCTCACCGCGTCGAGGGAACTCGGTCACAGCTACGTCGGACCGGAACATATCCTGGTCGGGCTCGTCGAAGAGGAAGACGGCTTCGCGGGCGAGTTGCTGCGCAAGTACGGCCTGTCGTCGCATGCGCTCCGGCAGAAGACGGTCAAGGTGGTCGGCAAGGGCGCCGAGGAAGGCACTGTCGAGGGCCGCTCCACTACCCCGACGCTCGACAAGTACGCGCGAGATCTCAGCGATCTCGCGCGGCGCGGCAAGCTCGATCCGGTGATCGGCCGCGACAAGGAAATCGAAACGACTATCGAAGTTCTTGCGCGCCGCCGCAAGAACAACCCGGTGCTGATCGGCGAACCGGGCGTGGGCAAGACGGCGATCGTCGAAGGACTCGCGCAGCGCATCGCCCAGGACCAGGTGCCCGAAGTGCTGCGCGGCAAGCGCGTCGTCGAGTTGAATATCAACAGCGTGGTGGCGGGCGCCAAGTATCGTGGCGAGTTCGAAGAGCGCGTGAAGCAGGTTCTCGACGAGATCGTGGAAAACCAGGACCGGCTGATCATCTTCATCGATGAACTGCATACGATCGTCGGTGCCGGCCAGGGCGGCGGCGAAGGCGGGCTCGACATCGGCAACGTGTTCAAGCCGGCGCTCGCACGCGGCGAACTGCATCTCGTGGGAGCCACGACGCTTAACGAATACCAGAAGTACATCGAGAAGGACTCGGCGCTCGAACGGCGCTTCCAGCCGGTGAACGTGCCCGAGCCGAGCGTCGCGGAAACCATCGAAATCCTGCGCGGACTGCGCGACCGCCTTGAAGCGCATCACAAGGTGAAGATCACCGAAGAGGCCATCACGGCCGCGGCGAAGCTGTCTGACCGCTATATCGCCGCGCGCTTCCTGCCGGACAAAGCTATCGACCTGCTCGACCAGGCAGCCGCCCGCGTGCGCATCTCGTCGAATTCCCGGCCGTCGCAACTGCATGACATCGAGGCGACCATCCGCCGCACACGCCAGGAACAGGACGCGGCGAGCGCCGCCAAGCAGTTCGACAAGGCGAAGCAACTGGAAGACAAGCTCGTCTCCGAACAGAAGCGTCTCAACGATGAGACCGAGGTGTGGAAGAAAGAACGCGGCACCAGTTCGCAAGAGGTGACCGCGGAGGACATCGCGCAGATCGTGGCGTCGCTTACCGGCGTGCCGGTGTCCGAACTCACGGCCGAGGACCGCGAGAAGCTCCTGCGTCTCGAGGACCGTCTGAAGGAGCGCGTGGTCGGTCAGGACGAGGCGGTCAGCGCCGTCGCGAAGGCGGTCCGGCTCTCACGCGCCGGTCTCACCGAAGGCGGTAAGCCGACCGCGAGCTTCCTCTTTCTCGGACCGACTGGCGTGGGCAAGACCGAACTCGCCAAAGCGCTCGCCGCATCGGTGTTCGGCGACGAGAATGCGCTGGTGCGCATTGACATGAGCGAGTACTCGGAGCGGCATACCGTGGCGCGGCTGGTGGGCGCGCCTCCAGGTTATGTCGGCTATGACGAAGGCGGCCAGTTGACCGAGCGGGTGCGCCGCCGCCCGTATTGCGTGGTGCTGCTCGACGAGATCGAGAAGGCGCATTCTGACGTGCACAACATGCTGCTGCAACTCTTCGACGAAGGCCGTCTCACCGACGGCAAGGGACGTCTCGTCGATTTCACGAATACGATCATCATCGCGACGAGCAACATTGGTTCGCAGATGATCCAGGACAACATGCGCTCCGACAAGAAGCAGCTCGACTACCCCGAGCTGCGCGACCGCCTGATGGAAGTATTGCGGCATCATTTCAGGCCCGAGTTCCTGAACCGGGTGGATGAAGTAGTCGTGTTCCGTGCGCTCGGCAAGGAGCAGATCCGCAGGATTGTCGATCTGCAACTCGCGCGCGTGCAGCGCACCGCGGCCGGGCAAAACATTGAGTTGTCGTTCGAGGATTCGCTGCGCGAACATCTCGCGGAGATCGGCTATGACCCGGAGTTCGGCGCACGGATGCTCAAGCGCAAGATCCGGGCGGAAGTGGAATCGCAACTAGCCGATGCGCTGCTGCGCGGCGACGTGCGTGACGGTGACAAGGTCACCATGACCTACGACCCGGGTACGCGCTCTGTGCGTGTGCAGAAGGGAGCAACGCCCACAGAAGCGCCCCGCGAGGCGCCGACGCAAGAACCGGCGCATACGTGACGCTGGCACGCATCAAGACGACGCCGCCCGCACGTGCAGGCGGCGTGCCGTCACAATCGTCACAATCCGATTTCACCTACGACGATCTCATCGCGATAGCACCAGATCCACGTCTCGCCCGGTTCGATTGATCGCACCAGAGGATGGCCGGTCGCGTGAGAATGCTTGCTTGCATGCCGGTTGGGCGACGAATCGCAGCAGCCGACGTGCCCGCACGAAAGACAAAGCCTCAAATGTAGCCAGGGTTGGCCAAGCTTCACGCAGTCCTCGCAATAGTTGATGTGCGTGTGGAGAATGCGGGCCTCGCCCAGGTGCGTGCAACCACGGATCATGATCGTACTCCTCGGATAGCTGCACGCATCAAGGCAGCGCTTACCAGTGCCTACCTTCACGCGCCATTCAGATAGCGATGCACCAGCGCGACAGCCATTGCACCCTCGCCGACTGCCGACGCCACACGCTTGATCGAACCGTGACGCACGTCGCCCGCTGCGAATACGCCGGGCACGCAGGTCTCCAGATGCAACGGCGCGCGTTGGAGCGGCCATGCGAGGTCCGACCGATATTCCTGCAGGTCGGGACCTGTCACGAGATAGCCGCCCTCATCGCGGACAATGCCGACCTCCTGCGCCCATTCGGTCTGCGGCACGCCGCCAATGCAGACGAATAGCCAACTCGTCTTGACCTTGCGTTGCCGGCCGCTGTGAACATCGGTCAGCGTGATTTCCTGCAACACATCACTGCCTGCGAGCGCGGTGACTTCGGTGCACGGGCACATTTCAATGTTCGGCGCCGACGTGATGCGATCCACCAGGTATTGGGACAACGTGTTCTTAAGCGATGGGTCACGCACGAGCAAATCAACGCGGTTGGCGGACTGCGAAAAATGCATGGCGGCCTGTCCCGCCGAGTTGCCGCCGCCCACCACATAGACGTCTTCGCCATGGATCAGCGCAGCCTCACTCGCGCCGGCGCCGTAATAAAGGCCCGCGCCGACAAAGCGCTCTTCACCTTCCAGGCCTAGCGTGCGATATGCGACGCCCGTCGCACAGATCGACGTGCGCGCCGTGATACGTGTGCCGTCCTCCAGATACACGATGCCGTTGCCGGGTGGAAATTCCGCGCGCACGCCGGCGCGCGCCAGCAGGATCTCAGCGCCGAACTTGATGGCCTGGACGCGCGCCCGTTCTGCCAGCTCCGCGCCGCTCGTGCCTTCCGGGAAGCCCAGATAGTTCTCGATTTTCGAACTGCTGCCTGCCTGGCCGCCCAGTGCCCAACGCTCCACCAGTACGGTATGCAGCCCTTCCGATGCGCCGTACACCGCCGCGCTCAATCCCGCCGGTCCGGCGCCGTAAATCGCCAGATCGTAGGCCTCGCGGGATGGACTCGCGAACCAGCCGAGCTTCTCGGTAATTTGCCGGATGGTGGGACATTCGAACCGCGTGCCGTCATGGAAGACGCAGACCGGCAAGCGTGAATCAGAAAGATGCTGTACGTGCGCCAGTTCCTTCGCTTCTTTATCGCTGCCCAGTTCGATCCATTCAAACGGTATGTCGCTGCGATGCAGGAAGTCGCGTATCACGTATCCGTTAGCGCTGCCCATGCGTCCATAGATCCTGACGACAGACATGGCATCCACCTTTGAAGACGTTCAGGAGTGTGTTTGGTTTCACGCACGTCACCGGCAGGCAGGCGCCGGGAAACGACCTAACGACGTAACGGCGTAGCGACAGTTAGCCGTATCCGTGCATCGTAAATCCATCGCAGGGCGGTGTCTTTCGCGATCCTGCGGGTTTTTTCCGGTTTCCGCTGATCGTTCAATCACATCCGGTCGTGCGATTCTTTCAGCGCGTGATCGACAAAACGCGTGCCCCATTCGATGCCATCGCGCACTGCCTCCTCCTGCGTCAGCCATTCCGGCTGAACCGTCTCCGGGCGGAATTCGGCCACGGTGCTATCGACATTACGCACACTCACTTTCGCCTGCCACGCGTTGTACGCGTTCTGCTCCGGCTGCACTACGATCTCGTAGCCTCGATGTTCAAACACGTGCGTTTGCATGAGCCGCTCCGGTTTCGCACCCAGGCGTCAATCTGGAAGCACGAACTCAGTACGCATGTCTTCGATCACCTTCTGGACATGATGGACGTAATCTGCGCCGGGCTCATTGAGTGGCACGATATTCCAGTTGCGGCCGGATGCGTCCGGCGGATGACGCTCTGGTAATGGTATGCGTACGCGCGAAACTCCGGGCGCGTCAGCGGCAATGTTAGCCATGCGCCTCTGCAGTTCGTCGCGAATCTGCTCAGCGGTTTGAACGGTCTTCGGCATCGTTGTGCCTCGATTGGTCGCACGTCCGTATCATCACTGAATGGCGCATATTCCTCTTGCGTGAGCATGCGCCGACGATGCTTTAAGTCTAGTCGCTAATCCGGATAAGCGCCGACAAATGCGATGAAATTCCAGGCGGCATTCCGCTTCAAGCAGCGTCATGTCCTAACCCTGGAACTCAAGGATGTAGAGCCCCCCGTTGTAGTCGGTCGAATACACCAGCCCTTCGGCATCAACGAATACATCGGAAGACTGGATCACGTTAGGCCGGTTTGGACGATGATCCATCAGTTGTGCCGGTTGCGGTGGCACGAACGCCCCGACTTCGACTGGCCGGTACGGATCGCTTATGTCGAATACTCGTACTCCCGCGTTCTGATAAGTCGCAAAGATCAGCCGCGAACTGACAAAACTGCTCGGCCGGTTCTCATGCAGGTTATGCGGGCCGAAGTGCCCTGGTTTCTGCCGGTACCCGATCTCGCTGGGCGATGGAAAAGTCGAGATGCTGACCGGATTCGACTGCTCGCGGACATCGAATAGCCAGATGAATTTCTCGCCGTCCTCCTGATGATCGAGCACCGCCTCGTCGAGCACGACCAGCAGATCACGCTCGGGCAAGGGCAGGCAGTTGTGGGTACCGCCGCCGAAGGGCGGCGACCAGTTGCGGTGTGTGATCAGCTTCGGCGCGCTGCGCTCGGCGACGTCGAGCACGACAAGTCCGGCATCCCGCCATGCGCAGTAAGCGGTATCGCCATGAACGATCGGATGATGCAAGCCGTAACGCCGAGTCGCCGGCCATGATGGCGTTTCATCGGCGGCAACATGCATGCCGGGGAGCCAGAAACGCCCCGCTTCGCGCGGATGGCTCGGGTCGGACATATCGATTGTGATGAAGATGTAATCCGAAAAACCGTCAAGCAGCGCCGATGCGTACGCCCAGCGTCCGCCCGTGTACCAGACGCGGTGGATGCCCCCGCCTTCGACCGGCATAAAGCCAATTTCACGCGGCGTATCCCCCTTCGAAATGTCATACACAGCCAGGCCCGCGCGCCAGTTTCGATTGCCGGTCGAGCGTTGCGCGGTGCCGACCTTCTTGCCGAGTGCGCCCTCGTAGTACGCACGTTCATCCTGAAACTCCGCGGCCGCAAACATGTCCTTTGCGTTGATGACGAGCAGCAGGTCGTCATGCGTCTGCAAGTGAATGTTCCATGTGTTCGGTGGCGCCGGCACGTAAGCGACCGTGGCGGGACGGCGCGGATCACGCACATCCACGACACTGAAACCCTTCGAGAACATATGGCCAATGTAGGCGTAACCGCGATGCACCATCAGTTGCACACCGTCGGCACGACCTCCTTGGTCGCTGTGACCAATCAGGCGCATGTTTCGCGAAAAATCAGGAGTGGGTAATTGAATGTCAGTCATGATGAGACCTGGGTCCGGGAAATCCGACGTGTTCGGCCCCCGCGCCGGTGCATGAACCGGATAGCGGGAATGGTGTTTAATACGGAATCCAAATTATGTGATTGGCGTCATCGAAAACAAGATGACGCCGTCGGTTATTTAACGCCCCAAATGTGTCGATACACATCGCGATAATGATTGTCCGGGTCATAGCGGTTCATCCTCCCGCCGTCGTAGGGAATATCGGTTGCCGTCACCAGGTGCACCGGCGCCGTGTAGCCGCTCACCGGCGTACCGGCAAACGCGCGGTTCAGCTCGTCCACCGCCTGCCAGCCGTGCAGCGACACCGGCTCGGCAACGGTGGCCGCCTGATATTCACCATTGCGAATGCGCTGGAACGCCGACTCGCTGCCATTGCCCGCCGAGACCCCGAGCAGCGGCCCGGTACCTTTGTAGCCGGCTTGCTGCAACGCGGGCGACATGAAATCGAACGGCAGGTCGTTGATGGTCAGCGCCCACGTCCACTTCGCGCCGTAGCGCTGCAACATGGTGGAGGTGAGTTGCGGAATGCGCGTCGCGGTATCGGACAGCGGCGTATCCTCTATCTTCAGCAACTGGCAACCCGTGCACTTCCTGACGAGATCCGCCATTGCGTTCGACTTGGCCGTTGCGATCTCGTAGGTCGAGTCCGTGAAGATAACCACACCCGCCTTGCCGTTCGACTGCGCGATCACGTACATGACGGAGGCCTTCGCCACGTCGAGCGGATCCGTCGCGAGGTTGGTGACGAACCCATCCTTCAGGGCGGGTCCGGGCTTGGGCAACGAATGCCAGCCCACCACCTTGATACCGCGCGCAACGGCCTGGTGGATCAGCGAAGCCTGCTCCCTCGCGTCAACGCTGCCAAGCACGATACCGTCGGGCTTGAGCGCAATGGCCTGGTTCATCGCGGCGGAACGTCCCGAGATCGAACCCTGGCCATCGATCAAACGAAAGTTCCAGCCGATCGCACTCGTCGCTTCCTTGACGCCTTCCGCCACCCCGCGTGGTCCGCTGTCGCGTTGATCCGCCGATACGAACACGATCGTTTTTCCATGCTGCGCGGCAGGTCCGGTAGTCGGTCCGCTCCACGCCTGACCCGACTTCGTCGCCTGCGCCGTGTAGGCCTTCGCTTCGGCCAGGAACGTGTCATCTGCGCGTGCGTTCAATGCGGACGATGCGGCCAGCGCGGCACAAAAGGTGATGATAAGACGCTGCTTCATGGTGTCTCCTGTTAGTTTTATCAGTGCGGTACGTGTGGTTACTCGCTGCGCCCGGTACCCGGCAGCGTGTGCGCCGATCCATCGGTTTCGCCCGGCACAGGGGTCTGAATGGACTTGCGCGGGCTGCGGCGCCGCCGCTGGGTGTACCCGGCAATGCCGATAGCAACCAGCAACGTCGCGCCGTTGAAAAGCGGTTCGATGTAGAAGTCGCCGCCAAGCTGCTGGATCCCCGCTATGCCGACCGCCAGGATGGACACACCGACTACCGTGCCCCACACATTGACCCGCCCGGGCTTGATCGTGGTCGAGCCGAGGAACGCGCCAACCAGCGCGGGCAGCAAGTAGTCAAGTCCGACGCTCGCCTGGCCGATGCGCAGCTTGGCCGCGAGCACGATCCCCGCAAAGGCCGTCAGCACGCCCGAGCTGACAAAGGCAAGAATCACGTAGCGACGGGCCGGAATACCGTTGAGTGCGGCAGCACGCGGGTTCGCGCCGATTGCGTAGAGGTAGCGGCCGATCGGCAGATAGTCCGCCGCGATCCATAACGCGACCGCGATCACCACCACATACGTTGCAGCGATCGGCAGTCCGAACAATGACGTGGTAAAGATTGACGTGAAAGCGTCGGGCAAGGTACCAATGACCTGACGTCCGCCGGTATGCCACATCGCAATGGCGTAAAGCACGGTGCCTGTTCCCAGCGTGGCAATGAATGAATCGATTTGCGCGACTTCGACCAGCAGCCCGTTGAGCAGGCCCAGCAGCGCGCCAAGTGCAAGAACAATGACCACCGCGACCCGCCAGTCAATCCCGTAGGACGTCTGCAAGCTGATGGCGAGGATGTGCCAAAGCACAATCCCGTAGCCGACTGTCAGGTCGATGCGGCCGGTTGCCATCGGGATCATCGCGGCGAGTGCGAGGATCGCGATGATCGACTTGTCGCCGACGATCGAACGTACATTCAGCAAGGTGGGAAACGTGTCAGGCAGGATCAGCGAGAACAGCACGATCAGTGCGAGCGTGAGGACCGGCAAGCCGAACACAGGCAACAGACGCACGAATCGGGAGATCGGCGAGAGGCCGGCGAGTTCACGGCGCGTGGGTTCGAGCGCGTTGGATTTGAGCGATTGCATAGGGGTGCCTCAGGCAGTAAGTGGAACAACATCGGCTGGGCTCACGCCATAATCCAGCGACGCGCAATGCAGCAACTCCGACACGCTGAGCTGGTCGACGGGCAACTCGCGAGCAATCGTGCCCGTCCGGAACACCAGTGCGCGATGGCAGATCTGGGCGGTCTCCTCGAAGTCCGACGAGATCAGCACTACCGCCATGCCGGTGCGCACCGCTTCCCCAAGCAGCCGATAAATCTCGGCCTTCGCGCCAATATCGACGCCTGCGGTGGGGTCTTCGAGAATCAGCACATGCGCGCCAATCCGCAGCCAGCGTGCAATCACGACCTTCTGCTGATTGCCGCCCGAGAGCGTTTCGATCAACGCCGCCGGATCGTTCGGGCGCAACGCAACACGTCGTCCCAGCGCCAGCGCTTCGACGGTTTCGCTGGCCGCCGAGCGCATATGCAGCCCCTTGCGGCCGCTGGCGCGAGGGTTGAGAAAGAGGTTTTCGCGGACGCTGAGGCCAAGTCCTATCGACTCGCCGTAACGGTCGCCGGCGACCAGGCACAAGCCGTTCGCCACAGCCGCTCCGGGCGATGACAGGTCCACTTGCTCGCCGTTGAGCAGCACGGTGCCGGAGAGGATCGGCTCCGCGCCGAACAGCGCCTTGCCAAGCGAATCGTGGCCCGCGCCGCGCAAGCCGACCAGTCCGAGGATCTCGCCGCGGCGGACATCGAAGTTAAGCGGACCCGCTTCTTCGGTATGCAACCTGCGCACCGACAACGCGATGGGCGCAGCAACCGGCGCGGGCGGCCGCACGAATACCGAGTCAGGTTCACGTCCGACAATATGGCGAATCAGTTCAGCGGGCGCGGTGTCTGCCGTGTTCTGCTGCGCGACGCGCCGGCCATCGCGCAGCACCACAATTCGATCGGACAGCGCAAACACCTCGTCCAGCCGGTGCGATACATAGATCATCGCAACGCCTTGCTCGCGCAGACCCAGCAACACCCGATGCAGGCGCTGCACTTCGCTTTCGGGCAGGCTTGCCGTGGGTTCATCGAGCACCAGCAGATCAGCGCGGCTCGACAAGCCACGCGCTATGGCCACCAGTGACTTCTCCGCGCGCGACAGCGTGAAGACGCGCTGTTCAGGATCGATGTCTCCGCCCACCAGCGACAGCGCCGCTTCAGCAGACGCGCGCACTGCGCCCCACGAGATCAGGCCGCGCCGCTTCGCATAGGTGGTCGCGAGCGCAATGTTCTCGGCAACCGTCATCCAGTCGACGAGCCCCAGATCCTGGTGCACGAACGCGACACGGCCGCGCATGGTGCGCGCATCCGTCGGCGCGCCGCGAAACAGCAGCGTGCCGCTCGACGGTGCGTGAACACCGGCCAATATCTTGATGAGCGTGGATTTGCCGGCGCCGTTCTCGCCAAGCAACGCGACGATTTCGCCGGCGGCGACGTCGAAGCTGACGTCCTCGAGCGCGCTCACGCCGTTGAAGCGCTTGCCGACACCGCGAACTTCGAGCACCGGGATACGCGGTGCTGCACGTGGCTCGGCCGCGTGTTGCATCGTTGCAGACATGTCTCACTCCATCGTTAGCCCGTTGGCCGAATTTAGTGTTTGTCACACAGTTTTTTTGTTTTTACTATTATTGGACGAGGCATTCGCGGCCGCCCATCGAAAACCGGCCAGCTCAACATCGAAAATCGGCCAGCGCGGATACGACGTAAAAGCCGGAAGAACGGAGCGAGACACCATGAAAGAGAGCGACGAATTGATCGACTGGACCCTGCCGGAGGACGATCCTGTCAACCCGTTTCGATGCGGCGATCCGCTGCCGGAATGTGTCGAACGCGTGGAACCGGGCAAGGCGGTTATCGGCTCGCGCGGCGATCCGAAGAACAAGATTTTGTATGTCGAGCAGGGGCGCCTGAAACTTGAAGGGCCGCACGGTGAGTGGTTGCTGCTGCCCGCGCATATGGTTTTTATTCCACATAGCCGGCCATACCGGCTTTACACCAGTGCCGATGCCGTAGTGGTGGTGACTCACGTTGGCGCGCAACATACGGTGTGGCAGCACGAAGGCTGCTGGGCAGCACCGGTCAGCGGGCTGGCGCGCGAGATGTTCGGTTATGCGCTGCGCTGGGGCCGTGAACGCGCCGCCGATGACACCATCGCCAACGCCTATTTCCAGGCGCTCGGCCTCTTATGCAAGGACTGGTTCGAGTGCTCGCGCATGATGTGGATTCCGTTTGGCGAGTCGCCGGCGCTTAAGCGTGCCATCGCTTATACGCGTACGCGGCTGGACTCGGCGACGATCGAACTGGCGGCGCAAGCGGCCGGCACGTCGGTGCGCACGCTACGTCGATACTTCCAGGACGAGCTGGGAATGAGCTGGCGCCGCTTCTTGCAAGAGTTGCGCATGGCGCGCGCGATAGAACTGATGACGCGCAAACGTCTGTCCGTCACACAAACGGCGCTGGAAGTGGGCTTCAATAGCGTGGCCGCTTTTACGCTGGCCTTTTCTTCGTTCACAGGGAAGACCCCAAGCTCGTACACACGCGACTTCCTGAACGAAACGTTCATTCCGAACAACGCGATGGGCAGCCGTATTGAGAGCGAGGTTTAGCGGCAGGGTTCAGCGCTTCTCCCAGCGCTTCTGCCAACGTTAAGCCTCTCGCAAACGCTGCCCCGGAACCGATCTCTCGCAACGCCCAAACAAGACCTCCACGCTGTTGAGATACCGGGCCGGTCACAGGACGCGTGGGCGGCGCCGGGAGAAGTCGCGGCGCACACATCCCGGGGGCACGGTACGCACACCGAGCGATCCGTTCGCGCGACGCATTGCACCTGGCGTCGACTCCTGATTAGCTTTCCCCGCGAGTTCGCAGGGTCTCCGGGCGGGTATAATTCAACAGTCCGAATCGCGCGAGCCAGCAGGCTAAAGCGGGGTTCAACCGCCTGCCTCGCCCTCATTCACTGGCTCGTGCCCGAGCCAAATTCAGTAACAGCAACGGAATAGCCTATGCCCATCAAGGCAATCGAACCCCAACGACTTTACCGGCAGATCAGCGATCAATTACGCGCGCTCATCATGAACGGGGAATTCGCAGTGGGGACTCGCCTGCCGGCGGAACGAGATCTAGCAGTACAGCTCGGCGTCAGCCGGCCTTCGTTGCGAGAAGCCTTGATTGCGCTGGAAGTGGAAGGTCTGATCGAGGTACGCGTCAGCTCAGGCATTTACGTACGGGCACTGCGTCAGCCTCGCAACAATGATGTTCTCGACCTGTCGAGCGAAGAAGGTCCGCTCGAGCTCATTCGCGCCCGCAAGATGGTGGAAGGTGAAGTCGCGGCGACCGCGGCGAAGACCGGGCGTAAGGCCCAGTTCGATGTCATGGAAGAAGCGATCAACACAATGGAGACCCAGATCGCGGCGGGCGTCAATCCGCTCGAGGCAGACCGCGCGTTTCACGTATGCCTTGCTGAGGCAACGGGCAACAGCGTGCTGGTCGGATTGGTCGCGCGCTTGTTCGATGCCCGGATGGGGCCGCTCTTTGACTTGTTAAACAGTCATTTCGATACGACTGCGGTATGGGCCCAGGCGGTCGCAGAGCACAGGGCGATCTTGAGCGCGCTACGCGCAAGGGACAGTACTGCCGCGCGCGCTGCAATGCACAAGCATATGGATGTGTCGTTCAAACGGCTGACGTCGAGCCTGACGCAGGAGGCCACCACGGACTCCGTGGCGGCGCCGGCTGGCGACACGGGCAACTCCCGAAAGCGGCCCGCTTAGACGAACCTGGCGCGCTCTAGCGGCGCCACGCAGGCACGTCGTCAAATAGTTAACGTGCCCTCGAAGCGAATGTGTCGACAATGGCTGGTGACATGCCCGCCGAGATCGCCGCTTCACGAATCTGCAGCCACGTCGTCGCGTCGACAGGTATTCCCCTTTTGCGCCGTTCTTCCCGCAACGCCATTTCTGGTTCACCCGGCACCAGGATTTTTTCGGTTCCTTCGGCAAGCGGCGACGCCTTGACCCATCCAATGAACGCCTCAGCCTCCGCCTCGCTCGAAGGCGCATCCAGCGCGCGAGGATCGACGACCACAGAGAACATGCTATTGACAATAGCGTTGGTTTTCACCAGCGTGCTTTCGTGAGTCGTGAACCCGCCTGACAGCGCGCCCGCGAAGATTTCGCACATTGCGGCAAGCCCGGATCCCTTATGCTCGCCAAACGTCAACAGCGAGCCAAAAGGCTGTTCGTGCATGACTCGGGGCTCGTTCGTTGGCCGTCCCTCGTGATCGATCAGGCAACCGTCGGGCACGTTGACTCCCTTGTTATACGCGACTCGGGTTTTCCCATAGGCGATGCGTGCCGTCGCGAAATCCAACACTAATGGTGATTTGCCGGCGCGCGGAAAACCGGCGCAGAAAGGGTTCGTGCCGAAGCGGCGATCCTTGCCACCGAAGGGCGCAACCAGCGGATCACCCGCTACGTTGACAAAATGAAACGAGACGAGATTGGCTGCGGCGCACTGTTCGGCCCAATGTCCTATCCGGCCGATGTGATGAGCGTTTCTCAGACCGAGCGCACAGACACCGAAGCTTTTCGCTCGATCGATCGCGTGCTCCATTGCTTCGTAAGCCACCGTCTGACCGAACGCGTAAGCACCGTCGATAGTCAGGACCGCACCGGCGTCGCGCACAATCCGTGCGTGCCCGTTCAGTTTCAATTCTCCCTCGTGCAGCGAACGCATATAACGTGGGATCATCCCCACGCCGTGCGAATCGTGACCGGAAAGATTGGCGAGAACCAGGTGGTCCGCGACCAACCGCGCCTCTCTTGCATCACTGCCTGCGGTCTCCCATATCGCACTGACGTAGGCATGTAGGTCGTCCGGGGAAATCCTGAGTTCTCGCACCGCGTTCTCGTTATGTGTTTGCATGTTTTCCACTTCAATCTACCTGAAATTCGCTGCAAGAAAAAATGCCGGAGAAAGAGTCAAGGCCTTTGTGCCCCGGCTACGCCGACATACACTGCATAGATCGAACTCGTAGCAGCAATAAAAAGCTGATTCCGCTTCGGTCCGCCAAAGGTTAGATTCGCGACGACTTCAGGAATCCTGATCTTGCCGAGCAACTTGCCCGCTGGGGAATAACAGTGCACGCCATCGCCCGCCGACGTCCAGACGTTGCCCTGAACATCGAGGCGAAATCCATCGGCGAGTCCCGGATCGATTTCCGCGAATACGCGCCCATTGGCGAGCGTCGCTCCGTCGACCACGTCGAATAGGCGAATGTGGTGCGGGCCGTTTTCCGTGTGCGTAGCGCCCGTGTCGGCAATGTAGAGCTGGCTTTCATCGGGAGAGAAAGCGAGTCCGTTGGGCTTCAGGAAGTCGTCCGCGACAACCGACAACTCGCCGCTATCCGCATCCCATCGGTACACATAGCAGGCGCCAATTTCGCTTTGCGCCTTATAGCCTTCGTAGTCGCTGTGAATGCCGTAGGTCGGATCGGTGAACCAGATGCTGTCGTCGGATGCGACCACGACATCGTTGGGAGAATTGAGCCGCTTGCCCTGATAGTGGTCAGCGATCACCTCGATCGTGCCGTCCGGTTGCGTGCGCGTGACGCGCCGACCGCCCTGCTCACACGAGACAAGCCGCCCTTGCCGGTCACGCGTATTGCCGTTGCTGTAATTCGAAAACTGGCGAAACACCGACACGCCCAGACCTGGCACCCAGCGCATCATCCGGTTGTTCGGAATGTCGCTCCACACGAGAAAATCACCATCCGTGAAATACACCGGTCCCTCTGCCCAGCGGCAGCCGCCGTAGAGTTTCTCGACCCACGCATTGGGCAGGACCAGTTCACGGAATGACGGGTCGATGATCTCGTAACCACAGCCTTCTGCAGACATTCGCACTCCTTATCAGTTTTTTCGATTACTTGCGAAGATGATGATGCCGATGATCAGTACACCCGTCATGACAAGGCGAAGACCCGCGCCGACGCCGAGCGCATTAAGCATGGTCACCATCAGGAACAGGAACAGCGCCGCCCCCCAGATGCCCGGGACACTTGCGCGGCCGCCCGCGACGGCTGTGCCGCCTATGACCGTCACAGCGATCGAGGACAGCATGTAGTCGTCACCCATGTCGAGTGTTGCACCGCCCGAGAAGGCAGCCAGCAGGTATCCGGTCAGGGCCGCGAGCACGGCGCAAAAGGCATAGGTGAAGTAGCGCGTGCGCTCGACCCTGATGCCCGCCAGGCGCGCGGCCCCCGCGTTCTGGCCGAGCGCCGACAGAGAGCGGCCATACACGCTGCGGGCAGTCACGTAGCCGAGCGCGATGGCCAGCGCGACGGCTGAGATGGCCGTATAGGGCACGCCCAGCACGCGGCCGTTTGCGAACGCGACGAGATCGGACGGCGGCATTGCGCGCGCCCCCCGGCCATAGCTGATAGCCATGGACTGAACCAGGAAGCTAGACGACATCGTAGCGATGATCGGCGGGATCCGCAGCAACCGGATCAGGCCGTAATTAAGACTCCCCACCACGACGCCGACAGCGACGGCAGCCAGCGCGCCGGTCACGATCATGTCGTTTTGCCCGCCCATCAACTGCATCGCGACAACGCCTGCGAAGGTGATCGTGGAGGGCACGGACAAGTCAATGTTGCCGGGGCCCGAGGTGATCACGAGCATCTGCCCGAAACCGACCAGGACCAGGAATACCGAGAAGGTCAGTGCTGCGGCGATGATGCCGCCGGCGCCCTGCCCCCGGACGCCTCCGAGGGTAACGAGCCACACCACCAAGGCGCCGGCATACGACCAGAGCCAGGGTTTTCTCAGGACCATCCGGGCCGCCGTGAACGAACTCATGCTCGCGTGCGTCCGATCACTGCCCGCAGCGACAATACTGCGATGAGGATTGCGCCTTGCGCTCCAATTTGCCATGTCGGTGAGATATCCAGAAAAGAAAGGAACGATGCAGCGAGCGTCAGCGTGAGCGCTCCGATAACCGCGCCACACGGCGACACTCTTCCCCCGACGAATTCACCGCCGCCGAGAATGACCGCCGCAATAGAAATCATCGTGTAGCGCAGCGCAATGTTGGCATCCGCCGAGGTCGTGAAACCCACTAGCGTCAGCCCCGACAGCACGCCGAAAACGCCCGCGAGCGCGTACATCAGGCTACGCGCCCAGAGCAGCGACCATCCGGCGCGAGCCAGTGCGCGACCGTTACCGCCGGCACCACGCAAGAGCGTGCCCCACGCTGAGCGCATCAGGAAAAAATGCGTCGCGACAGCGATGACAACGGCGGCCATGATCGGAAACGGGATCAGCGGCATATGCCACTGAACCAGGTGCTGCAACCACTCGGGCGTGCTGCCGCCGGGTGCCGGCATCAACAGGAGAGCCAGTCCAAGCCAGACAAACGACATGCCCAGCGTGACGACGATAGAGGGCAAGTTGCGCCACTCGACCAGCATGCCGACCACGCCATACACCAGCACGCACCCGACCAGCACCGCAATGCCTGACATAGTGTTCTGCTGCAGGAGCGAGGCGCCGACGCACGCCACGAAGCCGACAAAACTGCCTATCGACAGATCCAGGTCGTTGACGGTGATCACGCACATCTGAGCCATCGTTGCGAGCACGATCGGAACGGCCAGATTCATCAGCATGTTGATGCCGAAATAGCTCAGCGTCTGCGGTTGTAGATAGAAGATCGGCAACACCACAATCAGCAGCGAGATCACCGGCAATGCTGCGCGCATTCGCGCGGGTTGGAGCAATGCGTTCATGCCGCCACCTCATCGAATGAAGCCTTGATCACCTTGTCCTCCGAAAACTCGTCAGCAGAAAAACACCCGGTCATGTGGCCGCTGCGAAAGACATACACGCGATCGCAATAGACCAGCTCCTCGAGTTCAGTCGAGTACCAGAGGAACGTCCGCCCTTGCTCCGCTTCTGCCTGAATCAACTGATACACCTCCAGCTTGGTGCCGAGATCTACGCCCCGCAGCGGATCGTCCATCAGCACGATTTGGGAGTCGGCCGCGAGCGCCCGTGCGAATAGCACCTTCTGCTGATTACCGCCGGATAGCGACAGGATCGGCTGATCCATGTCGGCCGTCTTGATCCGAATACGGTCCCGCCAAGCTTGTCCGAGTGCTGCTTCCCCCTCCGGCGATATGAACCCTGCGCGCGACAGCCCCGGCATTGCGCCGATTGAAAGATTGGCGCCGATCGACCACGATGGGAACACACCGTCTTTCACGCGATCCCCTGCTACAAAAGCAACGGTGCCGTTCACGCTTGCCGATCTTCGCCGCGCCTGCTGGTACACCTCGAGTAGCAGTTCTGTCTGACCGTGACCAGCAAGCCCCGCGAGCCCGATGATCTCGCCCTTGCGCGCGATAATGTGTTTCCCCTTGACCGCGAGATCGACGCGCAGTTCGCCCGCGTTGCTCTTACGCGTGGCAGCGCGACCGTGAGTCTCGGCAGCAACGTTGCCCATCGCCGCAACGACCTCGTTCTTGGTCACTCCCCGACCAAACGTAGCGACAACATTGCCGTCGCGCATCACGACGCTGCGATCGGCCGCGCGCACGATCTCGCCTAGCATGTGCGAGATCAGAATGACCGACTGTTGCCGCGCGGTTGCGGTATGTACGTAGTTCAGTAGCTGGTCCGCCGATGTCGAATCAAGGCTCGAGGTCGGTTCGTCGAGCAGTACAAGCCTCACCGGTGCGTCTACTTCAGTGAACGCCCGCGCGATTTCGACCATCTGACGCTGCGTGAGCGTCAGGTCGCTGGTCACCGCATCCGATCGGACTCCATGGCCAGGAAAAATCTCGTCGAGCTTGTCCGCGATCAGGCGCGTGGCGCGCCTGCGCCAGCCCCACCCGGACAGGCCATGGTGCAGGACGCGGACGTTTTCGGCTACGGTCAGGTTGGGACATAGCGACAACTCCTGGAACACGCAGCGAATACCCGACGAATGCGCATTGTTCACCGAATGCGCAGCGACCTGCTGGTCGCCGATGCGCATCTCTCCGCTGTCTATTGCGAGCGTGCCCGCAAGAATATTCATCAGCGTTGATTTGCCGGCGCCGTTGTGCCCGACCAGTCCCACGCATTCGCCGCTCTCGACTGCGAAGTCAAGACCATCGAGCACATGGTTGCTGCCAAAGCGCTTGTGAATGTCTGTCAGTGAAACGATCGTCTCGGCCATGCTCATCTCATGAATCGTCGGGGGAATCGGGGAAGGAGCGCACCGCATGCGCGGTGCGGAATTCGCCAGGCCGTCCGATCAATGCTTCGGCATGCTGTCGACCAGTTTCACGACATCGTCCCGGGTGTACTCGATGTTCGTGACGCCGCCCGCCGGGGTTTTCTTGAGCATCTCGTCGAGGTTGTTCTGCTCGACCATCACCAGAGGGACAATTACGTCGTGCGGCATCTTCTTTCCTGCAAGCACTTGCTGTGCGACCCAGAACGCGAAAGTCGAGATGCCCGGTGCGATGGAAACGGACATCGTCTGATAGCCCTCTTTCGATTGCTGCTTCCACCACTCGAGCTCTTCGTAGCGGTTGCCCATGATGATGACCGGCACCGGTCGCCCAGCTGCCTTGAACGCCTGCGCCGCACCGTAACCGTCGCCGCCCTGAGTGACGATGGCGTCGATCTTGGGAAGCGTCGGCAGAATACCCGCCACCTCTTTTTGCGCCACCGTTTGAGTCCAGTTGCCATAGACCGAACCAACGACCTTGAACGTGCTGTGCTTCTGCACCCCGGCCGCGATTCCCCCATGGATCTGTTCATCGATCGATGAACCAGCGATACCCCGGATCTCGAGCAGATTTCTGGATTTGATCCGCTCATTGAGATAATCCAGCTGCATCTCACCCATCTTCTTATAGTCAACGACCACCCGGTATGCGCACGGCTCGGTCACGATCCCGTCGAACGACACGACCACGATGCCCGCGTCGCATGCCTGTTTGATGACACCGTTGAGTGCAGTCGGGGACGCTGCGTCGATTGCGATCGCCTTGTACCCCTGCAGGATCAGGTTCTGGACCTGCTGCGCCTGCTCGGTAATCTGGTTGCCCGACGTAGTGAAAGCGGGTGCTCCTGCAATGGTCCCGGCCTTGATCGCCGCTCCCGAAGCGTTGTCCCAGCTCGTGAGCATCGCTTGACGCCAGGAGTTGCCGGCGTAGTTGTTGGACAACGCAATTTTGGCCTGCGAGGTATTGCCAGTCGCCACTTGCGCATGCGCGGTGGACGTCGCGATGCCAAACGCAAGCGCGGCGACAACCCGCGCAACGCTTGTGGATGTCTCTTTTGTATTCATAGGATTCCTATTTTTAGTTGATGGAGCGTGATTCACAGCTCTTTCGCGTTTGGCGATGTTGCGACCTGTTTCTAACTTCCTTCCACGACTACGTACGACGGACGTCCATTGCGCGCCCAGTCGATCAGGTTCTGTGCCGCCTTGCGCCGCAACTCTGCGCCGGCGACAACCGAATAAAAGGCGGCGTGGGGAGAGACCAGCACACGGGGATGCTGCACGATGCGTGAGTTCGTTGCCGGCGGTTCGACCGGGAGCACGTCGAGCGCTGCGCCATCGAGCTTGCCGGCGTCGAGTGCCGTCAGCACATCGTCGATGTTCACGACCCCGCCGCGCGCGGTATTGACGAGAAAGCTTCCCGGCTTCATCAAGTCGAGCAGCGCCGCGTTCACCAGGCCGGTCGTTTCGCCATTGAGCGGCACGTGCACGGACACGGCGTCGGCTTGTCTAAAGAGCGTCGCCAGGTCGACACGTTCTACATACGCGGGAAAATCGCCGTCAATCAAATAGGGGTCGAAGGCGATGACACGCGCGAAACTGTTGCGCGCAATGTATGCCATACGTTTGCCGATACGGCCAAGTCCGACAATGCCGAGTGTCATGTCGGAGACCCGGTTAAGCCGCCCCGAGCTCGAGTAGTGCCAGTTTCCCGCCTTGACATCGCGGTCATACAGGACCACGTGACGCACCAGCGCCAAGGTCATCGCGAGCGCATGGCTTGCCACTTCCCCTACGCCGTAGTCGGGAGAATTTGCTACCCATACGCCATGCTTGCGAGCATCAGCGGTATTGACGGTATCGAAGCCTGCACCAAGACGGCTGACGATACGGATCTCTGGCCTCGCGGCGAAAACGCGGTCGTTGATTGGGGCGTATTGAACGAGAAGACCCTGGCAGCCTTCGGCGGCTGCAATGACATCTTGCTCGGTACGGCATTGAGCGACGACTACCTCGATACCCGCCTTTTCATAGAGTGACCTCTCAAGTTCAACATCTGGGAAGTCGTAGTCCGTGATCAATACTTTCATGTTTTTTGCGTGATCTGTGAACGAGGGAGCAGTGTAGTAAGCAGTTAACAATTGGTATATTGGTATTACCACTATGCCAATTTACGCAAAGCGTTTTACGGCTCGAATCCGGAGAGTTCACACTCGCTCGAACGCTCGAGTCACGTTTCCTGGACCGTGTTCAGGTCGGCCAGAGACAACCGCCAAGTGGCGGACAGGAGGATTGCACCGTGCGCCCCATCCTGGTTCGATAAGGACGCGCGGAAGTGAGCGGTGTCCGGCACGAAGGACAGAGAGCGGCGAATGGTATGGGAGTGATGGATACAGATGCGCGAGGAGAACAGCATGATCGGATCCTGACCGATTGACGCATTGTGTCGCGCCCCGAATCTTGCTCAACACGAGCGGAGTGCTGTCGAATCCAACGATAGTGATATGACCGGGCTTGCCAGGAGGCCGAAGCGCCGAGACAACACAGCGCACCATGTCGTCTGTTTTCCGGCGCACGCCAGGTCTGGCGCTTCGGACGATCTTGAGCAAGCGATTACGCAATCGACCCGTTTCATCCGCGCGTGCCGTGCCACTCAATCTCGCTCCGTCTGGAATATCTCAACGCGTAGCATCGCCGAGTCCAAGCCTTTCTTGTCTCGAACCCGGCAGACCTGCTCCTCGTTTTTCCTCTCAACCCTTCAGGCTTGCTAGCGCCCGCGCACGAATTTCGCTAAGACTCAGTCGCGGCGTCAAGGCGTCCGGGTCCACCCGCACTTCAATCAGCGCCGGCTTGCCCGAGGCCACCGCTCGCTCAAACGCAGGCGCGAACTGCGCCGTGCTCTCCACCAGCTCTCCGTGGCAACCAAACGCACGCGCGAACATCACAAAGTCCGGATTGACAAGATCTGTCGCCGACACCCGCCCCGGATACTCACGCTCCTGATGCATTCGAATCGTCCCGTACATGCCATTGTTCACCACCACGAAAATCACGTTCGCACGGTATTGAACAGCAGTCGCCAGTTCCTGACCGTTCATCAGGAAACAACCGTCCCCCGCAAACGCGATTACCAGACGGTCCGGCACGGTCAGCTTTGCTGCGACGGCCGCAGGAACCCCATATCCCATCGAACCGTTCGTCGGCGCCAGCTGGGTGCGAAAACCCTTGTATTGGAAATATCGCTGCAGCCACCCGGAATAGTTGCCCGCGCCGTTGGTCAGAATCGTGTCGGCAGGAACACGCTCGCTCAGCCATCGCACGACTTCGCTCATCTGCACCGGACCCGGCGATGGCAACGGCTCAAGTGCCACAACATACGCTGCGCGCAGCGCCGCCGTATGCGTTTTCCAGGGCACATGCGCGACCGGTTCGAGAGCATATGCCGCCCGTGCAAATGGCGCCATGCCGCTGTTGATCCCCACGGTCGGCTGATACACACGGCCCAGTTCTTCAATGCCCAGATGCACATGCACCAGCTTCTGCTTCGGCACTGGAATATCCACAAGCGTGTAGCCGGCAGTCGTCAACTCGCCGAGGCGGGCACCCACCACCAACAACAGGTCGGCACCGCGAACGCCTGCAAACAAGTCCGGACCCGTCGCCAATCCCAGGTCGCCCACATAGTTGGGACGCGTGTTATCGAACAAATCCTGGCACCGGAACGACGCCGCCACCGGAAGATCGAAACGCTCCGCGAATGCCTGCATGTCCGCAACCGCCTGAGCAGTCCAACCACCCCCGCCGATGATCATCAGCGGCCTCTGCGCGTGCGCCAGCAGCGTGCGTACCACTGCCATATCCTCCCGGTCCGGGCTTGGCACGATCGGCTTATAGGCGCCCGCATCCGCCACGCGTACGGCCTCGGTCAGCATGTCCTCCGGTAACGCAATCACCACGGGGCCGGGCCGCCCGTTGACGGCGCGATGAAACGCCTGGCTGACGAGTTCAGGAATGCGGCCGGCATCATCGATCTGCACTACCCACTTCGCGACATGACCAAACATCTGCCGGTAGTCGATCTCCTGGAACGCCTCGCGATCTGTCTGCTCTCGCGCAACCTGTCCGACGAACAACAGCATGGGCGTGGAGTCCTGGAAGGCCGTGTGAACGCCGATGGACGCATTGGTCGCACCCGGCCCGCGTGTCACGAAACAGATCCCCGGCTTGCCGGTCAGCTTGCCGTACGCTTCGGCCATATACGACGCTCCGCCCTCCTGTCGACACACCGTGACGTCGATGGCGTCGCGTGCATCATGGAACGCATCGAGCACCGCGAGATAACTCTCACCCGGCACACAGAACACCCGCTCGACGCCGTGTATGCGAAGCGCATCGACAAGGATTTGACCACCGGTCCTGCTCGTACTATTAATACTCACACTGGGCTCCCAAAGTTAATGATCCAATCGGCTGTGACGGGCGGATCAAGCCGCCATTACGGCATTACGTCATTACGCTTGTTCCGGAAGGCGCGCCGAGCGTCTCGCGGCCCGTTATCTGCTTGCGCACCAGCAGTACATATGCCGCCGCGCCCAATACGCCGACCATCGCCGCAACAACAAATGCGTTGTTCAGCGAGTTGGTGTATTGGAGCGTATAACCCGTCACGATCGGCGCGAACGAACCGCCGAAATAACCGCCAAAGTTCTGCAACGCTCCCACCGACGCAATCATGCGTTTCGGCACGACCACATTGACGAGCGTCCATGCACCACTGCTCGCGACGTAGAGAAAGAACATCACCACGCAGAGATAACCGATGGCGAGGCTCGCGCTTTCGGCCCGGGCGGCCAGGAAGGTAAAACCCGCGCTCACCACAAGTGCGATGGCGATCATCCATTTTCGGCTATTAACCGGGGTCAACCCGCGTTGCATGAGTTTGTCACCCAAGTAGCCGGAGAGCAGGCCGCCGAAGCAGGCAAAAACATAGGGAATACTAAGTACCCAGCCCGTCGTTCCTATCGCGAGATGACGTTCATGCTCGAGATAACCCGGCAGCCACGTGAGATAAAACCAGACCAGATAGATCACGCCGCCGAAGCCGATCATCATGCCCCACGTCGTAGCCTGCGCGAACAAATGGCGAAAGTCGGCCCAACTCAGCTTGGCTGAGGACGCCTCGTCCGCAGCTTCAGCGTCGGACAAGGACGCATCGTGAGCCGCTTCCGCCGGAGGAATCCCGGCCTTGCTGCGGCAATAAAGCATCCACAGCAGCGACACCAGGATCCCGGTCACGCCCATGATCACGAACATCTGACGCCAGCCGAAAGCGAGCATGAGCCAGGTGAGCAGCGGTGGCGTGATGGCGGGAGCAAGCGTGGTCGAAGCGAGGAAAACCGCCGTGGGTTTGCCTCGCCGCTGCCGTGGGAAATACTCGGCGATCACCTTTGCGCCCGCCGGATAAGTGGGGGACTCCGCCACCCCCAACAAAATCCGCGACACCACGAAATTCCTGAACGACGTGCTCAGTCCGCCGAAAACCTGCGCAATCGACCAGATGAACAACCCGATGCCAAGAACGCGGCGTGCCCCGGTCCGGTCAAGCAGCGCTCCCAGGGGCAGTTGCGAGAACGCGTACGCCCACGAGAACGCCGAAAGCAGCAAGCCCATCTCGCCAGCAGATAGTTTCAGGTCTGCGCGAATATGCGAGTTGCCGATGGCAAGCGTGCTGCGATCCAGTATGTTCACAGCACCGATGACGAATAGCAGGATGACCGGTATCCACCGGTATTGCGCCCTGTGTTCTTGTCCCTGCATGACGTTGTCTCCTCCTTTAATGTACTTAAGCTTGCATCGCTTCGTTAAGCACAGCCTCGGTCCCCCAGCAGAAAAGGCGCCCCTGCCCTGGTCGCGACCTCGTGGAGCTGGCTACGCAAACTGTCGGGCATCGGTATGCCCAGCTTGCTGCGCTCATCGCGCGCAAGGCGCTCCGGATCGCCCGGGATCCGCACCGGCCGCGCGGGGTCCGCGGGCGTGCAGCTTCGTAACGCATCGATGACATCATCGACATCGGACTGGTATTCATCGAACGGCCGGAAGGCGGCGGGGTTCATCGCGAGGAAGAAGTGACCGATGTTGTCGGGCTCGTTGCTCGCCTGCGTCTTGTTGCGAATCGGTGAGAATGAGCCGCCAGCGAGCGTGCTGCCGAACAATTGCGCCATCAGTCCTAGCCCGTAGCCCTTGTGGCCGCCCAACACCATGCCGTCGCCGCCGAGCGGCGCAAGGCCGCCACCGAGACGACCGAACAACAGACGGAATGCTTCAGCGGAATCGGTGAGCGGAGCGCCGTTTGCATCGAGCGCCCAGCCCGGTGGCAACGGCTTGCCCTGCAGCGCGTAGACCTTCACCTTGTTCGATGCAACCACGCTCGTCGACATATCCACTATCACCGCCGGATGGCGCCCCGCCGGCACGGCGAACGCGAACGGGTTGGTGCCGAGCATGGGTTGCGCGCCATACGTCGGCACCACGGTCGCGAGCCGCGTCGAACACGCGACTATAGCCATGAGACCGCGTTTCGCCGCCATCTCCGCGTAATAACCGGCCGCGCCGAAATGCTGCGAATTAAACACGGAGACCGCGCCGATATCGCTTGCGAGCGCCTTCTGGATCGCGAGTTCCATCGCCACGTGCGAGGTTGGATGGCCCATGGACGCCTGACCATCGACTAACGCGGTCGTCGCGGTCTCACGCACGATGCCCGCGCTCGCCTGCATGTCGATCTGACCGGCGCGAAAAAGCTGGTCGTAGAACATCAGCATCGAAATACCATGGGAATCGATGCCCTTCAGGTCCGAATCGATGAGGATATCCGCCGATAGCGTGAACGCCGAGCGCGTCATGCCCCAGGCCTGCAGGATCACTTCGATTTGCTGCCTTGCGACGTTTGCATCGACGCGTGGAATGGTGTCCGTCATAGCTGCTCAGCTCTAAAAAATGATAAGGAGTATTGTTAAATTGCCGTCACCGGGCCCGCGCCTCGCCCGCGTCCGAGACCCAGCACGATCCAGACTACGACCGCGCCGCCGCCCAGGAACAGCAGGCTGCCCGCGGGCACGAGCATGGGTGCGGCTGCGCTCCCGGTCACCTTGCCCACCCACGGCATCAGGTTCTGCGCGATGAAACCGCCAACGCTCGATCCGGCCGCGATCACGGCGAGCGCCGCAGCACCGCCCGCGCCCTTCATGAACGACTCAGGCAGCAACCGCGGCGGCAACGACCAGAAACACGGGATCATCAGATAAAGACACGGCGCACCGAGCGAGAGCGCCGCGAAGCGCAATGTGTTCGACATCGGCGCGACACTCATGACGAAGCACAGGATTCCTAGCAGCGCGGCGCACATGCTGGCGACAAGAACGGCGCGTACGTGACGCAAGCGGCGCGGCAGCCAGAACAGGACCAGCGACGTGATGAGCCACGGGATCATGTTAAGCAAGCCGTTCTCCGTGCTGGTCACGCCGAAACCACGCACGAGCGTCGGCAGCCAGTACGCAATGCCGTAGATGGCGATCGAGATCGTGCCGTAGCCAACGCTGAAGAGCGCCACCGTGACGAGCGCGGCGATGGACCATTTGCCCGTGGCCGCGCGCGGTGGCGGTGGCGGATCGCGTCGCAGCGTGTCTTCGATCATCTGCTTCTCGCCACTCGACAAGAAACGCGCCGATCGCGGATTGTCAGGCAGGCAAAGCAGCGTGACGAAGGTCAGCAATACGGCCGGTGCGCCCGTGGTGAGGAACACCCATTGCCAGCCTTGCAAGCCGGCGAGACCGTGCATGGCGAGCGAGATGCCGCCGATCAGCGAACCAAGCATGTTGCCCATGCTGCTTCCAAGGGTCAGCAAGCCCACAATGCCCGTGCGCTGGCGCTCGGGAAACCACATGCCGAGATACAAAATGATGCCCGGATAAAGCCCCGCTTCGGCTGCGCCGAGAATGAAGCGCAGGATCTGGAACGCGAGCGGCGACGGTGTCCATGCGAGCGCGAGCGTCGCCACGCCCCAGGTCAGCATGATCCGGGCGATCCAGCGGCGCGCGCCGTAGCGATGCATCGCAAGATTACTCGGCACCTCGAAAATCAGATAGCCGATAAAGAACAATGATGACGCGAAACCATACGACGTCTCGCTCATCTTGAGGCTGCTCAGCATCTGCAGTTTCGCAAAACCGATGTTCGCCCGGTCGATATAAGCGACCAGATAAATCGCGACCAGCAGTGGCACGAGCCGCCACGAAACGCGTTTGAATAGTTGTGCTTCAATACTCGGGTTAATCACTTTTGTCTCCATGCCGGCCGCTTTTCGCGCGATCCTGTGGCTAGTTTTAAAACACCTGATCCTGCATCGGTTCGTCCGCATAGAAGCGCCGGATTCTTTCGAAAACACCGCTCATCTTTGCGTCGAAGGTATCGCGCGTGGCGGCCGCGATATGCGGTGTCAGCACGACGTTCTCGAAGCGTGCAAGCGGATGGTTCGCTGTCACCGGCTCCTGCTCGAACACGTCGAAACCTGCTGCGCCGAGATGGCCGCTGTCGAGCGCGGACACGAGCGCCGCCTGATCGACAACCGGGCCGCGCGCCGTGTTCACGAGCACCGCGCCCGCCTTCATTCGCGCGAAGGCGCGCGCATCGATCATGGTTCGGGTGTCCTGTGTCAGCGGTACATGCAGACTCACGATATCGGCTTGCGCAAGGAGTTCGTGGAGTGTCACGCGCCGCACTCCGAGTTCCGCTTCGCTCGTGCCCGGGAGCGCGAGCGGGTCCACGTACAACCCGCTCGTGCCCCACTCGCGAAGACGCAGCGCCGTCGCACGGCCGATGCGTCCCATGCCGATGTAACCGATCTTCCTGCCCGCCAGCGTCTGCGACTTCAGGCGCAGCGCATTGACATGGAAACGCCCAGCCCTCAGTTCCGAGTCCGCGAAGGCGAGATGACGGCAGGCCGCGAGCATGAGCATGACCGCGTGCTCGGCCACGGTCGTCGCGGTGCCGTCGGGTGTGATTGCCAGCGCCACGCCGCGTTCGCGCAGCGCGGGGGCATCGACGGTATCGTGATAACCCACGCCCTGATGCACGACCAGCCGCAACTGCGTCGCCGCGGCGATCATCGCGGCATCCAGACGCCGTGTCGCCACCACAATTACTTCGCACTCTGGCAGATGGCGATAAACCTCCTCCGGCGTATCGCCAGCCAGCGTCACCAGTTCGAAGTCCGCCGGCAGATAACCGCGGACCGTGTTGTACAGATCCTCCGTGCCGCGTGCAAGATACAGCACGCGCACCCGCGTTTTCGCGTTCACGATGCCGCTCCCCGTCCAGCGCACTCGGCTTGCCATGC
Source organism: Caballeronia sp. LjRoot29 (assembly GCF_964252755.1). Classification (NCBI taxonomy): domain Bacteria; kingdom Pseudomonadati; phylum Pseudomonadota; class Betaproteobacteria; order Burkholderiales; family Burkholderiaceae; genus Caballeronia; species Caballeronia sp. LjRoot29. The sequence continues at coordinate 66,206 of NZ_CAXUPU020000011.1, read as the reverse complement.
CTCGAACTCGGCGCGAGTCGCGGCATCGGGCGGATAGAGTCCGAAGGTACAACGCCCGCCGCGGACCTGCGTCTCGACCCAGTCCTCGAATTCGGTCATGCTCGCGGCTTCTTCAGCGATCTCGTTGGCAATCTCCGCCGGGATGACGACCACACCCTCCGCGTCGCCGACGATAATGTCGCTCGGATACACCGCGACGTCGCCGCACGCGATCGGCACGTTAAGGTCCACCGCGTGATGATGGATCAGGTTGGTCGGTGCGGAAGGCCGCATGGCGTAGACCGGAAAATCAAGCTTCTGCAGGTCGGGAAAATCACGAAAACCGCCGTCGCTCACCACACCAGCCGCGCCGCGGACCATCATGCGCGTAATCAGGATGCCGCCCGCCGATGCAGCCCGCGGGTCCTTGCGCGAATCGATGACCATCACGTGGCCGGCCGGAATCTCTTCCACCCCGCGGCGTTGCGGATGAGTGCGATCGGCGAACACGCCGATATGGTCGAGGTCTTCCCGCGCCGGGATATAGCGCATGGTGTAGGCTTCGCCGACCATGCGGGACGCGGCCGGATTGAACGGCAATATGCCCTGCACGCAGACATTGCGAAGACCGCGTTTGAAGAGCGCCGTGGTAAGCGTCGCCGTGCTGACCTTGAGCAGGCTGGCGCGATTCAACGCGGTTAGAGGAGTAGAAGTAGTCACGTTAACGTCCTGTCGAGAGGAAATTCGGAGAAGCGATCGAGCTCAGAACTTATGGCGGATCGCAAAGCGGATCGCGATTTGCTGATCCGATGACGACGCCGTGAGGCCATTGAGCGATGCTCGCGCGGCGCGGCCGGTCGAGTCGGTGCCCGACGCGTGCTGCATCACGCCAATGACGTAGAAGTCGGTTCGTTTGCTGAGTAAGTAATCAGCTGCAAGCGAGCCCTGCTGGTAACGCGCGTTGTTGGCACCGCTGCCGTCTGTGTAGTTGTAGGCAGCCGCCACGAGCAGCGCGGGCGTCAGCTGGTACTGAAGACTCACTTCGCCGCTGTTGAACGTCTGCGTACCCGACGCGCCCGTGACATTGAGCGCAGACACCACGCCGCTCAGACTCTTGAACTTCGTGTTCGAATAAATCCCGCCGATGGTCGCCGCGCCTATCGTATAAGTCGCGCCTGCCGCAACGATCTGCTCGCTCTGTGCCGACGCATAACCGCTGATGACCGGCGATGTTCCGAAGTTGTTGCTCGCGGCGGTTGCGCCAACGGCAGTGCCGAAGAACGATGCATTCGGATTGCGGGCATTGAGATAACCAAGACCGATGGTCAGCGGCCCTCTCCCATAACCCACGCCCAACGAATAGATGTGGTTTTGTCCCATGCCGCCCGGCACGCCGCCGAAGCTGTAGAGGCCTTCTGCAGAGAAGCCTGCATAGCTCGCGCTCCGGTACTTGACCGAGTTGTTGACGCGGTTTGCGTTGTTGAGGTTGTCGAGGTCGGCGGGATGCGCGCCGATGCTGCCCGAGAACATGGCACTCGGCATTAGCGGATGGATGTAGTCCACCACGGGGTCGTACTGGCGCCCGAGCGTCACCACGCCGTAGGGCGTGGACACGCCCATATAGGCTTGCCGCCCGAACTCCAGATTGCCCTGCCCCAGCTTGCCGTTGTTGACGTCGAAACCGTTTTCCAGCTGGAAGATGGCTTTCATGCCGCCGCCGAGATCCTCGCTGCCCTTCAAACCCCAGCGGCTGCCGCTCAGGATGCCGCTGGAAAGGTTGTACAGGTTGTGGCCGTGCCCGGCGCTTGTCTGCACATTGCTCGTGTAGTTGATGCCTTCGTCGATGATGCCGTACAGCGTCACGCTGCCCTGGGCATGAGCAACACTTGCAGCACTACTGGCAGCAGCCAGCACGAGCGATGTGCGCATGGCACGAGTGCGAGCGCCGTTGGGAGCGGAAAGGCGGGTGGGGATAAAGCGTTGCGGGTTCACTACTGAGTCTCCTGGTTGTTATCGTCGACGCATGGGTGCGTCATGGGTGCATCGTGGTTTAAACGGCCGGCAGGGAGTTCAGGCAGCCTTGAGAATCCGATCGGCGATCATCGAGCCAATCGGAATGGCGGAAGTTGCAGCCGGCGATGGTGCGTTGCAGACGTGCACCATGCGCGGGGTATCGGCGAAGAGAAAGTCATGCACGAGCGTGCCGTCGCGCATCACCGCCTGGGCGCGAATACCGGCCTCACAGGGCAGCAGGTCCTCGAGCGTCAAGGACGGGCAATACTTCCTGCATTGTTCGAGATACCCGCGTTTGAAGAGCGAGTTGCGCATCTCGGTCGTGCCCGAGCGCAGGTTGCGCCAGATCGTTTTCCAGAAGCCCGGGAAGCGTGTGAACTCGGCAATGTCGCGCAAATTAGCCGACAGCTTCGGGTAACTCTCGCGTCCAAAACCAAGCACGGCGTTCGGGCCGACCGTCACGCTGCCGTCGATCATGCGGGTCAGGTGCACGCCGAGAAACGGCAGGTCCGGGTCGGGAATCGGATAGATCAGATGGCTGACCACCTTGTTCTTTGAGGCCGGCAGCCGGAAGTATTCGCCGCGAAACGGCACTATCTGATGATCGATGGAGACACCCGCCATTCGCGCCAGCCGGTCCGACTGAAGGCCGCCGCAGACGACCAGTTTCTTCGCTTGCCACTCGCCGTCCTCTGCGCCGATCTTCACGAGATCGCCGGTCTCCTTGATCGATGTCACCTTGGTCGACAAGCGGATCACTCCGCCCCACCGCTGAATGACGCGTGCCATGGCCTCGCACACGGCGCGGTAATCGACGATGCCGGTGGTATCGACGAAAAGGCCACCCACGCCTGCGATGTTCGGCTCGCGTCGCTGCAGCTCGGCTGCATCGAGACGCTCGACTCGCAGCCCGTTTTGCTGCGAGCGCGCGAAAAGCGCCTCCATGCGCTGCACTTCGAGCGGATTGGACGCCACCAGCAGCTTCCCGCACACCTCGAAGTTGATACCGTGTTCTACGCAGAAGTCCTTGGTTGCTTGTGCGCCGCGCTTGCAAAGTTCGGCCTTGAGACTTCCGGGCTGGTAATAGATGCCGGCATGAATCACGCCGCTGTTGTGCCCCGTCTGATGTTTGGCGAGTGCCGCTTCTTTTTCCAGCAGGAGCAGCGAGGCGGCGGGTTCGCGTTGCAGCAGTTCCATGGCAGTCGCCAACCCAACAATGCCGCCACCGATGATGCAGAAGTCGTAAGTCATGTTTTCGTGTAGGTCGCCGATCGATAAAACCGTCTTTTACTTATCAGGTTGTCAGACTAACTTTTGCCAAAAAAAACGATGCTGCGATTTCGGACCAACCTCTGAAGGCGGATCCGGAATCGCAGCATCCGGTTCAATCTGTCGGGGGCAACTCGATTCCCAGCCGCTTGGCCGCGGCTCGCAAATGCTTTTCTGCCGCTGCGGCTGCGGCGCGATGGTCACGACGCGAAATCGCGTCGTACAGCTCGCCGTGTTCTTGCTGCGCGTCGGTCGAGCCGCCCGCGTGATACGCCGAGTTTTCCCACGCTTTCCGACGTGTCGCTGCAAGCTGGCCGCGCAGGAAATCGTGGAATGCAACGAAGTAATCGTTCTTCGTTGCAGCAGCGATCGCACGATGAAACGCCACGTCGGCAGCAGCAGCCGAGTCGAAATCGTTGCGCTTTTTCTGCATCTCACGGATCGCGTCGCTCATGCGCTTGAGATCGCCTGTCGAGCGGCGCTGAGCCGCACTCGTAGCCGCCTGCGTCTCGATCCACAACCGCATCTCGAACAGTTGTGCAAGGTCGGGCTTGCGTCCGGCCTCGCTCGGCAAACGAAACACCGTGCCTGCCGGTGTCTGCGAGATATACGAACCCGCACCGCGCCGCGCCACCAGCACACCGTCTGACTTCAACTGCGCCACTGCCTCGCGGATCACCGAGCGGCTCACGTTGAGACGCTCCGCCAGTTGATGCTCCGTCGGCAAGCGTGCCTCTGCGGCCAGACGTCCCGATTCGATCTCCGCGCGAATGGCGTCGACGACACGTTTGACCAGCGAATCGGGGCGTTCCAGCTCGAGCATGGGCTCATCTCTTTATCAGGTTGTCGGACAATACGGATAATGGCGCACACTGTCAAGTTCTTATTCATTCGACTTGGCAATAAAAAACCCGCAGAGCCAATAGCTTTGCGGGTTTTCGGATACTACTCTGCGTGTCTTCAGACTGCTTCGGACCATACCAACGAGACGGTTTGGTGGGTGATGACGGGCTCGAACCGCCGACCTACGCCTTGTAAGGGCGCCGCTCTACCAACTGAGCTAATCACCCGTTTCGCGATCTTATGCAATCTGCTTGGATGATCTTTTGGAGCGATCCTCACACTCGCTCGTTACGCAACTGAGTATGTGACCTGCTCCGCCAGACCCGAACTGTTCAAACCGGTCCGTATCCAGCGAGTCCGCTAGTTTAGCGCATCTTTTAGCGCTTTGCCAGGGCGAAATTTCGGAACCTTCGCGGCTGCAATCTTGATTTCATCGCCCGTACGGGGATTACGGCCAATGCGTGCGGTCCGCTTGCCCACAGCGAATGTGCCGAAGCCGACGAGCGTCACCGAGCCGCCCTTCTTCAGTGTCGTCTTGACCCCGCCAATCACGGCTTCGAGTGCGCGGCCGGCCGCCGCTTTAGAGATATCAGCTTGCTGCGCAATATGGTCGATCAGGTCCGTCTTGTTCATTGTGATCCCCCGAATAATGGTTTGTGGTTGGGCGACGCTGCAAAGAGTTGATTCACGACAGGCTGCTAGAGCACGGGCCCTGAAGCCCCAAGTGCGGCGGTCATTAGAAGTAGCCGAAAGACTGGTGTCAACCGGGATTGAGCCTGATTAGGCCGCCTTTGCCTGACCGTTGACGCGCAAACACGCTGGGGAGCGTGCGTTCGATACAGCGGCAAAAAGCACCAATCAAAGCCCAAATAAAAAAACCCGCGTGGTCAGTTCGCACTGACCACGCGGGTTTTGCTTTGCACGACTTCGGCTCGACTCCGGCGCAACCCTTCCGGGCCGCGCCTCGACGGGCGCCGGGCGTTGCTTAATGCTTCACGAACTCACCAGCGGCTGGCGTGTCCTTCTTATCCGCGACAGCGGGCGTCGCCGGCTTGGCTTCTTCTTCCGGCAAAGCTGCAGGAACACGTTCGAGCGCAAGCTCGAGCACCTTGTCGATCCAGCGAACCGGAACGATTTCGATCGAGTTCTTCACGTTGTCAGGAATCTCAGCCAGATCCTTCGTGTTCTCTTCCGGGATCAGGACGAGCTTGATGCCGCCGCGATGTGCCGCCAGCAACTTCTCCTTCAATCCGCCGATAGGCAACACTTCGCCGCGCAACGTGATTTCGCCAGTCATTGCAACGTCTGCACGAACCGGAATACCGGTCAGCACGGATACCAGCGCCGTCGTCATGGCGATACCGGCAGACGGACCGTCCTTCGGCGTCGCGCCTTCGGGCACGTGGATGTGGATGTCCTTCTTCTCGAACGCCTCATCCGACACACCCAGACGACGCGAACGCGAACGCACCACTGAACGCGCTGCCTCGACCGACTCCTTCATCACGTCGCCGAGCGAACCCGTGCGGATGATGTTGCCCTTACCCGGCATCACAGCAGCTTCGATGGTCAGCAAGTCGCCGCCCACTTCCGTCCACGCGAGACCCGTCACCTGACCGACCTGGTTCTCCTTCGCGGCCAGACCAAAGTCGGTCTTGCGCACGCCAAGGAACGTGTCGATATTGCTGCCGTCGATCCGAACCGCGCCTTCCGCCTTTTTCAGCAGAAGCATCTTCACGACCTTGCGGCAGATCTTCGACATTTCACGCTCAAGCGAACGAACGCCGGCTTCACGCGTGTAATAACGAATGATGTCGCGGATCGCTTCTTCGGTCAGATCCATTTCGCCAGCCTTGAGGCCGTTGTTGCGGATCTGCTTGGGCAACAAATACTTCTGCGCGATGTTGACCTTCTCGTCCTCGGTGTAACCCGAGAGGCGAATCACTTCCATCCGGTCGAGCAACGGCGGCGGAATGTTCAGCGAGTTCGACGTCGCCACGAACATCACGTCCGACAAGTCGAAGTCCACTTCAATGTAGTGATCGGCGAAGGTATGGTTCTGTTCCGGATCGAGCACTTCAAGCAAGGCAGACGCCGGGTCGCCGCGGAAATCCATGCCCATCTTGTCGACTTCGTCGAGCAGGAAAAGCGGATTGCGCACGCCGATCTTCGACAGGCTCTGCAAGATCTTGCCGGGCATCGACCCAATATACGTGCGACGGTGACCGCGAATCTCGGACTCGTCATGCACGCCGCCAAGCGCCATGCGTACGAACTTGCGGTTCGTTGCGCGTGCGATCGACTGGCCCAGCGAGGTCTTGCCGACGCCCGGAGGCCCGACGAGGCACAGGATAGGCGCCTTGACCTTTTCAACCCGTTGTTGGACCGCAAGATACTCGAGAATCCGTTCCTTGACCTTCTCGAGGCCAAAGTGATCTTCGTCGAGCACGCGTTCCGCATTCGAGAGGTCATTGTTGACCTTGCTCTTCTTGCGCCACGGCAAGCCGATCAGCGTGTCAATGTAATTGCGCACAACAGTGGCTTCAGCCGACATAGGCGACATCAGCTTGAGCTTCTTCAACTCCGCGTCGGCCTTCTTCTTGGCTTCCTTGGGCATGCGTGCGTTCGTGATGCGCTTCTCGAGTTCTTCGAGATCCGCACCTTCCTCGCCTTCGCCCAGTTCCTTCTGGATCGCCTTGACCTGTTCGTTCAGGTAATACTCGCGCTGGCTCTTTTCCATCTGACGCTTCACGCGTCCACGGATACGCTTTTCGACCTGAAGAATGTCAATTTCGGCTTCGAGTTGCGCAAGCAGATGCTCAAGGCGTTCCACAACCGGGAACATTTCGAGAATGTGCTGCTTCTGGTCGAGCTTCAACGGCAAATGCGCCGCGATGGTGTCGGCCAGACGACCCGCTTCGTCGATACCCGACAGCGACGTCAGGATCTCAGGAGGGATCTTCTTGTTGAGTTTCACGTACTGATCGAACTGCGACACAATCGCGCGGCGCAGCGCTTCGGTTTCAGCGCTGTCGGCGTGGTCGGGTTCGAGCGGCATCACGTCGCAGGAAAACTGAGTTTCCTGTTCTTCGATCGTGAGCGTCTTGGCACGTTGCAAGCCTTCGACCAGCACCTTCACGGTACCGTCCGGCAGCTTCAGCATTTGCAGGATGTTTGCGATACATCCCACTTCGTACATGTCTTTTTCGGTCGGCTCGTCTTTCGCAGCGGTCTTCTGGGCGACAAGCATGATGTGCTTGCCACCTTCCATCGCGGCTTCGAGTGCCTTGATCGATTTGGGTCGTCCGACAAAAAGCGGAATTACCATGTGCGGGAAAACGACTACGTCACGCAGCGGAAGCAGCGGGAGAGTAATACGTTCCTGCGGGAGGAGTTGGGTTCCTGACATTTTCATTTCCCCAGTAGTGGAATCAGTTCAGTCGTAAATAAGGCCGTCAAAATGGATTGCAAGCCTTAAGCGTGTGGGAAAAGATCAATGAATCGAAAAAATTCGCCTCAGTAACGTGTCAGTAACGTCCACAAGATATCCGAAAAATAAACAAAAAACCGTTCACGTTGCCATGAACGGCTTTTCGCCGACACACAGCCCAACTCAGTTAGAACCTGCTACCTTCGGCGTGTCTTCGTAGATCAAGAGCGGCTTGCCGTCGCCATCAATTGTATTGTCATCTACGATAACCTTGCTCACACCCTTCATTGCCGGCAGTTCGTACATCACATCCAGCAGCGCTTGTTCCAAGATGGACCGCAGACCGCGCGCACCCGTCTTGCGACGGATTGCTTTCAACGCAATGGCCTTCAAGGCGCCCGGACGAATCTCCAGGTCCACACGTTCCATGTTGAACAGCTTGTGATACTGCTTCACCAGCGCATTCTTCGGCTCGGTCAGGATCTTGATCAGCGCGTCTTCATCGAGCTTGCCGAGCGTCGCCACCACGGGCAGACGGCCGATCAGCTCAGGAATCAGACCAAACTTGATCAAGTCCTCCGGTTCCACTTCACGCAGCACTTCACCCGCGTCACGATCCTTCTTGCTCTTCACGCTCGCGCCAAAACCGATGCCGGTCTTTTCCGTACGATCGATGATGACCTTTTCAAGGCCGTCGAACGCGCCGCCGCAGATGAAGAGAATATTGGTGGTGTCGACCTGGATGAAGTCCTGGTTCGGGTGCTTGCGGCCACCCTGTGGCGGAACCGAAGCCATGGTGCCTTCGACCAGCTTCAACAGCGCTTGCTGAACACCCTCGCCCGACACGTCGCGCGTGATGGACGGGTTATCCGACTTACGGCTGATCTTGTCGATTTCATCGATGTAAACGATGCCGCGCTGAGCCTTGTCGACTTCGTAATTACAATTCTGCAGCAGCTTCTGAATAATGTTTTCAACGTCTTCGCCTACATAACCGGCTTCCGTGAGCGTGGTTGCGTCTGCAATCACGAACGGGACGTTCAACATGCGCGCAAGCGTCTGCGCGAGCAAGGTCTTGCCCGAACCCGTGGGTCCGATCAGCAGGATGTTGCTCTTCGACAACTCAATGTCGTCTTTCTTCTCGAGATGCTTAAGACGTTTGTAGTGGTTGTACACGGCCACTGCAAGAATCCGCTTCGCGCGCTCCTGACCGATCACGTACTGGTTCAGGATCTCGCTGATCTCTTGCGGGCTCGGCAGATCCGACTTCGTCAGGCCAGCCTCTTCCGCCGCGCCGGCAGCTTCGTCGCGGATAATTTCATTGCACAAGTCGATGCATTCATCGCAGATGAACACAGAAGGACCTGCAATCAACTTCTTGACCTCGTGCTGGCTCTTGCCGCAGAACGAGCAATACAACAGCTTTTCGCTGTTAGAACCTTTTTTGTCCGCCATGGATGTGCGAGCCTCCGGACACTCGATTACATAATACGCCGCTCAATTCACCTACGCAGAAATGGCCTCTGCGTAAGCTGAAAGCGCGTGTGGCGTGTGCTTTGACGCCGTTTTCCGCGTTGGCTCCAGCCTTGACGCGCGGCTTCGGTTGCCGCGCCCGCCGTTGGCGGTCTGGCCCGAAATCGCAACGTCCGTATGGACAAAAACGGAACAGCCGGCCCGTCAGTTTCCAACCCGTCCCCAACGACCGGCTCGACGCCGGTTAAAGGCGCCTATGGACGCCGCTCAGGGACGCTTGTGAAGAACCTGATCGACGATACCGTACGCCTGCGCGTCATCGCCGGACATGAAATTGTCGCGGTCGGTGTCGCGTGCAAGACGTTCCACCGGCTGACCCGTATGGTGCGAGAGCAACTGGTTCAGACGTTCCTTCAGGTACAGAATTTCGCGTGCCTGAATTTCGATATCCGATGCCTGACCACGCGCGCCGCCGAGCGGCTGATGAATCATCACGCGCGAGTTGGGCAGCGCAACCCGCTTGCCCTTGGCGCCCGCTGCCAGCAGGAAAGCGCCCATGCTCGCGGCCAGTCCCATGCACAACGTAGCAACGTCCGGCTTCACGAACTGCATGGTGTCGTAAATGGCCATGCCAGCCGACACCGAGCCACCCGGGCTGTTGATGTACAGGCTGATGTCCTTGTCGGGGTTTTCGCTTTCGAGGAACAGCAACTGCGCGACCACAAGGTTGGCCGACTGGTCGTTCACTTCGCCGACCAGGAACACCAGTCGCTCTTTCAGCAGGCGCGAATAGATGTCATAGGCACGTTCGCCGCGGCCGCTCGTTTCCACCACCATGGGCACCAGACCGAGCGCCTTGGTTTCGAAATCATGCGGCGCGTTCGACGCGAGCGTGTCCAGTAATTGAGCGCGAAAGGTCATGCAATTTCCTTGTTCGGAATAGGGATACTGAACGACAAAGGAACATCCGAAAAACGGCACAACCGGGCAACAAGACCGGCAACCGAAATGCAAAAAAGGCGTGCCGGCCCGTCACCTCGACGGCCCTGCACGCCTTGTCGACGCTGCTTACGCTTGCGCCGTCGCGCTGGCCAATTCTTCGAAGCTTACTTCCTTGTCGCTCACTCGGGCCTTGCCGAGCACGAAGTCCACGACGTTGCTCTCCACAACATACGCTTCCATTTCGGCGAGGCGCTGCTGATTCGAATAATACCAGCGGACGACTTCCTTCGGGTCCTCGTAGCTTTTCGCGAATTCGTCGACTTCCGCGCGGATCTGTTCCGGCTTCGCCTGCAGGTCGTTGTTCTTGACCAGCTCAGCCAGAACCAGGCCCAGCTTGACGCGGCGTTCAGCTTGTTCCGCGAACATTTCTGCGGGGATGGGAGCGTCCGCTGCGTTCGGCACGCCGCGCTGTTGCAGATCCTGACGTGCCATTTCAACCAGACGTTGCTGATCCTGCTCGATCAGCGCCTTCGGCACGTCGAGTTCGGAAATCTTCAGCAGCGCGTCCATGACCTGGTTCTTCACGATCTGCTGCGTGCGGCGCTTGGCTTCACGTTCCAGATTGTCTTTAATCTCGCCGCGCATCTTCGTCGTGTCGCCGTCTTCCACACCCAGCGATTTCGCGAAGTCGGTATCGATTTCCGGCAGGTGCGCCCATTCGATCTTCTTCATCGTGATGGTGAACTGAGCCGTTTTGCCGGCCACGTCCTTGCCGTGGTAGTCGTCGGGAAACTTGAGGTCGAATTCCTTCGACTCGCCGACCTTCAGGCCGAGCGCCGCTGTTTCGAATTCCGGCAACATGCGGCCTTCACCCAGCACGAACGTGAAGTCTTCAGCGCTGCCGCCTTCGAACAGCACGCCGTCGAGCTTGCCGACGAAGTCCATGGTGACGCGGTCACCGTCTTTAGCTGCCGTATCCGCGCCGCCGTCACCGTGCTCGCCGCCTTCGCCGCGTGCGTGGTAATGCACGCGCTGCTTGCGCAGGATTTCCAGCGTGCGGTCGATTTCGGCTTCCGAGATGGTCGTGACCGTGCGTTCGATTTCAGCCGTCGCCACGTCGCCGATCTTCACTTCCGGATATACCTCGAAAGTTGCGTCGAATGCATATTCGGCCGCTTCGCCAGCGACTTCGCCGCCCTTGGGCGCAAAGCTCGGCTGGCCTGCCACGCGCAGGTTTTCGGTGCGCGTGACGTCGAAGAATTCCTTGCCTACCTTGTCGCTCAGCACTTCGGCTTCAACCTGACCCTGGTACTGCTGCGTCACCATCTTGAGCGGTACCTTGCCCGGGCGGAAACCCGGCATGCGCACGTTTTTCGCCAGCTGACGGATACGCGAATCCACTTCCTTTTGCACCGTATCTTTCGGCAGGGAAATCGTCACACGGCGTTCCAGCTTGCCGAGGTTTTCAACAACGTTAGCCATGGCTTCTATCGTCCTAGAGTAAATCGAGTATTCGGGTTCGTGTGTCTGGTCAGTTCTGGTTCGATCTCGCGCCACGATAGGCGCACGGCACACAGTGGTTCCTGAACAATGCAAGCAGCCTGACTGAGATCATTGGCAAACACCGCCAACGCTCAATACCGTAGATCCGCCAAGCCGTGTCTGGAAGCCGTACGCGCCGGTTTGAGTCAACCGAGCCAAACATTTTACCAAACTATTTGCAAGGGTCGCGGCGGATGAGGGTTTGCTCTGCCAAATACTGGCAAATTCACTGCCAAATTCAATCCATTTGGGCGCTTTTGGTGCGAATTTTACGGTCCACGGACACCGTGACGCTGCTCCGGTTGCATTCCGCCCGACTCGTTTCCGAACGCGCGTTCGGGCAATGGCAGCGCGGGTTGCATTGCCTGCGCGCATCGAAAGCATGCCGTACACGCATAAGGTTTGATTAATTCGGGCCGTGTCGCTAGATTTCAAGCAAATTCATAACTTGAGACATCATGCCCAATTCCCAACCTGCCGGTTTTTCCGCCTCCTCGCCTTCTCCCGTTGTAGTGATCGCTCCGGATTCTTTCAAGGGTTCGCTTAGCGCCGAACAGGTCGCGGACGCGATTGCGGGCGGCATCCGGCGCGCGCGCAGCGATGCCGTCATCCGCATCGTGCCGATGGCCGACGGCGGTGAAGGCACGCTCGACGCCATGCTCGCGGCAGGCGGCGAACGTCGTTTGATCGATGTACGGGGTGCGGCGGCCAAGCGCCGCCAAGCCGCAACGGGTTTGCTGGCGGATGGCAGCGCGGTGGTGGAAACGGCGGAAGTCGTGGGGATCACGGACCCGGACGGCATGGCCGTGCCGGTCGCCGAGCGCAGTTCGCTCGGCATGGGCGAAGCGATCCGCGCACTGCTCGATCTCGGCGTGCGCAAGTTCTATGTCGCGCTGGGCGGCAGCAGCACGAACGACGGCGGCGCGGGGCTTCTGGTGGGCCTGGGCCTGAAACTCTTCGATGCAGATAACAAACCGCTCGAACCGGTGCCCTCGCAACTGGCGCGAATTGCGCGCATCGATGCGAGTGGGCTCGATCCGCGTGTGCTGGAAGCCGAATTCACCGGCATGTCCGACGTGGACAATCCGCTCACCGGCGAGCACGGTGCAACGGCGATCTTCGGGCCGCAGAAAGGCGTGACGCCCGATCAGATTGCGACCATCGATGCAGCGATTAGGCATTTTGCTGATTTGCTTGAACCGGCGCTCCAGCGCACCGGACGCGATAAACCCGGCGCCGGCGCGGCGGGCGGGCTCGGCTTTGCGCTGCATATGCTCGGCGCGCGTTTCGAGGCCGGCGCGGAAGTGGTCGCGCGCGAAGTTGGGCTGGACGAGGCGCTCGATGGCGCGAACTGGTTGATTACGGGCGAAGGACGTTCGGACGTGCAGACGCTGCATGGCAAGGCGCCGTTCATCGCGTGTCAGCACGCCCGTGCGCATGGCGTGGAAGCGTCGCTGCTGTCAGGCGCTATTGATCCGGCCGCCTTGCCGCGTTTGTCGGAGCATTTCAGCGGCTGTTTTTCTCCCGCACCCGGCCCGATCACGCTAGAGGTCGCAATCCGCGACGCCGCCGCCCTGCTGGCAAACGAAGCCGAACAACTGACGCGGTTGAAGTTCGGTTCAAGGTAAGTTGCCGCGGCCGGCGACTTGCTGGCCGCCGCGTTTATTTGGGTAGTTACCGCGTGCCGGCAACCCTGCCGGGACTGAACAGCATGCGGTCCGATATCCACACGATCAGCATCGTCAGACCCATCATCGGGAAGACGATGCCGAGTGCCGTCAGGCCGCCGACCCATGCGCGCATCGGTGGATTGAGAACCGGTCTCGACGGCGCGCCGATCGCCCTGCCCGGTTTGCGCTTGCGCCACATCACGAAGCCGCTGATCGACATCGCAGCAAGTCCGAGTGAGATGAACGACGCGAGTATCTGGTTCGCAACGCCGAAATAACGCCCCATGTGCAGCGACGTCCCATACGAAATCCACTTCGCGACACGCCCGTAATCGCGATACGCGATGTCCGAGAGAATCTGGCCGCTGTATCTATCGATGTGCAAGGTGCGTTCATCCTGCGGATCGGATGGAAAGTACGACACGGTGTACACGCCATCGGCGGTGGTCGGCAATGCGATGCCGTAGCCATCCTTGACGCCCGCTTGCGCTGCCGACGCAATGACCTTGTCGAGCGGAATGGTGGCGTCCGTTGCACCAGCCGTGCTGTCAGGAACATGCGTCGCGCCCACTGCCCACGGTGTCTGCGGCAACGGCAGATCATCCATCTTCATGCCGGCCATCGATGGATCGGTCATGTCCATCGCGGGCTTCGCGGAATGGACATGCGGCTTGCCCCACGCCCCTTGCGGATAACCCAGCTGCGCGGACGTTGCCATCGCCTTGAATTGCGTGCCCCATGTGCTCGACCACGGCAAGCCGCTGAGCACAAAGAACAGCGCGCCAATCGCGAGCCATGCACCGCCGACCGCATGCAATTCACGCCACCACGCACGGCCTTTCAGCGACGACAACCGCGGCACAAAGCGACCGCCCGCCTGGCGCGCTTTCGGCCACCACAAGGCAATGCCTGTTCCGATCATCACGAGTGTCCAGCAGCCAGCCAGTTCCATCAGGATCTCGCCGGTTTTTCCCAGCATCAATCCGCGATGCACATTGCGAATCTGCTTCATCAAGCGGTTCTCGACGCTCAGCCTGCCCAGCACCTCACCCGTGTACGGATTCAGATAGACGCTTTCGCTCGATCCTGCCTGCAGACGGAACACAAATTCGGCGCTGCGGCGTGGATCGGCATTGATAACCGCAGTGGTCGGCACGGCATCGCGCGGTTCAGCGGCCGTCGCTTTCGCGAGCAAGACTTGCTGGCTGAGACGCGGCTCGGCGCGGGCATCGACGACCATGCGGTCGCGATACAGCAGCGGCTCGATCTGCGGCTGAAAGCAGTACAACGTGCCGGTGATCGCGAGCACCAGCAGCAGCGGCATGACAAACAAGCCGGCATAGAAATGCCAGCGCCATAACAAACGATGCCGCGCGGCTATGCGTGCATCGGAGAGAGATGCTGGTTGCATGTGAGATGTCCTTCAATGAGTAGATTGCAAACCCAAACCAGCCGTCAAATCCCGATTCGACCTTCGACATAAACCGTCCGTCCCGCGTACGGATGGAACACGTAATAGCGGTGATCGAAGAGGTTATCCACGCCGATGCCAAGCTCGGTTCGCTTCGTCGGACGGAAGGTGAATTTGGCGTCGACAACGGTGTACGTGCTCGTGCCGCCGTAGGTGTCCGGGTTCGTATCGGTATTGGTAAGCGTGTTGTATTCGCGGCCCGAATAACGCGCGGCAACTGTGATCGCGCTCTGGCTCGTCGCACGCCATGTGACAGCCACGTTCGCGCGCCACAACGGGATCCGGTAGAAGTACTTGCCCACCGACGCCGGGTTGCCGCTGTTCGCGATGATCTTCGACTGCGTATACGCCAGCCCCGCCGTGAGGTCCAGGCCGCGAATCAGCACGTCCTGCCCTTCGTAACTTGTTTCGATACCGCGCGAACGCACCTTGTCGATATTCTGAAAATTCGTGATGTTCGGAATTACGGTCGTGTTCGTCTGGCTGAACAATGTGTTCTTCACGTCGTCCTGAAACAGCGTGAATCGATACACACCGTTACCGTGTTGCCACTCAGCCGTCAGTTCCTTCGAGAGATCGTCTTCCGGCTTCAGGTTCGGGTTGTTGTTGACGATCGATAACCCCGTGATCTGCCCTTGGAACAGCTCGCCGACGGTGGGGAACCGGTACGCCCGTCCTATCGATGCGCGCAGCAACAGGTCTTGCGTGACATCGAAGGACAGGGAGGCTTTCGGCGACCAGTGGCTCTGGCTGACTTCAGCGTAATTCAGCGAGGTCGCGCCAACGGCTCGCGTGCCGTCGTACGCGTTCCAGTTCTCGTAGCGCGCGCCGTAAGTGAACTTCCAGCGCGGCAAGAGCCGCCACGCGTCTTGCGCGTACACGGCTTGCGTCTCGGTTCGTCCGCCGAACGCGTTGGCAAATGACGTCCCGCCGCCGTCGCGCCAGGCCGGCGTGTTGTAGTTTTCGTTATCGAGAAAATAGTTGTCGTAGTGGTAGCCGAATGACAGCCAGTGCGCGCCCAGACCCGCGGTGGGCGAAGCCGGCGTCCATGTCGTGCGCAGGTCGAGCGTCTTCCAACCGGTGCCATCGCCGAATGCGATCGTGCCCGCGCCATTGCCCGGCACGCCCGAATTCGCGGTGCGCGCAATGCTCTGCGTGATATCGAAATATGACGCTATGGCCTCCGCGTTCCAGCCGGTCGCGTTCCGTGTTTTCAGCGACAACCCATACAGGAAGTTCTCGCTCGAACCCTGGCTCGGCGCAAACGTGGCGGCCGGTAGGTTGTATTCGTAGCCGCCGATATTGACGAGGCCGCTGTAGACCGGATTGCCGGCGGCATCGCGGAGAAACGACTGCGTATCGCTGTTGTATTTTTGATGCCAGTAACCGAGCGTAAAGCCGGCTTGCAAAGTAGGCGTGAGGTCGTACGCAAGCTTCAGCTTGAACTGGTCCTGGAACGTCCGCTCGATCCCTTCCGCTGTCACGCCCAGCACCGCCGTGCGGGTGTTGTTCTGGTCGTTGTAAAAAACCGCGCCCGCCACGGGCCGGTCGGTCGACTTCGCTGGAATAGCCGATGCCGCCAGCGTCGCGAATTGCAACGGCTGACCGGTATTTTCCAAATGATCGACGCCAATCAGCCAGGACAGCTTGCCGTTTTTATCGCCGATAGTCGCCGATGAATTCGTGCCGTTGAAACTGCGATTCACGCCGAACAGATCGAAGTGCTGGCTGAATGCCTGGACGTGGGCATCGGCTTCGAACTTCTCCGGCATGCGCGTGGTGATGGCCACCGTCGCGCCGATCGAATTCCCGGGATACAGCGCTGAATATGGCCCGTAGATGACGTCGGTGCGCGCGATGTCGTCGGCGAACACCATCGACCAGCGCGGCGCGAACGTGAACGTATTGCCGAGGAAATTGCTGAGCAACAAGCCGTCGGCGTAGACCAGCCCGCGCGCCGTTTGCGAATTGCTTGTGCCGCGCACGGCGATTGGCGAATTCACATCGCCGATAAACCGCTTGCGCACCGCCATGTTCGGCACGTACTTCAGCACGTCTTCCGGCGTGACCACGTTCCAGTATTGCGCCTGGTCGGCGGTGACCGTCGCGGTCGTGGCAGGAAGGTTGGGATCGAGCGGGGAACGTGCCGATGAACCCGCGGTGCTGGTGACGACTACCGGCGCGAGCTGGATGGCGTCGGTTTCTCGACGATCGGGTGGACTTTCCGAATTGGCCGCTGCGGGGGCAGCCAGAGCAAAAGCTGGCGCCAGCAGGGACAAGGGCACGCAGGCGTGGCGCTGTAGTGTGAATCCATGAAACCTGAGCGCGTGCGAACGCGCGGCGGCATGGCGGCCTGACGGCTGCCATGCTCGCTTGAGGAGCTTGAGCATCGAAGAAAATCCTGAATGAGTGGACGCAGACCGGCCGGCCACGGGCGCTCAAACGGCGCGCGCGATCATGGCAAATAGGCAGGACGGTCGATACGGACGGACTTCAGGAAACGATGGGCGGCGCGCGCGGAGACGCGGCGTTGAACGACTTGACGTAAACGACTTGCGCGACCGGCGCGGCAGCGAGGCGCGTGACGCGTTCGACCCGCACCAATGCTGCAGGCGGCGCCGATGTCAGCGGCACGTTGTGCGCCAGCAAACCGCAATACGAACAGACGTCGAACGAATCGGCGCCGGCCATGTGATGGCCGGTTTGTTCGTGGCTTTGAACCGCAGTCTGCGGCGGTGTGGAAAGCGCCGATGAAACGATTTGCGCGAGAGCATCGGCGGAACAGATCGCTGCTTGCGGATCGACACCTTGCTGACGTGACGCCAGCGTCTGGCTAATCACCGGTGCGACAATAGCCAGCCACATGGCGGCCATGCCGAGCCATGCAACGAGGCGATTGCGCGAAGTGCGATTCATCAGGATCAGGGTAAGTTCAGCCGCGGATGGGCAAACGAGAATGAGAACCGATTGTAAGCACGCCGTCTGCGCGATGCAATGCGGTTCGGGGGTTTCGGGCAGCGATTGTCGATGTATTGCTTTGGTGCGCATTGGGCCGGGTTCGCAGGCACGCCGCGTGCAGATTGCACATGGAGACATCGGCCATCGATTCGGTTAGAATGCCGGGCTTGGCGCGACGCACGCACCTGCGTCGCCGGGAAATTCGCTTTCCCGAGGTTGCATCAAGCGGAGCTAGGCTCTAAGAACCCGCTTTAAACTAGCCGCACAAACGCGCGTGAGTGGCGAAATTGGTAGACGCACCAGGTTTAGGTCCTGACGGCAGCAATGTCGTGTCGGTTCGAGTCCGACCTCACGCACCAAGCTGAAAACGAAGCCTCGCAGTGAAAACTGCGAGGCTTCGTCATTTTAACCGCTGGTTTCCTGGCTGAACGAGCGGCCCCGGCTCAAGCGGCTCGCTGCGCCAGCACTTCATCGATCAGCCCATACTCCCGCGCCTCATCCGCCGACATGAAATTATCGCGGTCGGTGTCGGTGGCGACCTGCTCCACGCTCTTCCCCGTGCGCTCCGCCATGATTTCATTCAGGCGCCGGCGCGAATAGAGCACTTCTTTGGCCT
This sequence comes from Caballeronia sp. LjRoot29, assembly GCF_964252755.1. Taxonomy (NCBI): domain Bacteria; kingdom Pseudomonadati; phylum Pseudomonadota; class Betaproteobacteria; order Burkholderiales; family Burkholderiaceae; genus Caballeronia; species Caballeronia sp. LjRoot29. The sequence continues at coordinate 48,000 of NZ_CAXUPU020000011.1, read as the reverse complement.
GGATGGCGATATCGGCCGCCGTGCCCTGCGAGCCGCCCGAAGGCTGGTGGATCATGATGCGCGCGTTGGGCAGCGCATAACGCTTGCCCCTCGCGCCCGCCGTCAGCAGGAAGGTCCCCATGCTCGCGGCGAATCCGGTGCACAGCGTGGACACGTCCGGCCGGATGAATTGCATGGTGTCGAAGATCGCCATGCCGTCGTAGACCGAGCCTCCCGGCGAATTGATGTACAGCGCAATGTCCTTCTCGGGGTTATCTGCTTCGAGAAACAATAATTGCGCGACAACCAGGCTCGCCGTCTGGTCCGTCACCGGTCCCACCAGGAAAATGATGCGTTCGCGCAGCAGCCGCGAATAGACGTCGTAGGCGCGCTCGCCGCGTCCCGAATGCTCAATGACGGTCGGCACGAGGCCCAGGTTTTGGGGATTCATATCGTTGCGGTTCCTTTGCTTTTTGCCCGTTGTGAATGCCTTCAACCGATATGACGCGCAAGGCCGTCCGTGCGTGACGCCCGTTCACGCGATATATTTTTGCTTGGGGGCTGTCACATCCGCGTGGCGCCGGACGTCAGGCCAAGTACTTGACGGCCAATACATCGCAAACGCGCGTAATTGAGGGGAACCTGCATGACTGGTGATACGGATATCTTCGAGGCGTCGCGCGCACGGCTGTTTTCGCTCGCTTACCGGATCCTCGGCGTGCGCGCGGACGCCGAGGACGTCGTCCAGGACACGTTCGTCAAATGGCATCTGCATCAGCGCGCGGTGGCCGCCACGGGACACAACGCGCTGGACACGCCCGCCGCATGGCTCGCGACGGTCGCGAAACGGTCCGCTATCGACCGCTTGCGGCGGCTGAAACATGAAGCATCGTTGCCCGGCGATATCGACAAACTGGATGGTTTCGGTTCCTTCGACCATGCTCTGTCAGCTGAGACACTCGCGGAACGGGTATCGGATTTATCGTACGGAATGCGCCTCGTGCTCGACCGGCTGTCGGCGCAAGAACAAGTAGCATTTTTACTGCGCGAGGCGTTCGAGGCGGACTACGCGAGTATCGCGAAGATACTTAACCGGAGCGCCGCGCATTGCCGGCAAATCGTGCATCGCGCGAAAGACCGGGTGCGCGACGATCGAAAATCCATCGACGCAACGCATTCAGCGCAGGAAGATGACGCTATCGAGTCGCTACTCGATGCCATCGCGCGTCAGGATGTCAACGCGCTGGTCGCGCTGACGCTTGTTACGGCGTCGGCCGCTCCAGTGGCTCCAGTGTCCGTGACAGCGATGGCCGAGCAGCAGGCTGCCCAACTGACGCATGCGCTGATCGCGCGGCTGCGGATCGGCCGCATCGACTTGTCCTCGACTGTCGGCCGAGAACGCACCTCCCCGCTCGTCCTCGCCTAAGACCGCGGCGGCCATGCGCGGCAAAACGCCCGCGCGAGGCCGCCAGCCAAGCCGCAAACGAATTCTTTCACTTGAACCGTCTCGTGTATCCTGAAAACTGGTGTCTGGGACGTCCAGCCACCTCCATCAAGGATCCACAATGGCTTTCAGCAATCAGGCCGCGACTGTCGCGGTAGGGCCGCAGAGCACGTTGACCAGCGGCCTCCTGCCTGTTGGTTTTCGCTTAAACGGTACCGTCAAGTGAACGAGCCACAACGCTTTACCGTACGGCACACAAGCATCTACCGGTATTCGGAACCGGTCGATTTCGGCGAGCATCGAATGATGTTCCGGCCAAGGTCCAGCCACGACCTGCGCCTCGTCACCATGCAGTTGAAGATCACGCCGGAGCCGGCGCGCTTGCGCTGGCTGCACGATATCTTCGACAACTCGGTGGCCGTCGCCACGTTCGATAGCCAGGCAACGGAGCTGACATTCGAAAGTGAAGTCAAGCTCGAGCACTTCGAAACGCCGCAACCGGACTACGCGCTCGAGCGCTACGCCGCCACGTTCCCCTTTGCATACACGAACGAGGAAGCGTCGGATCTCGTCAACGCGCGCAATCGGCCGGAGCCGGATGGCGATGTCGATGCGTGGGCAAAACGCTTCGTCACGCCCGGTGAATCCATGGGCACGATGGCGCTTTTGCGCAAGATCAACCAGGCGATCAACGACGACTTCAAGTACGTCCGCCGCACGGAAAAAGGCGTGAATCGTCCCGCCGATACCCTGCGCCTGCGCACCGGCAGTTGCCGGGATTTCGCCGTGTTCATGATGGACGCGGTACGCTCGCTGGGTCTGGCCGCGCGTTTTGTCAGCGGTTATATCTTCGTGCCTGAAGTCAACCCGGTCACCGCGACGCGCGGCGGCGGCGCCACGCACGCGTGGCTGCAAATTTACCTTCCCGGTGCTGGCTGGGTCGATTTCGACCCGACCAACAGCATAATCGGCAACCGTCATCTCATCCGCGTCGCGGTTGCTTGGGACCACCATCAGGCCCTCCCGCTATGGGGAACCTGGAACGGCGAGCCCGGCTCATTCCGCAGCCTCGATGTCGAGGTCAGCGTGACCGAGAACCGCTGATGTCCTCTTCCATAGAAAGGCCACTCTCATGAAACTCCGCGTTGGTTACGAGCTGGTCTACGAGTGTCAACAACCGACACCCATGCTTCTCATGCTGAACACGCATTTCTCGTTTGCTCCCCAGGTCTTGCTCGCCGATCTGCTGGTCGTTGATCCGCCCGTGCCGATCTCGCAGTATCGCGATGGCTTCGGCAACCTGTGCAGCCGGATCGTTGCGCCCGAAGGCCAGATCGCATTGTCGACGTCGGCGTTGCTTGAAGTGGCGTCCGAATTTGAAAAGCCCGGGCCGGATGGCGAGCAGCATCCCGTTGAAAACCTGCCGAACGAATGCCTTGTGTTCCTGCTCGGCAGCCGGTATTGCGAAACGGACCTGCTGTCAGAGTTCGCGTGGAAAACGTTCGGCAATACGCCGCTGGGACGCCCGCGCGTGCAGGCCATTTGTGATTTCGTGCATACCCATATTGTGTTCAATTACGCACACGCGCGCCCGACCAAGACAGCGTGGGAAGCGTTTAACGAGCGTCAGGGCGTATGCCGCGACTTCGCGCATCTGGCCGTCACGTTGTGTCGCGCGATGAATATTCCGGCGCGCTACTGCACGGGGTATATCAGCGACGCCGGCATGCCGCCGCCATACACCACCATGGATTTCGCGGCGTGGTTCGAGGCTTTTATCGGCGGAAACTGGCAGACATTCGATGCCCGCAACAACGTGCCGCGAATGGGCCGTGTGTTGATGGCGCGAGGCCGCGATGCCGCCGATGTCGCGATCAGCAATACCTTCGGTCCCACCAAGCTGCTCAAATTCGATGTAGTCTGCGAGGCGGAGTAGTGAGCCCGTTTTGTTTGGATATCTAATGGGTGCACGGGTTTTGGCGTTAGCGGTCTGGTTCTTTGCCGGGTTGCTGCTTTCCAAGTCTTCGCGCGTTTTATGTTGGCTGATTTCTTTATCACTATTAGCCACTGCGCGTGGCGGCGCGTCATTTCTTTGTCCAAAGCGACAAAGAAACGAAGCAAAGAAAACGCTTTCACCGCTCTACCCTAAGTGTCCACAGCGTGCAGTTTTTATTCATGGGTGCCCCAAAAGCACGGTGCTCGCCAGAGCTTAGGATGTGTGAAACCCTCCTTCTCGCGAATCCTGACAGTAAAACGCTTCGCCCCGTACGCTCTCGGGCAAGCACCCGTGTTCCACGGACCGGCACGGCCTCACGCGCTTTTGAGACTCCGTTTCTTGGTGGGCTGGCGACGTGGTTCGTCAAGCGTATTAATTTGGTGGATGGTTCACGCGGATAGCGCGGGGTGTTCCTTAGCCAGGTTCAGTCACTGGTGGCGAAGCGTGGGGTATCTGTGTTCGGAGAAAGAGGGGGTCACACATCCGTGGCTCTGGCGAGCACCGTGCTTTTGGGGCACCCATGAAATGGAACTGCACGCTGTGGACACTTAGGGTAGAGCGGTGAAAGCGTTTTCTTTGCTTCGTTTCTTTTTCGCTTTGGAAAAAGAAATGACGCGCCGCCACGCGCAGTGGCTAATAGTGATAAAGAAATCAGCCAACATAAAACGCGCAAAAACCTAAAAAGCAGCAACCCGGCACTGAACCAGACCGCTAACGCCAGAACCTAGCACCCCGGCATTGACCCCAATCGCCATCGCGTGGTGAGGAACGGGTTGATGTCACCGCGTAGGCAGCACCCGTTCCGGGCCGTCTTGCAGCACATTCGCATCCGGGGGATAATTCGCGCTGAATATTGCGGGCGGTGAAGTAGATTTCACCGCTCCGAAAAAGACTCCTCAGTTACCTGTCCAGTCTCCAGAACACGCGCGAGCCATTGAGTTTCAATGGCTTTTTTTCTGGCCCGGACCGATCGGCTTACGCCGTCATCACCTTCCATTGCCGTGAATTTCGACGACTACTGCCAGCAAAAAGCCGCACCCGATGGCTCCAGCACGTACTACGCCCTGCGTCGTGCGCCCTTGGCCAGCCGGCCGCTCCTGACCGCGTTTTACGCATTGCGCCGGGAGCTGGAGGACACCGTCAAGGAAACGAGCGATCCGACCATTGGTCGCACGAAACACGCTTGGTGGCAAAAGGAATTGGCCAGCCTGTTCGGCGGCGAACCCGCGCATCCGGTGACGAAGGCGATCGCTGCACATCAGGCGAATACGCCGGTTCTCGACGAGCAAGGACGGGCATCAATCAACAATATGGCCGATGGTTTCAGCATGGACCTCGATCAGGCGCGATATCTCGACTGGACGGGTTTGCGGCGCTATCTGGATAACGTCGGTGGCGAGTTTGCGTTAATCATCGCGCGGGCGAGTGCGCACCGTCCCGACGACGCACCGGGCTGGGCTAACTCGCTTGGCACGGCACTGATGCTCGCGGAACGCATCGCCGAAATGGGTGACGATGCGCGTCATGGGCGCATTTATATTCCTATCGACGAGATGCAGCGCTTTAATGTTACGGCCGCAGATCTCATCAATCGCAAATACAGCGATGCGTTTAATGAGCTCATGCGCTTTCAAACTAACCGTGCAAGGGAAGCGCTTAAGCAGTCTCTGGCCGCAATCCCTCCAGACGAGCGCGCCACGCAGCGCGTTCTGCGTACGCAAGCGGCTTTATCACTAGCTCTGCTCGACGAGATTGAACGCGAAAATTTTCAGGTGCTTCATCAAAGGATTGCGCTTACGCCTATTCGCAAGCTTTGGATTAGTTGGCGGATCAGGTAGGGGTTGCTCGCGCCGGTGGACGGTTTTTTGGGGGTTGCGGGCTTGGGATTTTGGTCAGGGTCAGTGCCGGGTTGCCAGGTTTTTGTGTTAGCGGTCTGGTTCAGTGCCGGGTTGCTGCTTTTTAGGTTTTTGCGCGTTTTATGTTGGCTGATTTCTTTATCACTATTAGCCACTGCGCGTGGCAGCGCGTCATTTCTTTGTCCAAAGCGACAAAGAAACGAAGCAAAGAAAACGCTTTCACCGCTCTACCCTAAGTGTCCACAGCGTGCAGTTCCATTTCATAGGTGCCCCAAAAGCACGGTGCTCGCAAGAGCCACGGATGTGTGAACCCCTCTTTCTCCGAACACGGATACCCCACGCTTCGCCACCAGTGATTGAACCTGCCCAAGGTGCACCCCGCGCTATCCGCGGATAACCAACCAAGGAACGAAGCCACGAACTTGGCAAGCCGCCGCGCGGTCTACGCCCGCAGCAACGGCAGCGTCTCGAACTTCTGGCCCAGCACTGCACTAGAATTCATTCCCCACCACGGTCCCAGCACAGTCGCGTACATCTGACGGAAGTCCACGCCAACCGGCAAATTGCCATTCCCATCCAATCTTCCCAATTCCGGCGCCGCTCCATGAAGCCCACCATTCACGCGGCCACCCATCACGAAATGCGGCGCGACCGTGCCGTGATCCGTCCCATTGCTCTGGTTCTCTCGCGGCCGCCGGCCAAACTCAGCATAGGTCATGATCAGCGTCTCGTTCCATCGGCCCAGTTCAACTAGCGCCGAGCGCATCGCCACCATTCCCTCCGATAACTGCTTCAGCAACGCCGCCTGCTGTCCCGGCTGGTTCTGATGCGTATCGAAACCATTAAGCGTCAAGCGGATCACCGCAACACCCTGCCCGCTTTGCGGCACGCCGGCGGAGGTATCGGTTGCGGCCAACACTTGCATCGCGGTCTTGATCGACGTCCCAAATGCACCGCCCGGAAATTGCGTCTTGAGCGCGAACTGACCAGCCCGCGGACGCAGCCGGTCAGCCGCCTTCACGATCTCGTTTTCTACATCCAAGATATGCGCGAGCGCAGGATTGCGTTCCTTCAGCGATACCGGCGTCGCAAGCCGCGCCTGCTTCTCGAACTGCGCAGGATTCACGAGCGCGACCGCGCGCGCGCCGTTCGCAAGCGGCCCCATTTCCGCGCTGCCGATCACCACGGCATCAGCAGCAAATCCGGTCGGCACGGGTTGCGCACGGAATGTGCGCGTGAGCCAGCCCTCATGCAGATATTGATCGGAACGCGAACCGGTATCCCAGATCTCAATCGATCGAAAATGCGAGAGATTCGGTTGCGGATAACTCACGCCCTGCACGATCGCAAGTTGCCGGTCTTTCCAGAGCGGCATCAATGGCTGCATCGCCGGATGAAAACCCGTGCGCTCGTCAAGCTGGATGACCTGTTCTCGCTTGATGCCAATCCCCGGACGCAACGTGGCGTAAGCGGGGTCGGCGAATGGGATCACGGTGTTCAGGCCGTCGTTGCCGCCCTTCAGTTCGACCAGGATCAGCACATTGCCATAGCCGGTCGAACGCATCTCGACCGGAAGCGGGCCTGCTGCGGCAAATGCCGACGGCGCCAACGCAAAGGCGCCGGCTGCGCCGGTCATCGAAAGGAAATCGCGTCGGTTCATGAGGTCGCCTATTTCAACTGGTACGCAGGGTCCATCAGCAAAGCGCGCAAATAAGCACTGCTGGTGACATCAGGCTCTGTGGCGTCCGCCGGAGAAACCGCCAGCACCGCGCGCTGCATTTGCAATTGCGTCGACAAGTCCGGGCGCGCGTCAGGCGTCGTCTTGTATCGCGCGAGCCATGCGTCGAGATCGAAACGCAAGCCCGGATGAGACCTTTGCGTCGATGCGGGTTTCATCGCGGCGCTGGTCATCATGCTTTGCGTCTTGTCAGCCACTGAGTCCAGCTTCGCGCTCGTCTTCGCATTGGCCGCCGCCGGGCGCATGCCATGTGCTTCGGTCGCCCGGAACAACTGTTCGATGAACTGCTTGCGCGCGAGCAACGTGGAGCTGTTAATCCAGTTTTCGCCGCCGGGCCAGCCCTTCACGTTCGGCGGATAAAAGAGGTTCTCGCCGAAATTGCGCACCTGGGCACCAAGCGCGGTTGCGTCCTGATCGGCATAACCTATATCAAACTCGCGCACAGCGCCAACCACGAATTCCGCAGGCGACTTGACCAGCACGCCGCGGTTGCGCTCATCCCAGAACGCCTCCGATAAAAACAGTCCCCGCAACGCAGTCTTGATGTCGTAACGCGACGCGCGAAAACGATCGGCGATCGGTGTGATCTGAGCCGGGTCCGGCGTCTCTGAGATGAACTCGCGCCACAATTCGGTCGTGATGAACGTCGCCGTTTCGGGTTGCGCGAGGAGGATGTCGAGAACCTGATCGCCATCGAAATTGCCCTTCTGACCGAGGACGGTCTTGTCGCCGTCATCGTGGATTTTCGGATTGAACTGATAAGCGAGCGTATTCGGATCGAGCCCCCAGCCGGTGTAGGACCGCGCGGCTTCGGTCACGTCACGCTGCGAATAATGTCCTTCGCCGAGCGTGAACAACTCCATGACCTCGCGCGCAAAGTTCTCGTTCGGGCGGCCTTTGCGGCTGCCGGCGACATCGAGATATTGCAGCATGGCCGGATCTTTCGACACCGCATGCAGCAAGTCGCCGAAATTGCCGAGCGCGTCGCGACGCAACAACGCGTTCTGCCGGAACATAAGCTGCGGATAGTGAACCTTGTCTTCACCCGACGGAAAGTGATCGTGCCAGAAGAGCGTCATGCGCTCGGTGAGCGGCGAACGCGTAGTCACCATTTCGCGTATCCACCAGCCGCGCAAATCATCGTAGCGACGGCTTTGTTCGCGCTGGTCATCGCGCCGCTCGTCCTGCGTCCAGGCACGGCGCACTTCAACCGATGGAATCGGCTCCGTGACCCACGCTGGCGGTGGTACCGAAGCTTCCGCACGAGCGCCCGCAAGCAACCCATTAACAGCCTGCTTGCGGGTCATTCCAATCAACGGGGCAACCTCGGCGGCGTCTGCTTCGAAGCCTGTTCGAGTAAGCAGGAAGCGGGCGTCGGTGGCATCGAGCGGATCGGCATCGACTGCCGTGGTTTCCGTCCTATGTACGTTGCGCACGCGGCGCGGCGTGTTGTTTTGCTCTGCCTGAGCCGTCAGCGCGCTGGTGAGCATCAAACACAACGCGATAACCAGCATGACGATACGCACGCCACGCTCGCGCCGATCCGAAGCGCGTGCGATGTGGACATCGGTAAACCTGAAGGGGTGTATCAAGGAGCGAGTCCGGTGGCCGTGCTATCTCAATCAACGGCGCGCTGTCGGCGCCCGTTGACCGCCGGCGCCACTTCGGCATCCGGCTCCGCGGACCCGCAAAGGCCGCGCCATTGCACAGGCCTTATCTCTTGTAAAGATCCCTGACCGCTTCTTCAATATGCTGGCGCAGCAGCCGCCGTTCATCGGCGGTCATCACGCCATGCCGCGGAGGCCGCTCGGGCGGTTGCGGATCGCTTGGCGGCGGGGCCATGGCCGGCATGGCCAGTTGCGGGTCGCGATTCCCATTAGCCGGCTTTTGCATCCGATGTTGCGCGCGCATGAAGCGGCCATCGAAGCGTTTCCGGGTCTGTTGCGAATTGAAATCCGCACTCTCGACCTCTGGATTCGAATACCGGGACGAAGCTGGCGACGAAGATGATGAAGACGACGACATCGACGAATCAGGACGATCGAACGCGGACGAACTGCGATTGGTAGCTGAAGAGGGTTGCGCCAGAGCGGTACGCGCGGCAAACACGGCGTAAAACGCGCTAGCGATTAGCGTTAGTCGGATGATGCGCTTGGTGCGCACAGGTATGCGCCGCCGCGCTCCCTTCATGTTGTTCCCTTCGTTGCTCGACAACCGGACAGTCTCAGGCTCTTTGGCGTGCTTGCGTGTCATGCCAGTATTGACGGTTAATGCCGCCATGATACTGACGCGCAATCGTTGTACTAATGGAGTATCCACCGAATGACGGGCTTGGGTAAAGGAGTGTACGCATAGAACCTTTATGTCGTGCCACACTCGCCGTAAATTTTGTAACTATCTGTTACCTCAGAAAAGGAGCAAACTAGGCTCTCTTTCTAATCGCGCTAAGATGCGGGCATGGAAACCAAAAATCCCTCAAAAATACTCGTAGTCGACGACGACCCCCGTTTGCGCGATCTCCTGCGACGTTATCTCGGCGAACAGGGCTTCAACGTCTATGTCGCTGAAAATGCGCCGTCGATGAACAAGCTCTGGGTTCGCGAACGTTTCGACCTGCTCGTGCTCGACCTGATGTTGCCAGGGGAAGACGGACTCTCGATCTGCCGTCGCCTGCGTGGCAGCAACGACCGCACGCCTATCATCATGCTCACCGCGAAAGGCGAGGACGTCGACCGCATCGTGGGCCTGGAAATGGGCGCGGACGACTATTTGCCAAAGCCGTTCAACCCGCGCGAACTCGTCGCGCGGATTCACGCCGTGCTGCGTCGCCAGTCACCGTCGGAACTGCCGGGTGCGCCGTCCGAAACCACTGAAGTCTTTGAGTTCGGCGAATTTGCGTTGAATCTCGCCACGCGGACGCTGACCAAGAACGGCCAGGAAATCCCGCTGACCACCGGCGAATTCTCGGTATTGAAGGTATTTGCGCGACATCCGCGTGCCCCGCTGTCGCGTGAAAAACTGATGGAACTGGCGCGCGGCCGTGAGTACGAAGTTTTCGACCGCAGCCTCGATGTACAGATCTCAAGACTGCGCAAGCTGATCGAGCCGGACCCGAGTAGCCCCCGTTTTATCCAGACGGTGTGGGGTCTCGGTTATGTCTTTATCCCCGACGGCGCAGCCTGATTGAGTTCTGACCAACGCGCCCCGTGCGCGCCACCAGCAAGAGCATCAGCACACCATGCGGATTGACAGGCGGCTACTGACGCTCGCGTTCGGCGGCCTGTTCTGGCGGACCTTCGCCTTGATCGCGCTGCTGATTGCGGTCAGCATCGCCGCATGGTTCCAGAGCTTCCGCGTGATCGAACGCGAACCGCGCGCACAGCGCGTGGCGCTGCAACTCGTCGCGGTCGTCAAGCTCACCCGCACCGCCCTCCTTTATTCCGATCCCGACCTGCGCCGCGCGTTGCTGCAGGATCTGGAGAGCAACGAAGGAGTGCGCGTGTACCCGCGCGAAACCACCGATAAATATCGCCTGCAGCCCGACGAGTCGCTGAACCGGCTGATCGAGCACGACGTGCGCGGCCGGCTCGGCAACGACACGGTCATCGCGCAATCGGTCAACGATATCCCGGGTGTCTGGATCAGCTTCAAGATCGACGACGACGATTACTGGGTGGCGCTCGATCGCGATCAGCTCGATAACGTCACTGGTCTGCAATGGGCCGGCTGGGGTGTCTTTGCGCTCGCGCTGTCGCTATTCGGCGCGGCGTTCATTACCAGTTTGGTGAACCGGCCGTTCGCGCGGCTGGCGCTCGCGGCGCGCAGGGTCGGCTCAGGGCAATCGCCTGAGCCGCTGCCCGAGCGTGGCATGGGCGTGGCCGCCGAAACCAATCGCAGTTTCAACCAGATGGTGCAGGACCTCGAGCAGCTCGACGCCGACCGTGCGCTGATGCTGGCCGGCATCTCGCACGACTTGCGCACGCCGCTTGCGCGCTTGCGGCTCGAAACCGAAATGAGTCCTTCCGATGAAGCGACGAAACTTGCGATGGTCGATGACATCGAACAGATGGACATGATCATCGGGCGCTTCCTCGACTACGCCCGGCCGATGCAGCGCATGGCCGAAGCGGTGGATCTCTCTCTGATCGGCGGGGAAATGGCCGCGCGTTTCTACGCGGAAGACGGCGTGCTGATGAAGACCGACCTGGCTCAGGGCGCGATCGTTGAAGGCGATCCCACCGACGTACGGCGCGTGATCGGCAATTTGCTGGAAAACGCGCGCAAGTACGGGCGCAGCGCCGTGGACGATATCGCGAGGATCACGCTGCAAACGCGGGTCAACCACGGACGCGTGGAGTTGTCGGTACTGGATGAAGGGCGCGGCATTCCCGAAGATCAGGTCGCGCTGATTACCCGGCCGTTTTACCGCGTGGACACTGCGCGCACGCAAGCGAACGGCACCGGCCTCGGCATGGCGATCGTGCAGCGCCTCGTCACGCGGCAGCGCGGCACCTTGCGCTTGCGCAACCGCCATCCGCAGGCGGGGTTCGAGGTGACCATCGACTTCCCGGCGATGGAAAAGCGCAGTAGCTTCCGCTAGGCCGCGCGTTAGCCGATCGTTTCAAGAAAACGCTATCGGTCCATTCGTAAAAAGCTATCCGGTTTGTTAGTCAAAATCTATTGAAATAGATAGTTAATAGAGTTATGATGAAGGTCGTTCAACGCAGTCATCAGCTTCACCAGCAAGTTTGATCCTGCGTCATGTGAGCGTTACAGCGATCAGTTAGTCTTGATTTCCTCTTCCAACGAACACAGGAGTATTCATATGAAGACCGTGGGCGATAAAGTTGAAGCGTTTACCGTTACTGCTGCTAAGCCGGGTTTCAATAATCACGAAGAAAATGGCGTGTCGGCGTTCGAAGACATCACCGAACAGTCGTTCCCTGGCAAGTGGAAGATCCTGTACTTCTACCCGAAGGATTTCACGTTCGTTTGCCCCACAGAAATCGTCGAATTCGGCAAGCTGAACAGCGATTTCGCCGATCGCGATGCTGTGTTGCTCGGCGGCAGCGTGGACAATGAATTCGTGAAACTGGCATGGCGCCGGGAACACAAGGACCTGAGCAAGCTGAACCACTATTCGTTCGGCGACGTGAAGGGCGAGTTGATCGACCAGCTCGGCATCCGCGACAAGGAAGCTGGCGTGGCGCTGCGCGCAACGTTCGTTATCGATCCGGACAATGTGATTCAGCACGTTTCGGTGAACAACCTGAACGTCGGCCGTAATCCGGAAGAAATCCTGCGTATTCTCGACGGCCTGCAAACGGACGAACTGTGCCCGTGCAATCGCGCGGTCGGCGGTTCGACGCTGTAAGTTGTATTGGCGAAAGCCCGATGGCTTTCGCCCCGGCCCGTCAGCGTTCCGAGTCAAGCTCGAACCGGCGGGCTTTTTTATCGATTACTGGATAGGAGAAATTTATGGAATTCCTCGCATCGATTAAAGAACTCATTCCCGATTATGCAAAAGACATCCGCTTGAACGTGGATGGCACGATTGCGCGTTCATCGCTGGAAGGCAATGACGCGGTCGGCGTCGCGCTGGCGGCCGCGTTTGCAGCGAAGGCGTCGAAGATTGTCGCGATCATCCGCGCGTCAGGCGTGTTGTCGGCCGAGGAAACGAATGGCGCGTTGACCGCAGCCGCGTTGATGGGCATGAACAACGTCTGGTATCCGTACCTGGAAATGGCCGATAACGCCGATCTGAAGACGCAGCCCGCAGCACTTCGCATGAACGCATACGCAACGCATGGCGGCGTCGATAAACGTCGCTTCGAGATGTACGCGCTGGCGGCATCGATTGTTGGCAAGTGCCACTTTTGCGTGAAGTCGCACTATGAAAACCTCGTTGGCGAGGGCATGAGCACGACGCAATTGCGCGATGTAGGCCGGATCGCCGCTGTGATCAACGCTGCTCAGCTGGCAATCACCGCTGAAGGCAACTAAACGGTAGAAGGGTCGAGCTTGCGACTAAAGAAACGCCACGTTTAGTTAAACGTGGCGTTTTGCTTTTCAGGCGCGTGAAAACTCAGGCGTCGATACCCGTGCGCATCAGCAGCACGGCCGCTTGCGCTTCGATGCCCTCTTTGCGCCCCAAATACCCCAGCTTCTCGTTCGTCTTGGCTTTCACGTTCACCCGAGTCAGCGGCAGTTCGAGATCCTCGGCAATATTCGCCCGGATCGCTTCGATAAACGGTGCAAGCTTCGGGGCCTGCGCAATCACCGTGGAATCGACATTCATGATCGCGAAGCCGGCTTCCGAGACTCGCGAAAAGGCTTCGCGCAGCAGCGCCCGGCTATCCGCGCCGGCGAAGTCCGCGTCTGTATCGGGAAAATGCCGGCCGATATCGCCCATGGCAGCAGCGCCGAACAGCGCATCTGTAATTGCGTGCAGCAGCACGTCAGCGTCCGAATGACCCAGCAGCCCGCGCTCGTAGGGAATAGTGACCCCACCGATGATGAGCGGCCGGCCTTCGACCAGTTGGTGAACGTCGTAGCCTTGTCCGATTCTGAAATCCATCGATAGTCCTAGAAAGTAAAGGGCAAATCAAATTGCTGCGTCAAGCGCCGCCGAGCATAGCGGACGCCAGCGCGAAATCTTCCGGATACGTCACCTTGAAATTGCGCAGGCTTCCCTGAATCAGCCGCGGCGCGTGCCCGAGCCATTCGATGGCGCTGGCTTCGTCGGTGAGATCGTGGCCGTCCTGCTGCGCTCGCGTGGTTGCATCGCGCAACATGCCCAGGCGGAACATCTGCGGCGTCTGTGCCTGCCACAAGCCGTTGCGCGACTCCGTGCGGGCGATGCGCCCTTCTGTGTGCGCTACCCCCTCGGCTTCGATCCGCTTGAGCGTGTCAGCCACCGGCAGCGCCAGAATTCCGCCGACCGGGTCGCTCTTCAACTCGCTCACCAGTCTGCGGATCATCTCCGGCGTGAGCCCGGGGCGCGCCGCGTCGTGCACGAGCACCCAGTCGTCGTCGCGCGCGCCGAAACCGGTCAGCGCGGCGAGCCCGTTGAACACCGACGCTTGCCGCGTCGCGCCGCCGCAGCGTTGCACGGCGAAGCGCAAGCCGGCGAAACGGCGGTCATCGAAATGATGATCGCCCGGCGCCAGCACGACCAGCGTCTGGGCAAATTCGGAACAGGCGTCGAAGGCGGCGAGCGAATAACGCAGCATCGGATGGCGACCGATAGTCTGGTATTGCTTCGGCATCGGTGCACCGGAGCGGCTGCCGGAACCGGCGCACGGAATGAGGGCGAACAGGCGGGAAGTCACGAGTTGAAAACGCCCAAGTCAAAAGTGAAGCCCGGATTTTATAATAGGACCATCGCGACCATGCCGGTCCCGCGTGCACTTTCGCACGCGAACGGTTCCCCGCACACTTTATGCCTTCAAAAGCCGTCAGTTTGCAGTCAACGTCCCCTATCGCACTCGTCAAAGCTGGTCAGCGCTTTGCCTTCGATGGCGCCACCGGTTCCTCCGACGCCCTCGCCCTGGCACGCTACCACCTGGCTTTTCGCGAAAAAGTCCCGTTATTGGTCGTCATGTGTGCGAGCGCTGTCGATTCGCAGCGTCTCGCGGTCGAAATTCCGTTTTTCGCGCCCGATGCCCGCGTGCGGCTTTTGCCCGACTGGGAAACGTTGCCCTACGACACGTTTTCGCCCCATCAGGACCTTGTTTCGGCACGGTTGGCGACGTTACACGATCTGGGTGAAGGCCGCTGCGACATCCTGCTGGTGCCCGCGACGACGGCGCTGTATCGGATGCCGCCGGCATCATTTCTGGCCGCGTATACGTTTTCATTCACGCAGGGCGAGCGGCTGAACGAGGCGAAACTGAAGAGCCAGTTGACGCTCGCCGGCTACGAACACGTGAGCCAGGTCGTGCGTCCCGGCGAATATTGCGTGCGTGGTTCGCTGCTCGACCTGTATCCGATGGGCTCGCCGCTGCCGTATCGGATCGATTTGTTCGACGATCAGGTCGATTCCATCCGTGCCTTCGATCCCGATACGCAGCGGAGCTTGTATCCGGTTCGCGACGTGCGCTTGCTCCCGGGCCGCGAATTTCCCTTCGATGAACCCGCGCGCACTGCGTTCCGCAGCCGTTGGCGCGAGGTGTTCGAGGGCGATCCAAGCCGCTCATCGATATACAAAGACATCGGCAATGGCGTGCCGGCGGCGGGCATCGAGTATTACCTGCCGTTGTTCTTCGACGAAACCGCCACGCTGTTCCATTACTTGCCGCAAGACGCGCAACTGGCGTTCGTCGGCGACATGGACGCGGCCATCAAGCGCTTCACGAACGACACGCGGCAGCGCTACAACTTCTTGTCGCACGACCGCGAGCGGCCGCTGCTCGAACCGCAGCGCCTGTTTCTGAGCGACGACGATTTCTTCTCGTTCGCCAAACCGTTCGCGCAGATCAAGTTCCCGGCCACGCCCGAAGGCGGCTGGGCGGTGCCGTTGCCGGGTCTCGCGATCGACCGTCACGCCGAGGAACCGCTGCTCGCGCTGCGTCATTACTTGGAACAGACGCCGAATCGCGTGTTGTTCGCGACTGAATCCGCCGGCCGCCGCGAGACGATCCAGCAACTGCTCTCCGATAACGGCCTGCGCGCATCGCTCGACGATACCTTCCAGGATTGGCTCACCGGCGACAACAAATTCTCGCTGGGCGTCGCACCGCTCGCGAACGGATTTGCGCTGCCCGGCGAAGGCATCTCGATCATCACGGAGACCGAGCTGTACGGCCAGCTCACGCGCCGCGCGGGACGGCGCCGGCAAGAGCAGGCGAGCAACGTCGACTCAATGGTGCGCGACCTCTCGGAGCTGAAGATCGGCGATCCGGTCGTGCATACGCAGCATGGTATTGGGCGCTATATGGGCCTGGTATCGATGGATCTGGGCGAAGGCGAAACCGAATTCCTGCATCTCGAATACCAGAACGAAAGCAAGCTGTACGTGCCGGTTGCCCAGTTGCACGTGATCTCGCGCTACAGCGGCGCGGATCCGGAAAGCGCGCCGTTGCACGCGCTCGGTTCCGGCCAGTGGGACAAAGCGAAGCGCAAGGCTGCGCAGCAAATCCGCGATACCGCCGCCGAACTGCTCAATCTTTACGCGCGCCGCGCGCTGCGCGAAGGTCATTCGTTCCCGCTCGAAGCGCGCGATTACGCGAAGTTCGCGGAGAGTTTCGGCTTCGAGGAAACGCCCGACCAGGCCGCGGCAATTACGGCCGTGATAGGCGACATGACGAGCGGCAAGCCGATGGACCGGCTGGTTTGCGGCGACGTCGGCTTCGGCAAGACGGAAGTGGCGCTGCGGGCGGCGTTTATCGCGGTGATGGGCGGCAAGCAAGTGGCCATTCTGTCGCCGACCACGCTGCTCGCCGAACAGCACACGAACACGTTCAGCGACCGGTTCTCCGACTGGCCGGTGAAGATTGCCGAGTTGTCGCGCTTCAAGAGCACGAAGGAAGTCAGCGCGTCGATTCAGGCGATCAATGAAGGCACGATCGATATCGTTATCGGCACGCACAAGCTGCTGTCTACCGATGTCGTGTTCAAGCGGCTCGGGCTGGTGATCATCGACGAGGAGCATCGGTTCGGCGTGCGTCAGAAGGAAGCGTTGAAGGCGCTGCGCGCGGAAGTCGATGTGCTCACGCTCACCGCTACGCCTATTCCACGTACGCTCGGCATGGCGCTGGAAGGACTGCGCGACTTCTCGATCATCGCGACCGCGCCGCAAAAGCGCCTGGCGATCAAGACCTTCGTTCGACGCGAAGA
Organism: Caballeronia sp. LjRoot29; assembly: GCF_964252755.1. Lineage (NCBI taxonomy): Bacteria > Pseudomonadati > Pseudomonadota > Betaproteobacteria > Burkholderiales > Burkholderiaceae > Caballeronia > Caballeronia sp. LjRoot29. The sequence continues at coordinate 31,150 of NZ_CAXUPU020000011.1, read as the reverse complement.
AGACGGCGTGATCCGCGAGGCGATGCTGCGCGAACTCAAGCGCGGCGGCCAGGTTTATTTCCTGCACAACGAAGTCGAGACCATTGAAAACCGGCGTGCGATGCTCGAAAAACTCGTGCCCGAAGCGCGCATTGCGGTCGCGCACGGGCAAATGCACGAGCGCGAACTCGAACGCGTGATGCGCGATTTCGTCGGCCAGCGCGCGAACGTGCTGCTGTGCACGACGATTATCGAAACGGGGATCGACGTGCCGAGCGCAAACACAATCCTCATCCATCGCGCCGACAAATTCGGCCTCGCGCAGTTGCATCAATTGCGTGGGCGGGTTGGGCGATCGCACCATCAGGCTTACGCGTATTTGCTGGTTCACGATCCGGCCGCGCTGACCAAGCAGGCGCAGCGTCGGCTGGAGGCCATCCAGCAGATGGAAGAGCTCGGTTCAGGCTTCTATCTTGCGATGCACGACCTGGAAATTCGGGGCACGGGCGAAGTGCTCGGCGATAAACAATCGGGCGAAATCCACGAGATCGGCTTCCAGCTTTACACGGACATGCTCAACGACGCCGTGCGAGCGTTGAAGGAAGGCCGCGAGCCCGACCTGAACTCGCCGCTCGCCGCCACGACCGAGATCAACTTGCACGCGCCGGCCATCCTTCCCGCCGATTATTGCGGCGATGTGCAGGAACGTTTGTCGCTGTATAAACGCATGGCGAACTGCGAGACGAGCGATGCCATCGACAGCATTCTTGAAGAGCTGATCGACCGTTTTGGGAAGTTGCCGCCGCAGGCGAGCGCGCTGGTCGAGACGCATAAGCTGCGTCTCGCGGCCAAGCCGCTGGGCATTATCAAGATCGACGCGGCCGAGCACGCAATTGCATTGCAGTTCATTCCGAACCCGCCCATCGATGCAATGAAGATCATCGAGATGGTGCAGAAGAACAAGCACATCAAGCTCGCAGGGCAAGACAAGCTGCGCATAGAAGTGCGCAGTCCAGATCTTGCTGTGCGGATTTCGACGGTCAAGGAAACGCTGCGCGCCCTGGGCGCGCCGGTGCGTCAGCAGAAACCCGCGATTGCGTCGTTGCCGTCGCGCTGAACTATGCACATCCGCGCACTGCCTTATCCGGCGGTGCGCGGCCGGTTTTTTCGGTATTATCGAAAGTGAATAATTCCAAGGAGAGCGTCATGTCGCAGATCGCTGAATCGACGGATTCCGTCGCCCAAACACCTTCTTCCAATGCATCGTCAGGTTCCGAGCCGGCGTCGTTGCCGTGGATCAAGAAGCTCGTCTCCTTCGACACCGTCAGCCGCAACCCGAACATGGGCTTGATCGAAACCGTGCGCGACGAACTGCGCGCGGCGGGTGTCGATTGCACGCTCAGCACCGATCCGTCCGGCAAATGGGCCAACCTGTTCGCCACCGTGCCCGCGCACGATGGCGCGACGAATGGCGGGATCGTGCTCTCCGGGCATACGGACGTGGTGCCTGTCGATGGCCAGAAATGGGACAGCGATCCGTTCAAGCCTGAAGTCCGCGATGGCCTGTTGTACGGTCGCGGAACGTGCGACATGAAGGGGTTTATCGGTGCTTCGCTGAGCTTGTTGCCGAAGATGCAGGCCACGAAACTTGCGCGGCCGATACATTTCGCCCTCTCCTTCGACGAAGAAGTCGGCTGCGCCGGCGCGCCGCTGATGATCACCGACCTGCAAAAGCGCGGATTGCGTCCCGATGGCTGCATCGTGGGTGAGCCGACCAGCATGCGGCCGGTTATCGCGCATAAGGGCATCAACGCGTACAACTGCTGCGTGCGCGGGTTTGCGGCGCATTCGTCGCTGACGCCGAAGGGCTTGAACGCGATTGAATATGCAGCGCGGCTGATTTGCTACATCCGCGATGTCGCAGATCAATTCCGCGCGCAAGGTCCATTCGACGAACAGTACGACGTGCCCTTCACGACTGCGCAGACCAGCACGATCAATGGCGGCAACGCGATCAACACGGTGCCCGCCGAATGCAATTTCGCGTTCGAATTCCGCAATTTGCCGACGCTTGATCCTGAGCCGATTTATCAGCGCATCGAGAAATACGCACGGGAAGAGTTGTTGCCGAAGATGCAGAAGGAACACGCGAACGCAGCGATCGAGTTCTCGAAGATTGCTTCGGCGCCGGGGCTGGATGCCTCCGAGCAGGCGGCGATCACGCAACTGGTGCGGGCGCTGACGGAGAATCAGGACAAGCGCAAGGTGGCTTACGGGACGGAAGCAGGTTTGTTCCAGCTCGCTGGCGTGCCGAGCATTGTGTGCGGGCCGGGGAATATCGAGCAGGCGCATAAGGCGAACGAATATGTGTCGCTGGAGCAGCTTGCGGCGTGCGAAGCGTTTTTGGGCAAGTTCATTCACAGCATGTCGGTTGAGGCGCAGGTACGTTGATGTCTGTTGAAATTGCGCGTTGAGTTCACAAGGTAATCCATGTCCACCGCCCATCACTCCGATAACACCATCGACGGCACGCCGATTCCCACGCTCGACGATATCGCCAGCCAGCACATGACGCTCTCGCCATGGGTCGCGCGCACGCCGACCTTCGAGCGTCACGACTTTCCCACGCTGGAAGGCACGCCGGTCAACTTCAAGTTCGAGTTGCTGCAGGTCGGCGGCACGTTCAAGACACGCGGCGCGTTTTCGCATCTGCTAGCGCTCACGGAAGGCGAACGCGACGCGGGCGTGACGTGCGTATCGGCGGGCAATCACGCGGTCGCGGTCGCGTATGCCGCGATGCGTCTTCAGATCAGCGCAAAGGTCGTGATGATCAAGACGGCCAGTCCAGCGCGATTGGCGCTCTGCCGCCGCTTTGGGGCAGACATCGTGATGGCGGAAAACGGTGCCGAAGCATTCGAGATCGTGCGTCGCATAGAAGCCGAGGAAGGCCGCTATTTCGTGCATCCGTTCAACGGTTATCGGACGATCGTGGGCACAGCGACGCTCGGCTACGAATGGACATCGCAGGCGCCCGATCTGGACGCCGTCATCTTGCCGATCGGCGGCGGCGGATTGGCGGCGGGGGTATCGCTGGCATTCCGGCTCGCGAATCCATCGATTCATGTGTATGGCGTTGAACCCAAGGGCGCCGATGCCATGGGCCAGAGTTTCGCCGCGAATCACACCGTCAAGATGGGCGCGATGCAAAGCATTGCCGATTCGTTGATGGCGCCGCACACCGAAGACTACAGCTATGAATTGTGCCGGCGGCATATCGACCGTCTGGTGACCGTGTCGGACACTGAACTGCGCCACGCCATGCTGCATCTGTTCAACGAGCTGAAGCTGGCCGTTGAACCGGCATGTGCCGCCGCAACCGCCGCATTGCTCGGGCCGTTACGCGAGACCTTGCAGGGCAAACGCGTTGGCGTATTGCTGTGCGGCACCAACACCGACTCGGCCACGCTCGGCAAACACCTCGCAAGGGCGGCTCAAGACGACTGAGGCTTGCGCTTTTAAATCACTGCATCTAAATCACATTCATCAGCCGTTTGCGCTCGCTGCGCTGCATGAAGTAATTAGCAGCGATCACGCCGACGGTCACGAACGCGATAAACAACGTGGCGAGCGCGTTCATCTCGGGATTCAAGCCGAGCCGGACGCGCGAAAACACGACAAGCGGCAGCGTAGTCGACCCCGGTCCCGATAAAAACGCGGACAACACGAGGTCATCAATCGACAGCGTGAATGACAGCAGCCATCCCGCCACCAACGCCTGCGATATCAGCGGCAACGTAATCGCGAAAAACACGCGCAATGGCGTTGCGCCCAAATCGAGCGCGGCCTCTTCAAGCGACGGATTCAATTCCCTGACTCTCGATTCCACGATGATCGCGACGTAGGAAATACACAGCATGACGTGACCGATCCAGATCGTGAAAATGCCGCGTCCTGCCGGCCAGCCAAATACTTTCGCCATTTCCACGAACAGCAGTAGCAGCGAAATCCCCTGGATCACCTCAGGTATCACGAGCGGCGCATTGATCATGCCGGCATAAAGCGTAAAGCCGCGAAACCGCCCCATGCGCGCGAGCACATAGCCTGCCCATGTCCCGATCACTACCGACGCGCATGCCGTGAACACCGCAACTCGAATCGATAACCACGCCGCGTTGATCAGTTCATCGTCGTGTAATAACGCCGCGTACCACTTCAACGAGAACTGCGTCCATACCGTCACGAGTTGCGACTCGTTGAACGAATACACCACCAAGCTCACGATCGGAATATAGAGGAACAGGAATCCGAGACCCAGGAACGTGAACCGGAGCGAGCGACTGGGTTCAATCATCGCTTCTCCTCTAGTTGCTTCGCCTGGTAATACTGGAACAACGCCATGGGAACCAGCAACAGCAGAACCATGGCGCAGGTGACGGCTGAAGCCATCGGCCAGTCGGCGTTATCGAAGAACTCATTCCACATGACGCGGCCGATCATCAGGGTATCCGCGCCGCCCAGCAATTCCGGAATCACGTATTCACCCACCGCCGGAATGAACACCAGCAGGCAGCCCGCGATAATCCCGTTCTTCGACAACGGCAGCGTGATCTGCAAAAACGCTTTCCACGGTTTCGCGCCAAGATCGTAAGCGGCTTCGAGCAAAGTGAGATCCATCTTTACCAGATGCGCATAAAGCGGCATCACGAGAAACGGCAAATACGAATACACCATGCCGATATAAACCGCGATATTCGTGTGATACAGCTCGATAGGCGAATGAATAATCCCGGTCCACATCAGGAAATTATTCAGCAAACCGTTGTTCTTCAGAATCCCGATCCACGCATACACGCGGATCAGGAACGACGTCCAGAACGGCAGCATCACGGCCATCATCAGCAGATTGCGGGTCGCCGGATTCGAACGCGCGATGTAATACGCCATCGGATAACCAATCAGCAGGCACAGCAGCGTCGATACCCCCGCCACCAGCAGCGAATTCATGTACGTCGCGAAGTACAGGCTGTCGGTGAACAGGAACGCGTAATGCGAAAAATCCAGCGCGATACTCAGCACGCCGTCTTTCATCGCCGTCAATTCCGTATAAGGCGGAATCCCGAGACGCGAATCGGAGAAACTGATTTTGACGACCAGCAGGAACGGGACGAGGAACAGCAGCACGAGCCACAAATACGGCCCGAAGATGACCGCCGTCCTGCCGGAAAGGCCGAAGCGCCGCTTAAGAAAGTCCTGCAAATTCAGCGTTTTCATGCCGTGAGCACCACGCCTGCCGACGCTGTCCAGCGCACGAAGACTTCATCGTCCCAAGTGGGCGAATCGATCTGGCCAATCGCGAGGCTCGACAGGTTCGCCACGACCACTTTGCCGCTGTCCAGCTTTACGTGATACAGCGTGTAGCCGCCCATGTACGCAATGTTCGCGACGGTCCCGCGGCCCCAGTTGTACGCACCGTCGGGCGGCTTGCGCGTCAACGCAATGCGCTCGGGCCTGACCGAGATGGTGACCGGCATGCCGAGCGGGCCCGTAATGCCATGATTCACATACAGCCGCGACGGCAACTCGGCCGTTTCCACGAACACGTGATCCGGTTCGTCTTCCACCACGATGCCATCGAACAGATTTGTCGAGCCGATGAATTCAGCCGTGAAGCGGCTGTTCGGATATTCGTAGACCTCGTGCGGCGTGCCGATCTGCACGATTTCGCCTTCGCTCATGACCGCGATCCGGCCGGCCATGGTCATCGCCTCCTCCTGATCGTGCGTGACCATCATGCAGGTCACGCCGACCTTATCGAGGATATTCACCAGCTCGATCTGCGTGCGCTGGCGGATCTGTTTGTCGAGCGCGGACATGGGCTCGTCGAGCAGCAGCAACTTCGGACGCTTGACCAGGCTGCGGGCCAGCGCCACGCGCTGCTGCTGGCCGCCTGACAACTGATGCGGCTTGCGCTGCGCATACTTCGCCATCTGCACGAGGTCGAGCGTTGCATGCACGCGCTCCTTGAGTTCCGCGCCGCGCACGCCTTCCTGCTTGAGCCCGAACGCCACGTTCGACTCCACCGTCATATGCGGAAACAGCGCATACGACTGGAACATCATGTTCACCGGTCTCCTATACGGCGGCATGCTTGCGAGATCCTCGCCATCGATCACAATCTGGCCTGAGGTGACCGACTCCAGCCCCGCAAGCATGCGCAGCAAGGTGGACTTGCCGCAGCCCGAACTGCCGAGCAGCGCGAATAGTTCGCCCTTTTTCACCGACAGGTTCACGCCCTTCACTGCAACGGTTTCATCGAATTTCTTGACGACATCGACGATCCGCACGAAATTCTCCGCCGCCCAGTCCGGGTACCGCAAACCCGGTTCCGGCCTGCGGCCATTGGGAGCTCCCGAACCGCTCTGCCTGCCTTGATTGCCCGGTCCGGCGGGCACTGCGCTCGACTGCTGCTCACTCATGATCTGCTGCCTGGCTCCTGCGCTACGCGCATTCGTGCTGCTTTTCCAGCTGCACTTCTCAATTATTTTTTCGACGACTTTTCGCCACCACCGCCTGCAAGGTCGCCGGCAACGAACAAAGCCCCCGGAGAACCAGGGGCTTCGCGTTGATCAATTGCCCGATGCAAACCTGGCAACCTTACCGGAATTCAAAATCAGGATCAGCGCCCCGACTTCAGTTCCGTCCAGAGGCGCGTTTGCAAACGCTGGATTTCCGGCGGCAACGGCTTGAGCAGGAACAACGTCTTGATCACGTCTTGCGGCGGGTAGACGGCCGGATCGTTGGCAACATCCTTCGATACATATTTCCGCGCTTCCGAGTTCGCACTCGGGTAATACACCTCGTTCGTGATCGCGGCGTGAACCTGCGGCGTCTCGATGTAATTGATCCACTCGAGCGCAGCTTCCTTGTTCTTCGCGTCCTTCGGAATCGCCATCACGTCGAACCACACTGGCGCACCGCCCTTCGGGATGTAGTACTCGATCTTGTACGCCTTCTTCGCCTCTTCTGCACGATGCTTGGCAATCACCACGTCGCCCGACCAGCCGTAGGCGAAGCAGACGTCGCCGCCAACCATGTCGTTGATATAACCCGACGAGTTGAACTGCGTGATGTACGGTCGGATCTTCTTGAGCATCGCCAGCGCCGCGCGGTAATCGGCGGGGTTCGTGCTCATGGGATCCTTGCCGATGTAATGCAGCGCGGCGGCGAACATCTGGTCAGGGGCGTCGAGTACGGACACACCACAGGCCTTGAGCTTCGAGATGTTTTCCGGCTTGAACAGGATGTCCCAGTTATCCAGCGGCACGTTCTTGCCAAGGATCTGCTGGACCTTCGTGACGTTGTAGCCCAGGCCCGTTGTGCCGTAGGCCCACGGCACCGTGTACTGGTTGCCCGGATCGGCGCCCGCGACCAGCTTCATCAGGTCAGGGTCGAGGTATTTGAGGTTGGGGAGTTTGGATTTATCGAGCGGGGCGAAGATGCCCGCCGTGATCTGCTTGCCGGCGTAGTTGCTGGTCGGCACCACGATGTCATAGCCCGAATTGCCGGTGAGCAGCTTGGCTTGCAGCGTGTCGTCGCTGTCGTAGTTGTCGTACTTGACCTTGACGCCCGTCTGCTTCTCGAAGTTCGGAATCGTGTCTTTCGCGATGTAGTCCGACCAGTTGTAGACGTTGAGCTGCGTGTCTTTCGCCGATGCCGCCAGCGGTGCCGATACCGCCGCCACGCCCGCGATAGCCATAGTGATCGTCAATACGCGCGCAGCCGCGCCCGATGCCCCCAAACGCATCGACAACCGGTCCGCCACTTTTTCTGTCATTTCAGTTTCTCCGTCCTTTCGACTTGCCGACCGTTGATTTCCATGTCTCGATTCGCTCTTTCTCCCCTGCCCAGCCGAGCCAATGCCGAGCCAATGCCGAGTCGATTCGAGACGATCTTAAAAAAACGAAAACTATCATCAAAAGGTTGCTTCGCAAAAAACAATCGGCAAGTTTTGTCGCGTGGAGTGTACAAGGGACGCGTTTGCCCGATCGTGGAGTGAAGTGGAGTTATGAGGGGTTCCAGATTGCCGGCCCAGCTATAAAGACCCCACCGCCGTTGTTGAATCCAACCGGGTAGAGGCTTACGTAATGTCATTATCGGGGCCCTTGTGCCGAAACCGATGTGAATCGCTCGTCCCATAACCATGCCTTTAGAGCGCCGCGTGAGACTGTGATGGGAGGCTGGCGGCGACGAGCAGCAAGTCAGCGGAACGGTCGTTGCTGAGGCTCTGCTCAGGTTCGCCTGTCGCCCGAGGATGCGCTGCGGCTTGCACCGTGTTTTTATCGATGTGACGTCTCGTGGCCCTGAGGGTGGTTCGTCCCGCTGCTCATGCCTTTTCCCCAACCGCTTCGCGACATCCCGCTTCAGGAAACAGGCCGCAAACCGCATGAACACGAATCCGTCCACTCTCACTTCATCCGGCACCGCGGACGATCCGCAACCTGATCCCGCATCCGGACATCAGGCCGGTCAACCGAACGGCTCGCTCCCCAAGCGCGGCTGGTTCTCGTTCGTCGGCGCTGGAGCGCTCGTCGCTGTCGGCTATATGGACCCAGGCAACTGGGCCACCGCGCTCGCGAGCGGCGCGAAATACGGCTATCAATTGCTAAGCGTCGTCCTGCTCGCCAGCTTGATGGGTTTGCTGCTGCAGTGGGTGGCATCGAAAGTAGGCGTTGTGACGGGACGGGATCTCGCGCAACTTTGCCGCCAACGCTACAGCCGGCGCACCACGCTCTTCCTTTGGATCACCAGTGAGATCGCGATCATCGCGTGCGATGTCGCCGAGGTCGTCGGCAGCGCAGTCGCCCTTCAATTGCTGCTGGGTGTCTCGCTGACAGTCGGCGTCCTGATGTCGGCGGTAGGCACGTTCGCCATGCTCGCGCTCCAAAGCCGTGGGCAGCGGCCGCTCCAGATCGCCGTGACCACGTTGATCTTTTTCGTGGGATTTTGTTTTGTCGTCGAACTCGCGCTTGCCAACCCGTCATGGCGCGGCGCGCTGGCCGGTCTTGCACCGCCCACCGCCCTGCTGCGCGACGCCGGCATGATCTGGCTCGCTGCCGGGATCCTCGGCGCCACCGTCATGCCGCATAACCTCTATCTGCACTCCGCGCTCGTCAAGGAGCACGCGAAAAACGGCAACGACGAAGCTATCTCCAACGCCATGAAGGGCGTCAACATCGATACCTTCGCGTCCCTCAGCCTGGCATTCACCGTCAACGCGTCACTGCTGATCGTGGCGGCGGCCGTCTTCCATGCCAACGGCCATTTCGACGTCAACGATCTCGCCGATGCCCATCGCCTGATCGCACCGCTCGTCGGCAGTCACTGGGCGAGCATTGTGTTCGCAGCGGCTTTGCTGGCGTGCGGCTTGAACGCCACGGTGACCGGCACGCTGGCCGGACAAGCCGTCATGGAGGGGTTCCTGCAACTGAAGATCGCTCGCTGGGCGCGAGCGCTCCTCACCCGCGCGCTGGCCATGGGACCCGCGCTGCTCGCGGTCGGCGCGTTCGGGGAACATGGGTCGAACCAGTTGCTCGTTGCAAGTCAGGTCGTGCTGAGCCTGCAATTGCCGCTGGCCGTGATCCCGCTCGTGCGCTTTGCCTCGGACGCGGGAATCATGGGCCGGTGGCGCATCAAGCGCATTCCGCTCGCCCTGGCGTGGTTGTGCGCCGCGCTGATCGTGCTGCTGAACGGCGCGCTGTTGTGGCAGTTGTTGACCGAAAGTTGAGGGGTGTCTGGGCGTGCAAGGATCGTTTGGGTTTGCCGCTGATTTTCGGTTGCTGCGGAGACTGCGCTCTTTTCGCTGTGACTTTTATCCCGCATTTCAAGGTTTCTTCTACGCCTGACAGGACGACCCGCCCGGAAGTCTGAGATTCGCACCCCGCCAACGTTTCAATCGGCTAGTCGTTCTGACCGCGGGATGCATGGTCCAACGCGGCGTGAATGCGCCCGCCAAAGGCGTTGATACGAACCAGCAAACACCCCCACTTCTCCCGTTTCGTTCATCGAGAAATAAGTCGGTCGATGCAGGTCAGGATCGCTTTTTGCTGTGGCTGCCCGTTCGTCCAACTTATCGAGATGACCCTTCCGCGCGCTTACAATTATGCGTTCCGCGAATTTCAACCGATGGCAGGCGTGAATCTATCCGCTCAGTTAATCGCCAAGCCAGTCGCTAAACAAGCAGTCGTGGATCGCGCAATCGGGGCGACAAGGAATACGCGTTCCTGCCGCCCCGCCCGCACCGACGCTGCTCAACGCAACAAGGACGATCGTTTCATGGCCCGAGGCTCTTTGCCGCTTCCCCTCTGCTCCCGCCGCTCCCTTATGCCCTTCCGGCAACGCGATGTCGCGACGGCTTGCCGCCTGGCGCTGCTCGCGGGCGCTATCGGCCCCGGATGGACAAGCGCAGCCTACGCCACCGTCGCCGTGCTCCAGCCCGTGCGCGAAGCCGCTGCAGAACAACCGCTCGAACTGACCTTGCTTTATAGCGACGACGACAAGCAACCGCTTACCATCGATGTACCGAAAGCGCTCAACATCACGCTGACCAACGGCGACTTGCCGCCACAGCCACTGGCGTTGCAACGCGAAGGCAACGTCCCCGACCAGCTGACGCTGCGCCCCGGCCAATATCGGAAAGTTCGCTACGCCGCCCCTTGGCCCGACGCGGCGCGCGGCGTGATGAAGGTCGATCCGGTGGGCTTCGATTCATCCCCCATGCTGATCACCCTGAACCGCGGCAAGTCGCAGACGCAAGTGGTGGCGGCGGAAACCGCTGAGACGAAAGCGAAGACGCCGCAGCAATTGGCGAGCGCCGAGGCCGCGGCGAACACGTCGGCCGTTCCGACGAGCACGAGTGACCGCATGTTCAGCGGCCGGTTGTCGACCTTCGAACCGATGTATTTCGCCGATGGCCAGAACGGCGATAACCTCGCCAAATTCCAGTTCAGCTTTAAATATCGCCTGATCATGCCGGACGATCCCCGCTCGCGCGGCTTCCTCGACAACCTGTATTTTGCCTACACGCAAACGTCGATCTGGGACCTGTCGGCGGAATCGGCGCCTTTCCGTGACACGAGTTACGAGCCGCAACTGTTCTACTACCTGGAGAACACAGGTTGGAAAAGCTCGCTGTTTTCGCGCATGGGCGTAACCGCGGGTATCGGCCATGAGTCGAACGGCAAGAGCGGCGCGGATTCGCGCGGCATCAACATTGCGTTCGTGCGTCCGAGCTGGGATTTCGGCGATGTCAATTCGAACCACCTGACCATAGCGCCGAAAATCTATTACTACATCACGAAGAGCGGCAACGAAGATATCCAGGACTATCGCGGGTACGTCGACCTGCTCGTGAAGTACGGCAGCCCCGATGGCTGGCAACTCGCCACGACATTGCGCAAAGGCACAAAACACGGCTACGGCAGCGTGGACACCCAATTCACCTATCCGCTCGCCAAGCTGATCGGCAGCGCGTGGGGCGGCTATTTGTGGGTGGGCTATTTTAACGGCTACGGCGAAGACATTCTCGATTACAACCAGCGTAACCACTGGATCGCGCGGATCGGATACAGCATCGCGCGTTAAACTGAGGGCTTTTGCGCGGGCGCCGCAGGTTTTCACTGCATGCCGCGCCCGACTACAGGTGTTTTATGGCATCGAACCTTCATGATTTACCCGACAGCCCGTGCATCGGCGTCTGCTCGACCCTCTTCGACGATATCTGCAAGGGCTGTGGCCGCATGGCCGGAGAAGTCTCCAACTGGGTGTTTCTCAGCGACGCCGAGAAGCTCGCCATTTGGGAACGCATTACCCGCGAAGGCACTGCGATGCGCTTCACGCGGGACAAGGTTTGAGTTGCGGTTGAGTTGAGTCTTGGTCGCTTAGGCTGCCGTCGCAGGCCGGATATCCGCGACCAGCAAGTCGAGCAATTCACGCACGCTGCGAATGGCTGATCCGAACGGCAGCGCCTCGCGCCCCCGGAAGAACAATCCGTTCGCACGATCTCCACGCAGGGCCGCGGCGAGACGGGTATCGATACAAAAATGCCCGAACTTTTCGATACCATCGCGCAAACCACACGCCACGAGACAATTGAGGCCCGTGGGGCACTTTTGCTCACGCGAGCCAATTTTGTCGCGAATCCGTTGCTCATTGCGCATGTAGCGATCGAGCCATGGAGTTTTCACCGCGCGAGCCGGCAGGCCGGTCACACTCACGAATTCGACGATGTCTTCCGGCGTTGCATCGGCCAGAATGCGCTTGAACTCAGGATGCGCGTCACCCTCTTCAGTCACCGCGAACGCCGTGCCGAGTTGCACGCCTGACGCACCTGCCGCCAGCCAGCGACGCACCGCTGCATGCCCGTCGATACCACCCGCCACGATCAGCGGAATCTGCGTCCGGCCGATGCCGAGGGCATCGAAAGTCAGCATGGTTTCGTCGATCACACGGGCGAAGTCAAAGCGCTCGCTCGGAATATCCGCGACGCTTGCCACGCCAAGATGGCCGCCCGCATGCCCCGGATGCTCGATCACGATGGCATCGGGCAGACGATTTTTCTTGAGCCACTTTTTCAGCACCAGCGCGATGCCACGGCTGTCCGACAAGATCGGGATCAGCGCGATATCGACACCTTGCGTCAGGTCCGGCAGGTCCAGAGGCAGGCCTGCACCCATGACGATAGCGTCCGCGCCGCTGTTGCACGCCGTTTGCACCGCTGCCCCGTAGGACGACACCGCGCGCATGACATTCACGGCAATCATGCCGCGGCCCTCGCTAAGCGCCTTCGCAGCAATGATCTCGCGGCGCAACGCCGTCTGGTTGGCGGCTTCCAGGGTCGCCTGATCCGGATTCTGCTTGCATATTTCGAGCAGGTCGGGATGGTGATGCCGCAGGTCGATGCTGGAGATTGTTCCCATTGCACCCTCCCGGGCGACGGCGCCGGCCAGCCGGTGCGCGGACACACCCACGCCCATGCCTCCCTGCACAACAGGAAGCAAGGTGCGGCCGCGAATGGTCAGGGGGGTAAGAGGGGTCATCGAAGGTTCATCTCCAGAGTCAAAGTTTTGAGCTTGCAGGAGGTTGGACAAATTGATGTTGCTTTTTATCAAGCAAATTCGACTGTGCTGTATTTCAGTTTTCCGAACGTGCTTCGTTCCCGAAAACGCAAACGGCCCGCTTTCCTTACGAAGCGGGCCGTTTGCGTCGCTACTTGTTCCTCTAAATGTTTCTAAAGGCAAACTGCTGTATTGCTCGCGATGTAATGCACGCTCAATTAGTGAATCCCCTGGCTCGCCAGGAAATCCTCGTACGTGCCGCCGAAGTCGCGCAACGTGCCGTCGTTCTTCACTTCGATGATCCGGTTCGCCAGTCCATTCACAAACTCGCGGTCATGTGAAACGAAGATCAGCGTGCCATCGTATTTCTCCAACGCGATCTGCAGGGACTCGATTGACTCCATGTCCATGTGGTTGGTCGGCTCGTCCATCAACAGCACGTTCGGGCGCCCGAGCATCAGCTTGCCCCAGATCATGCGGCCCTTCTCACCACCCGAGAGCACCTTGACCGACTTCTTGATGTCGTCGGCGTTGAACAGCAAACGGCCCAACGTGCCACGGACCATCTGGTCGTCGTCGCCGTCCTGACGATACTGGTCAACCCAGTCGGTCAGCGTCTCGTCTTTCGGAAACTCTTCGTACGTGTCCTGAGGCATATAGCCGACCAGCGCGTTTTCCGCCCACTTGACCGTGCCTCCATCCAGTTCGATTGCGCCCTTCAGCGCGCGCAGCAACGTGGTCTTGCCCGCGCCGTTCTCGCCGATAATCGCAATCCGCTCGCCCGGCTGAACACTCAGATTGAAATGGTTGAAGATGGTGCGGTCATATTTCTTCGTGATGTTGGTCGCCACCACTGCGATGTTGTGCAGCTTTTTCTCGAAGTCGAAGCGAATAAACGGGTTCTGCCGCGACGACGGCTTGAACTCCTCGATCTTGATCTTCTCGATCTGCTTCGCACGGCTGGTCGCCTGACGCGCCTTCGATTTGTTGGCCGAGAACCGGCGCACGAAGTCCTGGAGGTCGGCCACTTTGTCTTTGGCCTTCTGGTTCGCATTCGCCTGACGCTCGCGCGCCTGGGCCGACGCCAGCATGTAGTCGTCGTAATTACCCGGGTACACCTTCAACGTGCCGTAATCCATGTCCGCCATGTGCGTGCAGACCTGGTTCAGGAAGTGTCGATCATGCGAAATGATCACCATGGTCGAGTTGTACTGATTCAGTATGTCCTCGAGCCAGCGAATGGAGGTGATGTCCAGGTTGTTGGTCGGTTCGTCGAGCAGCAACACATCCGGCTTCGAGAACAGTGCCTGCGCCAGCAATACGCGCAGCTTCCAGCCCGGGGCAACGTTGCTCATGGGACCGTTATGGTCTTCGATGGCAATGCCAATACCCAGCAACAACTCACCCGCGCGCGCTTCGGCCGTATAACCGTCGTACTCGGCGAACTTTGCTTCGAGTTCGGCGGCATGCATGTAGTCGTCGTCGGTCGCGTCGGGATTCGCGTAGATGGCATCGCGCTCGGACATCGCGCGCCACATTTCAGTGTGGCCCATCATGACGACGTCGATCACGCGCTGGTCTTCGTAGGCGAACTGATCCTGGCTCAATTTACCCAAGCGGATGTTCGGCTCCAGCATGACGGTGCCCGAGCTCGGCTCAAGGTCGCTGCCGAGGATTTTCATGAACGTGGATTTGCCGCAGCCGTTCGCCCCGATCAGGCCGTAGCGATTTCCTTCCCCGAACTTGACCGAAATGTTCTCGAAGAGGGGCTTCGGCCCGAATTGCATGGTGATGTTGGCAGTAGACAGCACAGCGCGTCCTTTTGAATGATGTACGGCGAAAAACCTGTAATTTTAGCAGTTTTTCGACGAATTGCGGCATCGCAGCGAAAAGCCGCACGCTTGGAGTGCGTAGACCGCTGCTTCCGCCGGTCCGCAAATGCCGCCGCAGGCGCCACGATGGCACCACGGTCGAGACTGCGCCAGGCGTTCCGGGCTGGTTGAACCTGCCCGGATCCGCTGGCGCCGCGCATCCCGAGCCTAGATGCGTTCCGCGATATACGCCTTCACCAGATCCGCCTCGGCCGCCAAGATATCGAATTTCTGTGGCAATGCTTCGATACCGATAAATGCCGCCGGCCGCTCTGGTTCGCGCTCGAGCGCTTCACGGATGGTCTCGCCGAATTTAATCGGCTGGGCAGTTTCCAGCACGATCATCGGCACGCCAGGTTTCAGGTGCTCGCGCGCAACCTTCAGGCCGTCGGCCGTGTGGGTGTCGATCATGGTGCCGTAACGCCTGAACGCGTCACGGATGGTGTCCACCCGGTCCGCATGGCTGCTGCGTCCCGACACGAAACCAAACTCCTTCACGCGCGCAAAGTCGCCGCTGGCCGCGAGGTCAAAACCACCCTTTTCTTCCACGTCGCGGAAAAGCTGAAGCACGCGTGCGGGATCGCGGCCGAGCAGATCGAACACAAAACGCTCGAAATTCGACGCCTTCGAGATATCCATGCTCGGGCTGGTCGTGTGATACGTCTCGGCCGCCGTGCGCACGCGATAAATCCCGCTGCGGAAAAATTCGTCGAGCACGTCGTTCTCGTTCGTGGCGACAACCAGTTGCTCGATCGGCAAGCCCATCATCCGCGCGATATGCCCGGCGCAAACATTGCCGAAATTGCCCGATGGCACTGTGAACGAGACCCGCTCGGCGTTCGACTTCGTCGCGGCGAAGTAGCCTTTGAAATAGTAGACGACCTGCGCCACCACACGTGCCCAATTGATCGAATTGACCGTGCCGATCTTGTTGGCCGCTTTGAACGCGTGGTCGTTCGACACCGCCTTGACGATGTCCTGGCAATTGTCGAAGTTGCCGATTACCGCAAGGTTGAAGATGTTCGGATCCTGCAGCGAAAACATCTGCGCCGTCTGGAACGCGCTCATCTTCTGATGCGGCGACAGCATGAAAACACGCACGCCCTGTTTGCCGCGCATGGCGTATTCGGCCGCGCTGCCGGTGTCGCCTGAGGTGGCGCCAAGAATGTTCAGCGTCTGCCCCTGCTTGGCCAGCGTGTACTCGAACAGGTTGCCGAGCAACTGCATGGCCATGTCCTTGAACGCAAGCGTGGGACCGTTCGACAATTCCAGCAGCGAAACCGTCGTGCCGCCCTCTTCGCCCAGCGTTTTCAGCGGCGTGATCTGCGACGCGCTCTCGTGATCGCGAACGTTGCTGTAAGTGCTCGCCGTATAAGTGCGGCGCGTGAGCGAGCGCAGGTCATCGTCGGAAATGTCGTCGCTGAATTTGCGCAAGATTTCGTAGGCCAGATCCGCATACGAAAGCGTGCGCCATGCAGTCAGTTCCTGCGCCGTGACGCGCGGATATTCAGCGGGCAAATACAGGCCGCCGTCCTTCGCGAGACCGCCGAGCAGGATGTCGGAGAAAGTATGGCGCTCGCCAAAACCGGCGCCGCGCGTAGAGATGTAGTTCATATCAAAGCCCTAGTTCAAACCTTCCATGCGCAGCTTCGTCACTTTCGAGACCACGGTGGAAAGCGCCTCGATCTGCGTGATCGCCGCGTTGATTTCCCGTTCGACCGTTTCGTGCGTCAGCAGGATGATGTCGGTCTCGCCCTTGTCCTCACCGTCGACATGCTCGGATTCCTTCTGCAGCAACGCGTCGATGGAAATGACCTTGTCGGCGAGGATCCGCGTGATGTTGGCGAGCACGCCCGTGACGTCGGCCACGCGCAGGCGCAGGTAGTAGCTGCTCGTCACTTCTTCGATCGGCAGGATCGGCGTGTTGGCCAGGCTGTCCGGCTGGAACGCCAGATGCGGCACGCGATGTTCCGGGTCGGCCGTATGCAGGCGTGTAACGTCCACGAGATCGGCGACTACCGCCGACGCGGTCGGCTCGGCGCCCGCGCCCTTGCCGTAATAGAGCGTGGTGCCCACCGCATCGCCGTGGACGACCACCGCGTTCATCGCGCCTTCCACGTTCGCCAGCAGGCGTTTTGCCGGAATCAGCGTGGGATGCGTGCGCAACTCGATGCCCTTCTCCGTGCGGCGCGCAATACCCAGCAGCTTGATTCGGTACCCGAGTGCCTCGGCATAGCGGATATCAATGGCGTCGAGCTTGCTAATCCCTTCCACGTAAGCCCGGTCGAATTGCACGGGCACGCCGAACGCTATGGCGCTCATGATCGTGACCTTGTGCGCCGCGTCCACGCCTTCAATGTCGAAGGTCGGATCAGCTTCGGCATAACCCAGTTCCTGGGCCGCTTTCAGCGCGGTCGCGAAGTCGAGTCCGCGGTCGCGCATCTCCGAGAGAATGTAGTTCGTCGTGCCGTTGATGATGCCCGCGATGTACTGGATCCGGTTCGCCGTCAGCCCTTCGCGCAGCGCCTTGATGATCGGAATGCCGCCCGCGACCGCGGCTTCGAACGCGACCATCACGCCCTTCTTGCTGGCCGCTTCGAAAATCTCGCTACCGTGCACGGCGAGGAGCGCCTTGTTTGCCGTCACCACGTGCTTGCCGTTTGCAATAGCGCGCAGCACCAGTTCGCGCGCAACGCCCGTACCGCCAATCATCTCGGCGACGATGTCGATGGAAGGATCGTCAACGACCGCGTTGAAGTCGGTCGTGACGTCGATACCTTCGGCGCCCTGCACCTTCGACGGCGTGCGCACCGCGATGCGCGTAATTTCGATGCCCCGTCCGGCGCGCCGTTTGATTTCTTCCTGATTGCGGCGCAGCACCGTGAAGGTGCCGCTGCCGACGGTGCCGAAGCCCAGCAGGCCAACTTTGATCGGTTCCATTGCAGCGTGAGTCTTATAAGAGAGGTTTAGACAGAGTGACGTTTTCGATAACCATCGAGAAAGCGCGCGATACGGTTGATGGAGTCAGCAAGATCATCGACGTTCGGCAGGAACACCACCCGAAAATGATCGGGCGTCGGCCAGTTGAAGCCGGTGCCCTGCACAAGCAGCGTGCGTTCTTCGAGCAGCAGGTCCGTAATGAACTGCTGGTCATCGACGATCGGATACATCTTCGGGTCGAGCTTCGGGAACATGTACAGCGCCGCCTGCGGCTTCACGCAAGTCACGCCGGGAATGGCGGTAAGCATGTCGTAGGCGAGTTCCCGCTGCTTGAACAGGCGCCCGCCCGGCACGATCAGGTCGTTGATGCTCTGGTAACCGCCGAGCGCCGTCTGGATGGCGTATTGCCCGGGCACGTTCGCGCACAGGCGCATGGAGGCCAGGATGCCGAGCCCTTCCATATAGTCATGGGCAATGCGGCGGTTCTCACCCGTCAGCCCCGAGATGAACATCCAGCCCGCGCGATATCCGCAGGCCCGGTAACTTTTCGACAAGCTATTGAACGTGACCGTCAGCACGTCGTCGGACAGCGCCGCGACCGCCGTGTGCTTGCGGCCGTCATAGACGATCTTGTCGTAGACCTCGTCAGCAAAAATAATCAGGCCATGCTTGCGCGCAATCTCGATCATGTCCTTTAGCAACTCGTCCGAATACAGCGCGCCGGTCGGATTATTCGGGTTGATGATGACAAGCGCCTTCGTGCTTGACGTGATCTTCGAGCGCAGGTCGTCGAGATCGGGCATCCAGTCGGCAGATTCGTCGCAGAGATAATGCACCGGCGTACCTGCCGACAAGCTCACCGCGGCCGTCCACAACGGGTAGTCCGGCGCGGGCAGCAGCACTTCGTCGCCGTCGTTAAGCAAGCCCTGCATGGCCATCACGATCAATTCGGACGCGCCGTTGCCAATGTAGATGTCGTCCAGCTCGACGCCTGCCACGCCCTTCTGCTGGGAGTAATGCATGATCGCCTTGCGCGCGGCGAACACGCCTTTCGAGTCCGAATACCCCGACGAAGTAGGCAGGTTGCGGATCATGTCCTGGATGATTTCGTCCGGCGCGTCGAAGCCGAAGGCAGCCAGGTTGCCAATATTGAGCTTGATGATCCGGTGGCCCTCGTCCTCCAGCCGCTTCGCGTGCTCGAGCACGGGACCGCGGATGTCATAACAGACGTTCTGTAATTTATTGGATTTTAGAATCGGTTTCACGGCAGGAAAGCTCACTGGGTTACTGAAATCAGGCTCTGGATCAGGGAAAACGACAAATAAAATTGACAAGTCAGGTCCGCGGACCCGCCACAACGCTGGCAACGCCGTTATTTTTGCCCGGCGCTTCGGACGCGGAGCGTGAAAATACGTCGAACCGAGTCCTTGAGCGAGACATTAAACGGACCGGACACCGCGCGGAAACCCTGAGTAGCAACGCGGAACAGGCAGTCTAGCGAAAATGCGTCGGATAGAGGCAGGTTTGGGCGGAATCGTGTGAGCTTATGGCCATCAGGCCAAGGCAAAACGCCCGATTGCGTGTCGGCAAGCAGCTTGTGGCGGCACGCGATGCATCGCGCCGCCCGGGCTCGCAACCCGCTGGCGGCTTAAAAGTTATAATTTAGCGGATTATCCGTGGCTTTCGCAATGCGCCACCGGTAAAACGCGTGCACATCGGCTTCATTAGGGTGCTCGCGTGAACCGATGAAGGCTGCGTTGCGCGCCGGGCCTCCTCTTTGTCACAGGCCGCTCGCCCAGTCACCTTTCGCCATCAACTTGCCTGTCGGAATACCGATTTGAAATTACACCAGGAAGCCAGCGGCGCGCTCAATACCATCACGAGTTACGGCGCCGATTACGTCGCGATCAATCTGCAACGCCACGAAGGCAGCATCATCGTGATGCCGGAAACGCCGGTGATCGCGTGGCCGGTGTCGTCGTTCGAGGCGCTGACCCCGGAAGATTTTGACGCGCTCATCGCGGTCGGACCTGAAGTCGTCGTGTTCGGCAGCGGCGCGCGCCTGCGTTTTCCGCATCCACGGCTTATCGCCAGGCTCTCCCAGCAACGCATTGGCGTGGAGACGATGGACTTCGGCGCCGCATGCCGTACTTACAACATTCTCATGTCGGAAGGCCGCCGGGTTGCGGCTGCGCTGCTGATCGAAACGTAGTCCCGGCTGACCGATGGAGGCCGGCACGAACGGCCACATCAACGCTTCAACACGGATTCACTGCGCCAGTGCGATAAACTGCCGCCCGGCGTCGATATCGGTACGGCTATCGGCAACGGTAGCGCCTGTTTTCTGCGCACCGCAGGTCGACGCACTGGTCCCTTGAGCGCCCGCCGCATGACGAGGTGCACAAGGACTGGCCGTCTGGCTGACTTGTGCGTTTGGTCGAAGCAGCGGAATCTGCATGGGCTGACGCGCCGAGGTCACCGGATAAGCCGCGCAGCTCGCCCCAAACGGGCCGAACGTGCGGAACCGGGCCAAATAAGCCGGCCTTAAGCCTCAATGAGCCAAACTCGGGCCCCTCATGGATTTTGCTAGCGCCGCGAAAGTGGCATCGGACAGGTCAACCCTCATGAACGATACGCCTTCCCGGCTACCGCTCACCCGCCTCTCGCTTCTCTTGCTGATCGCGGCACTTGCCGTGATCTGGTTCGCGCCGCTGGGCCTGCGTCATCTTGTTCCAAGCGACGAAGGCCGTTACGCCGAAATGGCGCGCGAAATGTTCGTGACCGGCGACTGGATCACGCCGCGCTACAACGGCTACAAGTATTTCGAAAAACCCCCGCTGCAAACCTGGGCGAACGCCCTGACGTTCGCATGGTTCGGCATCGGCGAATGGCAAGCCCGCCTTTATACGGCGCTAACAGGCTTTGCCGGCGTGCTGCTGATCGGCTATACCGGCGCTCGCGTGTTCAACGGAGTGACGGGGCTTTGCGCGGCCGTGGTGCTCGCGACTTCGCCGTACTGGAACCTGATGGGCCATTTCGATACGCTCGACATGGGCCTGTCGTTCTGGATGCAACTCACGCTCTGCAGCTTGCTGCTGGCGCAACGTCCGAACCTGCCGGCGCCCCAAGTCCGCTTTTGGATGTGGCTTTGCTGGGCCGGCATGGCGCTCGCGCTGTTGTCAAAAGGGCTGGTCGGCCTGATTCTTCCGGGCGCGGTGCTGGTGCTCTACACGTTGATCGCGCGTGACTGGGCGCTGTGGCGCCGGCTTTATATTGGCAGCGGGTTGATCCTGTTCCTGATCATTGCCGCGCCGTGGTTCGTTCTGGTCCAGATCAAGAATCCGGAGTTCCTGAATTTCTTTTTCATCGTGCAGCAGTTTGCGCGATACCTGACCCCCGAACAGAACCGGCCGGGTGCGTTTTACTACTTCGTGCCGGTGTTGATTGTTGGATTCCTGCCCTGGCTCTCGGTGACGTTCCAGAGCGTCCGGCATGCCCTGAAGGTGCCGCGCCAGCCGAACGGCTTCGCGCCTGTCACACTGCTTCTCGTCTGGACGGCGTTTATCTTCTTGTTCTTCAGCGCGTCGCATTCGAAATTGCTGTCGTATACCCTGCCGATCGCGCCTTCCATTGCGTTGTTGATCGCCATCTATCTGCCGCTGCTCACACGCGCCCAATGGCACAAGCATCTGACGGGGTACGCGGTGTTTCTGGTCGTGGCAGCGTTTGGCGCGATCTTTTTGGGCCGGATGGGCGGGGGTCACACGCCCAATGCGCTGTACAAGGAATTCCAGGTCTGGGTGTACGCCGCGCTCGCGGTGGCCTTCGTGGTCACGCTGGCTGCCATCTGGCTGAACCGGCGTAGTTCGATGGGTGGCGTGGTGCTGCTGGGAACTGCGTGGCTGCTCATGGGCACGATCGCCGGCACCGGCCACGATGTGTTCGGCCGCGAAAGTTCGGGCGTGCAGCTGGTGCCCGCGGTGAAAGCCGCCATGGCCCGATTGCCCGCCGACACGCCGTTCTACTCGGTCGCCAAGCTCGATCACACCATGCCGTTCTACCTCGGCCACACCATGATCATGGTGCAGGAGCCCGACGAATTGCAGTTCGGCGTCACGACGGAACCCCAGAAGTGGGTGCCGACCATCGACGAGTGGATTCAGCGCTGGGACGCGCAACGCTATGGTCTTGCGCTGATGCCGCCCGGCCGCTACGACGAGCTGCTGGCGAAGCAGGTGCCCATGCAGGTCATTGCGCGGGACGACCGAAGGGTGATTGTCGAGAAACCCCAACCTTGAAACAATGGCGCCGCGTGTTTGCCTGAGGACCGGCCGCCAGCGAAAACAGAAGCCGGAGACGCCTCCAAGCCTTATCGTTTTGCGGCGCTGCGCTAAAAAAATCCCTATTACGGCTCACGATGAACCCGATATCCTTCATTTGCATCATCACCGGCGTCATGCTGAACGCCGGTGCGCAGTTGCTGCTCAAAGCGGGCGTAAACGCCGTGGGTCATTTCGAATTCACCCCCGCGAACATCGTGCCGATCGGCTTCAAGATCGCGACGCAATGGCCAATCATCGGCGGACTGGCGTGCTACGTGATCAGCGTCTTCGTGTGGATCGTGGGATTGTCGCGGGTCGACGTATCAATCGCGTACCCCATGCTCTCGCTCGGTTACGTGGTGAACGCGTTCGCGGCGTGGTATTTATTTGGCGAAATCCTGTCGTTGCAGCGATTGGTAGGGATCGGCATTATCCTGATCGGCGTCGTGGTCCTGACGCGCGGTTGAGACAATTCATGTGGCCAGGCCACTTGAGCGAACCTGCCCGGCTGTCACCGTGTATCAAAGATCTCACCGTTCCTTTCCTTCGCAGAGCTTCCATGACCCAGAACGTGCCTTCTAATACGCTTCCCTTTCTGCCTTTCGTACGCGCCGAGATCGACGAAGAGACGATTCAGGGCGTTGTCGACGTGCTGCGTTCAGGCTGGATCACGACTGGCCCGCAAAACCAGCAGTTCGAAGCTGAACTGTCCGCCTATTGCGGCGGCCGCCCGGTACGCACGTTCAATTCCGGCACGGCGACCATGGAGATTGGCTTGCGTATAGCAGGCGTGGGCGAAGGCGACGAAGTGATCACCACGCCCATGACCTGGGTCTCGACCAGCAATGTAATCATTGAAACAGGCGCTACGCCGGTGTTCGCAGATATTGACCCGGTCACGCGCAATATCGACCTGAATTTGCTCGAAAAGGCCATTACGCCACGCACCAAGGCAATCCTGCCGGTGTATCTCTCGGGTCTGCCCGTGGACATGGACCGGCTGTACGGCATTGCGCGCGAGCATGGGCTGCGCGTGATCGAAGACGCAGCCCAGGCATTTGGATCGTCGTGGCGCGGCCAGAAGATCGGCGCATTCGGCGACATTATTTCGTTTAGCTTTCACGCAAACAAGAACGTCACGTCAATCGAAGGCGGCGCGCTGGTCCTGAATAATGAGGAAGAAGCCGTGCTCGCACAAAAGTACCGGCTACAAGGCATCACGCGCACTGGCTTTGACGGCATGGATTGCGATCTCCTCGGCGGCAAATACAATCTCACCGATGTCGCCGCGCGCGTCGGCCTCGGCCAGCTCAAGCACGTGGAGCGCTTCACGGAACAACGCCGCGAGCTTGCACGCGCATACTTTGAGACTTTCGCAAACGGCGCGGCCGTGCGAACGGGCGTGCAATTGCCGGTGCCGAATTTCACCGACAGCAACTGGCACATGTTCCAGATCGCACTGCCGCTCGAGCGCTTGTCGCTGACTCGCTCGGCATTCATGGGCCTGATGAAGGAACGCGGCATTGGCACGGGCGTGCATTACCCGGCGCTGCATTTGTTCACGCTGTATCGTGGACGCGGATTTCACGAAGGCATGTTCCCGCACGCCGAAAAATACGGTGCATCAACGGTCACGCTGCCGCTTTTCACGCAGATGACCCAGGACGACGTGACCCGTGTCGTAGATGCAGTCAACGAAATCTGCGCGGCGCACGCGATTTAGCGCACTGGACGTGCACTGAAGGCATCGTCGGCACGCGGATGGCATAGCAAAACAAGAACCACATTTATCACCACGGACACCTAGCGGAACCATCGTCAACATGAGTCAAACGGATTTTCTGCCGACCGGCCCGGAATTAACGGTCGTGGTCCCGGTGTACAACGAAGAAGAAGGCCTCGCCGCCCTCTTCTCCCGCCTGTATCCCGCACTCGACGCGCTCGACACAACGTATGAAGTGATCTTCATCGACGACGGCAGCCGCGACAAGTCGGCGAGATTGCTCGCCCAGCAGTTTCGCGCGCGGCCGGACACCACGCGCGTGATCCTGCTCAACGGCAACTATGGCCAGCACATGGCCATTCTTGCGGGCTTCGAGCAATCGCGCGGGGAACGCGTCATTACGCTCGACGCCGATTTGCAGAATCCCCCTGAGGAAATTGCCAAACTGCTTCTGAAGATGCGCGAAGGTTTCGACTATGTCGGCACGATTCGCCAGCAACGCCAGGACAGTTTCTGGCGCAAGAAAGCGTCGCGCCTGATGAACCGGCTGCGCGAGCGCATCACGCGCATTCGCATGACCGACCAGGGGTGCATGCTGCGCGGTTACAGCAGGCACATCATTGACACCATTAACCGGTGCGGTGAAATCAACACCTTCATTCCGGCGCTGGCCTATACCTTCGCGCAGAATCCGATTGAAATCGATGTCGCGCATGAAGAGCGTTTTGCTGGGGAATCGAAGTATTCGCTGTACAGCCTGATCCGACTCAATTTTGACCTGGTGACCGGCTTCTCGGTCGTACCGCTGCAGTGGTTGTCGTTCATCGGCGTGATCCTGTCCGTGGGGTCCGCAGGCCTGTTCCTGCTGCTGTTGGTCCGACGCTTCATGTTCGGCGCGGAAGTCCAGGGTGTGTTCACATTGTTCGCTATCACCTTTTTCATGCTTGGCGTGATCATCTTCGCGCTTGGGCTACTTGGCGAATATATCGGCCGGATCTATCAGCAAGTGCGCGCGCGGCCGCGTTACCTGGTGCAAACCATCCTGGAAGAGCGCGACGGCAAACTCGCGCGAACCATGCCTCGCCAGGAAGCGGTAGCGGCAATCAGCCGCGAGGTCGATCCGCTATGAACGATGGGGTTGCCGTCACAAATGCACCCCGCGCGAAACCGCGTGCGGTCGTGTTCGCATATCACAACGTCGGCGTTCGTTGCTTGCAAGTCCTGCTCGCGCGCGGCGTTGAAGTCGCGCTGGTCATCACGCACGAGGACAATCCGGCCGAGAACATCTGGTTCGGCAGCGTGAAGTCGGTCGCGGAGGATCACGGCATCACAGTGATCACGCCAGCCGACCCCAAGTCGCCCGAACTGCATGACGCAATCAGCGAACTCGCGCCGGACTTCATTTTCTCCTTCTACTACCGGCACATGCTGCCGGTCGGCGTGCTCGCGCTCGCCGCTCGCGGCGCGTACAACATGCATGGTTCGTTGTTGCCGAAGTACCGGGGACGCGTGCCGACCAATTGGGCCGTGCTGAACGGGGAAACAGAAACGGGCGCGACGCTGCACGAAATGGCCGCCAAACCCGACGCAGGAGCAATCCTCGCGCAAACGCCCGTCCCCATTCTCCCCGACGACACCGCCTCGCAAGTCTTCGACAAAACCACCGTCGCCGCAGAACAAACCTTGTGGCGCGTGTTGCTGGCCCTGATCGCGGGCGAAGCGCCGCATTTGCCGAACGACCTGACGAAAGGCAGCTATTTCGGCGGCCGGAAGCCGGAGGATGGCCGTATCGACTGGTCGCAACCGGCACAGCAGGTCTACAACCTGATTCGCGCCGTCGCGCCGCCGTATCCGGGGGCTTTTACGGACATCGACCAGCAGCGGTTTATCGTCGCGCGGGCGCGTCTCGTGCCCGAAAACGGCTTGCCGGGCATCGCTGCCGAGAGCCTGCGTGAGCTGTCGAATTTGCCGCCTGGCCTGCACGTGAAGGATAATGCGCTGTTTGGCGTATGCGGCGACAGCCGCGTTGTCGCCATCCGTGAACTACGGCAACCATTCGTGGGCGAAAGCCAGACTCCCGCCGGCTGCGAACGCGTCATCAGTCCCGCCGAATTCGGCCGACTCACTCAATCAATTCCTCATTCATGAAAAAAGTCCTGATCCTGGGTGTCAACGGCTTCATTGGCCACCACCTCTCCAAGCGCATTCTCGAGACGACCGACTGGGAAGTCTTCGGCATGGACATGCAGCGCGACCGTCTCGGCGACCTCGCCCACCACGAGCGCATGCATTTCTTTGAAGGCGACATCACGATCAACAAGGAGTGGGTCGAATATCACATCAAGAAATGCGATGTGATCCTGCCGCTGGTCGCAATTGCGACGCCAGCCACCTATGTGAAGCAGCCGCTGCGCGTGTTCGAACTCGACTTCGAAGCGAACCTGCCCATCGTCCGTTCGGCTGTGAAATACGGCAAGCACCTTGTGTTTCCGTCGACGTCCGAGGTGTACGGCATGTGCACCGACGAGCAATTCGATCCCGAAGAATCGCAGTTGAGCTACGGCCCGATCAACAAGCCGCGCTGGATCTACGCGTGCTCGAAGCAGTTGATGGATCGCGTGATCTGGGGTTACGGCATGGAAGGCCTGAACTTCACGCTGTTCCGTCCGTTCAACTGGATCGGCCCGGGCCTCGACTCGATCTACACGCCGAAGGAAGGCAGCTCGCGCGTGGTGACGCAATTCCTGGGTCACATCGTGCGCGGTGAAAACATCAGCCTCGTCGATGGCGGCGCGCAAAAGCGCGCGTTCACGGATATTGATGACGGCATCGGCGCGCTGATGAAGATCATCGAGAACAAGAACGGCGTGGCGACCGGCAAGATCTATAACATCGGCAATCCGAGCAACAACTTCTCGGTTCGTGAACTCGCGCACAAGATGCTCAAGCTCGCGAACGAGATCAGCGAGTACGCTGAAAGCGCGAAGACGGTCCAGCTCGTGGAAACGTCCTCGGGCGATTACTACGGCGCGGGTTATCAGGACGTGCAAAACCGCGTGCCGAAGATCGACAACACGATCCAGGAACTCGACTGGAAACCCGTCGCCACCATGGACGACGCGTTGCGCAAGATTTTCGAAGCCTATCGCGGCGATGTAGGCACGGCGCGGCGCCTTGTCGAAGATCAGTCTTAAGGACGGCGCGTGGCTCGCATTGTTCTGAAAATCGACGTCGATACCCTGCGCGGTACGCGCGAAGGTGTGCCCAATCTCGCGCGCCTGCTCGACAAATACCACGCTCGCGCCACGTTCCTGTTCAGCCTCGGACCCGATCACACGGGTTGGGCGTTGCGCCGCGTGTTTCGCCCGGGGTTTCTCAAGAAGGTGTCGCGGACGTCGGTGGTCGAGCATTACGGCATCAAGACGCTCATGTATGGCGTGCTTCTGCCGGGACCGGATATCGGCCGTCGTGCGGTTGCGGAAATGCGCGCAGTCCACGAAGGCGGTTTCGAGTGCGGCATCCACACGTGGGATCACGTGTACTGGCAAGACAACGTCCGCGCCGGAAATCGCGAATGGACCACCGCGCAAATGCAGCGCAGTCACGCACGTTTCGCCGAGATCTTTGGCGCGCCGCCGGTTACGCACGGTGCGGCGGGCTGGCAGATGAACGGCTACGCGTTCGAACAAATCGATGCCTGGGGCATGAAGTACGCGTCCGACGGCCGTGGCCATACGCCCTACATTCCGGTGCTCGACGGCCGGGCGCTGAACCACATCCAGATGCCCACCACGCTGCCCACGCTGGATGAAATCCTGGGGGTGGATGGCGTCGACGTGAACAACGTCGCGGCGCATTTGCTGGGTCTCACGTCGAAGCAGGCGCACGACCAGGTCTACACGCTGCATGCCGAACTCGAAGGACAAAAGCTGGCCACGGTATTCGAGCAATTGCTGGCTGGCTGGAGTGCACAGGGTCACAGCTTCTGCACGATGGGCGACTATCATGCGACGCTGGACCGCGCGACGCTGCCCACGTACCCTGTCGCCTGGGGTGAGATTCCAGGTCGCGCGGGCGAGTTGATCCTTCAGCCGGACTAATACACTTCGGGCGAATTGAAGCACGTGGACGCCTGAAGCGTGTTTTGAGCTTGGAAGACCAGGTTATTTGCACTCGGGCCGCCGGACCGAATCCGGCGCCGCTGAGCCGGGCAAGCCGACCTTCACGACCCAACCTTGCCCAACGCTTTAAGCTTCTCCCGGATCCGCACTACTGTTCCAACATGCTCGTTCACCAGAAACTGGCGCACGAGCAACGCGTCACCCGATAAAAAAAGGAGAAACTTCGTGCCGATCGCAGTCGATCAAGCCGTTCCCGATTTCACCGCGCCCGCAACGGGCGGCGACTTTTCGCTGTCCTCGCTGCGAGGCAAGAAAGTCGTGCTATTTTTTTATCCGAAAGACAACACGCCCGGCTGCACAACGGAAAGCCTGCAGTTCCGTGATCTTTATGCCCAGTTCAAGAAGGCAGGCGCTGAAGTGATCGGCATCTCGCGCGACAGCGTGAAGTCGCACGACAACTTCAAGGCGAAGCTGGAACTGCCGTACACGCTGGTTTCCGATTCCGACGAAGCCATCTGCACGCTCTTCGGTGTCATCAAAATGAAGAAAATGTACGGCAAGGAAGTGCGCGGAATCGAGCGTTCGACCTTCCTGCTGGACGCGAACGGCGTGCTTCGCCGGGAGTTCCGTGGCGTAAAGGTTCCAGGTCACGTTGAGCAGATTGTGGAAGCTGTACAAGCGCTTTGAGGCACGATATATTGATTCGCAATGAGCGCTTGCCCTTCCCTCCATTTCTCTTTGCGTAGCGTCCGGTGTTTCGCGGTTTTCCCCGCGACCGGCACGGGGTTCCGCTACACGCCACGCCTGGAATCCCGGGGCGTGGCGGAAGTTGAAAGGCGCTTTGAAGCAGGCGCTGTCGAGCCGCTGGTCCCATCGTCCGGGACGGCGGCTTTTTTGTTTGCGGACGCTTCCTCTCCCGCAGCGTGCGCCCCTAGGGCGTCCCGCGCCGTCCGTGCGTTTCATGCCCGTTTTCTTCAGGACGCAACTTCCAAGGAGCCGATCGAAATCTAGGCGAACCGGCGTTTTCGAAACCGAAGCGCGTCTCCGGGCGCAAACTGCATCGACGTCCGGCCTTCTGGTCAAAACCTGAGGCCTGAAAGACCCAAGCAGGATGCGACAGGCGACGCACGACATACGATCCGAATCCTATCGAGGAAAACCATGCCTTTGCCTACCGCACCCGTCAAGCTCGGCAACCTCCTGCCGTCTGAAGAATACAAAGCCAAAGCCCGTCCTGCCCGATCATCGAAAAAGCAGGCAAGCGATGGCGATCTAGTTGAAACTGAAACCGATTTTGGCGCGAGCGTCGGTGCTTCGCGGCCTGCCGCCGCGAATACCGCCAATACGTTGCGCGCCATAGCCAGCGAAACGCTTGCGAACGCGGCCAAGGGCTCGGCGGTAGAAGCCTCCGACGCTGCACCCGCCGCGCGTACGCGCCGCACGAAACAAACGGCGGCGTTGCTGCAACCCGCTGCGACACCGGCCGAACAGGTCGAAACCGCGCAGCCGGCTGTCGCCCGCACGCCGGTCGAAGCGCGCACGCCGTCACGCTCCGAAGCGCCTGCCGCGCCCGTGGCTGCGGCGGCTCAACCGCACGGTCAGCAGAAGCGTCGCCAGCGCGGTCAGCCGGAAAACGAGATTGGCAAGCTGTTCGTGCTCGACACGAACGTGCTGATGCACGATCCGTCATCGCTGTTCCGGTTCGAGGAGCACGACGTCTATCTGCCCATGATGACGCTCGAGGAACTCGATAACCATAAAAAGGGCATGTCGGAAGTAGCGCGCAATGCGCGTCAGGTCAGCCGTACGCTGGATGCGCTGGTGGCGCATGTTGGCGAGATGTCGGCAGGCTTGCCGTTGTCCGCTCTGGGCAATCGCGATGCAACCGGCCGCCTGTACTTCCAGACCACGCTGACCGATATCGAGCCGGTCGAAGGCCTGCCGGTCGGCAAGGCTGACAACCAGATTCTCGGCGTGGTTCGCGCGCTGCAGAAGGAGCGGACGGATCGTCAGGTCGTGTTGGTGTCGAAAGACATCAACATGCGCATCAAGGCCCACGCGCTTGGCCTCCCCGCTGAAGATTATTTCAACGACCAGGTGCTGGAAGACAAGGACCTGCTCTATTCCGGCGTGCGTGCCCTGCCTTCGGACTTCTGGACGAAGCACGCTAAGGGCATGGAAAGCTGGCAGGACACGAAGACGGGCACGACGTATTACCGCGTGACCGGTCCGCAATGCGCGTCCATGCTGGTGAACGAGTTCGTTTATTTCGAACCGCAGAATGGCGAACCGTCGTTCTACGGTATCGTGCGCGAGCTGAACGGCAAGACGGCGCTGCTGCAAACGCTGCGCGATTACAGCCACCACAAGAACAA
The DNA here is from genome assembly GCF_964252755.1 of Caballeronia sp. LjRoot29. Lineage (NCBI taxonomy): Bacteria > Pseudomonadati > Pseudomonadota > Betaproteobacteria > Burkholderiales > Burkholderiaceae > Caballeronia > Caballeronia sp. LjRoot29. The sequence goes on along the minus strand of NZ_CAXUPU020000011.1, from coordinate 707 downwards.
CGTGTGGGGCATTACGTCGCGCAATCGCGAGCAGAATTTCGCGTTGAACCTGCTGATGAACCCGGACGTGGATTTCGTCACGCTGCTGGGTCAGGCCGGTACCGGCAAGACCTTGATGGCGTTGGCTGCCGGCCTCGCGCAAGTGCTCGACGACAAGCGTTATAACGAGATTATCGTCACGCGTGCGACTGTTCCGGTTGGTGAGGACATCGGCTTCTTGCCGGGTACGGAAGAAGAAAAGATGCAGCCCTGGATGGGCGCATTCGACGACAACCTCGAAGTCCTGCAGAAGACCGACGACGCTGCCGGCGAATGGGGCCGTGCCGCCACGCAGGAACTGATCCGATCGCGCCTGAAGGTGAAAAGCATGAACTTCATGCGCGGCCGGACTTTCGTGGACAAGTACGTGATCATCGACGAAGCGCAGAATTTGACGCCGAAGCAGATGAAAACGCTCGTCACGCGCGCCGGTCCGGGCACGAAGATCGTGTGTCTGGGCAATATCGCGCAGATCGACACACCGTATCTGACGGAAGGCAGTTCGGGACTGACGTACGTGGTCGACCGCTTCAAGGGCTGGACGCATAGCGGTCACGTCACGCTCGCGCGCGGCGAACGCTCACGTCTGGCGGATTACGCGTCCGAGATTCTTTAAGTTTTCGACATGCTTCGAAAGCCCGGCAAGCATCGCTTGCCGGGCTTTTTTG
>NZ_CAXUPU020000010.1:0-181907 GCF_964252755.1 Caballeronia sp. LjRoot29 | reverse complement strand
AGTTAACGGCGCAATCGCTTTACAAGATAAACATCCGGTTCGGTTTGAATATTATTGCATTGTCGATGCCGGGTTTGTCCGAAAGCGCCCTGACCTGGTAGCACGGGTGGTTCAGCAAAAGCTGACGTTATTTGCGACGCCCTTAGTTCTTTGGTATATCGCCCAATACTTTCCGTTGTCCGAGTTTCGCTGCCGAGTCTTTCTGATTGAAGATGTTCAATATCCCGCTCGCAAGCGCGCATTACTAAAACACGAACTCCTTGCCACGCATGCCAGTGCGGATCTCGTATTGTTTGACGAAGAACCGGCGTTGGGTTTTAGCTTTAATATCAGGCGCGGCATATTCGACGTCCATACCGTCGCTTACACGGGCTTACAAGTGCTCACGTCCCTCGGGTTCAGGAGAATTTTTATGCACGGCCTCGATTTGCTGAACGCCGCGCAAACACCGCGCTTCTACGAAACCAAAGAAAACATGCAGCCTAGCGCATTGGACGGAGATTTTAATTCATTCATAGAACCGTCGTTTCGCCACGCTGCCCCGCTATTAAGCTGTCGCGGCATACGCGTGGTGAACCTCTCGGCGCAAAGCGCGCTTGGGAGCGATATTATCGAGAAGGATGATTGGCACTCGCTGGCGCATGCATCTCTTGAACAGGAATAATCCGCGGTTAAAAACGGCCGACTGTAACCAGCGCGGTCTCGCGCAATGAAGGTCGTTCATATCTCCAACACGCCGGTGGCCGGAAGTCCAGGGAACATTGTTTCGGCGCTGAATCGGCTCACCAGTGTAGAAGCGCGCCATATTGTTTTCAATAGCAGCGCGTATCGCAGCCGAACCTTTGCTGTCGATATCGACTGGAAAACTCAGGAGCAGCAAGCGCTCGATGTCATCGCCAATGCCGACGTCATTCACGTCCATCAGTTCTTCTCATTCGCCGACACATTCGGTCCGAATTTCCATCAGCGCTTCGGTGAGAAAAAAATCATCAAGCAATACCATTCGGCCCCGGATCTCTGGGCCAAGGATGACCCTCGGGTGGTCGAGCGAATTATTTATGAGGACGTGCCGCAACTCGTTATTGCGCAAGGTCCCGAGCGTTATTACCCGTTCGCGCGGGTGGTTCCCAACGTGATCCCGCTGAATGATCCCCGTTACCTGCCTGGTCCGGAAAGCCGGATCGATGCGGACGGCCTGCCGGTCGTCACGTTTTCTCCGAGCGGCCGGTCATCTGCATGGAAAACGCGCTGGGAAACGAAGGGCGTTCCGCAGACGCTCAAACTGCTGCGCAAACTCGAGCGAAAGGGTTTGTGCAAGCTTCAATTGATTGTCGATACACCACATGACGCGTGTTTGCGGGCGAAGCAGCAAGCGGCGATTGCCATCGACGAATGCGTGACCGGGAATTATCACTTGAGCGGGCTGGAGGCGTTATCGCAGGGGAAACCCACGTTGGGTCATCTGGACAATCGCGTGCAGTCGCAGTTGAGGGCCATGACGGGGGCGCTAGAGCTGCCCTGGATCGATGTACGGCTGGAAGAGGCCGAAGGTCCGCTGCGTGAATTGCTGTGGGATCGGGCGTTGCGCGCGGAGTTGGGCGCGGCCTCGCGGCAGTGGATGGAGACGTACTATCAGGAAGCGGCGATGGTTGAGCATTATCGACGCGCGTATCTCGATCTTTTCGAGGCACCGTCTCGATTCCATGTTCGACGCTTCGTCGGACATAGCGAACCCTGGCTTGCCGTGGCGCTGCCGAATCATCGCTGGACCGCGCGTAAAAGAGCCAATAGCCCGTGGAGAACGCTCGTTGAGACGCTACGCGGGCGGTGAGGTGTTCACTGTCTACTTCGGCGCGATATCCCGTTCCACACGCTTGATATGCTGTTCGACGTAGAACGCCGCGGCATCGGCATCGCCCTGAACCACCGCCTCGTAAATCAGCCGATGTTCAGCCACATAAAGACGAATCCGGCCCGCGTCGTATATGCCCTCGTTTTTCAGGCGCTTCCACAATGGCTGGTCCATTGAACTAGCCACTTCATCGGCGATCTTGACCATCAACGCGTCGCCCGTCATCACCGCCAGTTGCCGATGAAACAAGCGGTCGCTGCTATTCCATAGCGCGCGCTGCGCGGGGTCGTCGATGTCATAGACGTTTTCCATCTGATTGAGATACTGCTCGGCCAGCGGATCGCGTTGCGCCCGCGAAGCCGCGCGGCGAGCTACTGCCGGTTCAAGGACCATGCGCACATCGAGCGTGGAACTGGGACTGAAATCGGCCGTTCCGGTATCCACCGCCCGATGCGACAAGCGATAAACAGCGTCACCGCAGACAAACGTCCCCGAATTGCGCTTCGTAATCACCAGCCCTTCGTTCTGCAGCGCGCCGATCGCTTCGCGAACAGCGGGGCGTCCGACACCAAACAACGCTGCGAGATCCCGCTCCGATGGCAACCGCGAGTCCGGCAGAAATCGGCCCGCAGCAATCTCGTCGCGGATTCGCTCGGACACTTGTTCGTAGATTTGCCGTGGGCGAAACGAGCCGTCGAGCTCTGCGTGAATGGCTGCCATCTTCAATCTCACCAAACGTGGTCACGGGAAAGACCAAAACCAGCCAAAATAATTTGAATGATTGCTTCGAGAGCCGGTTTTGGTCTACATTCAGGACCAGTATAGTCGACCCCGGAGAGTCTCCAATGAAAAAAACTGTCGCAAGTTTCCTGGTCGCTTCGGCGGCTTTTGCCAATGCTGGCGTCCACGCGCAAGAAGTCGTGACCATTGGTCATTCGGCGCCGCTCACCGGTCCACAGGCCGTCAACGGGAAGGATAACGAAAACGGCGCGCGGCTCGCAGTAGACGATTTGAACAAGAAAGGCGTCGTCGTCGCGGGCAAGAAAGTGACGTTCAAACTGGACTCGGAAGATGACCAGGCCGATCCCAAGATTGGTGTCCAGATCGCCCAAAAGCTCGCCGATAGCGGTGTGGTTGCCGTCCTTGGACCCTACAACTCGGGCGTCGCCATTCCGGCGTCGCAGATCTACCATTCAGCCGGTATCCCGATGCTCCCGGTCGCCTCGAACCCTGCGCTGACCACACAGGGTTTCAACAATATCTTTCGTATTGGCGCAAGCGACGAGCAGCTCGGCGGCACCATGGGCGAGTTCGCTGCAAAAACGCTGAAAGCGAAGACTGCGGCAATCGTCGATGACCGCACGGCTTACGGCCAAGGCGTCGCGGAACAATTTGCAAGCGTGGCAAAGGCGCACGGCATCAAGATCGTCGCTAACGAATACACCAGCTCGAGCGCGACTGATTTCCTCGGCATCCTGACGACCATCAAGGCCAAGAATCCTGACGTGATCTTCTTCGGTGGATACGCCGCACAGGGCGCACCGATGGCCAAGCAGATGCGCCAGCGCGGACTTCGGGCGAAGCTGCTCGGCGGCGACGGCATCTGCTCCGCCGACATGGGCAAGGTGGCGGGCGAAGATGCATCGATCGTCTATTGCGCGCAAGGCGGCACGTCGCTTGAGAAGACGGCGGCGGGACGCGACTTCCTCAAGCGCTACAAAGACACGTATCACACGGACACGCAGGTCTACGCTGTCAGCTACTACGACGGCATGATGCTGCTCGCCGACGCAATGGTGAAGGCCGGCACGACCACGGACAAAGCAAAGCTGACCGCGCAACTGGCGAAGACGGACTACAAGGGCATCGCAGGAACCTATTCCTTCGACGCGAAAGGCGACTTGAAGGGCGCGCCCACGACCGTGTATGTCATCAAGAACGGCTTGCCGGCCGCATACGGCCAGTGATGCACCCGGAATCGAAATGAGCAATTGAAATGAAAATCACGAAGTCAATCGACACGGTCGAAGTGCATACCGGAGGCGAGGCATTTCGCATAGTCACGAGCGGTCTGCCGAAGATGCCGGGCAAGACTATCGTCGCGCGTCGCGCCTGGCTGAAGGAGCATGCCGATCACATTCGCCGCGCGCTGATGTTCGAACCGCGCGGCCACGCCGACATGTACGGCGGCTACCTCACGGAACCCGTCAGCGAAGGCGCCGATTTTGGCGTGATCTTCGTGCACAACGAGGGCTACAGCGATCATTGCGGCCATGGCGTGATCGGCCTCGCAACGGCGGCGGTGGAACTGGGCTGGATCGAACGGACATCGCCGGAAACACGCGTGGGGATCGATGCGCCTTGTGGTTTCATCGAGGCGTTCGTGCAATGGGATGGAACTCATGCCGGCAACGTACGATTCGTGAACGTGCCTTCGTTCATCTGGCAGCGTGACGTCACCGTGGAGACACCTTCGTTCGGCAGCGTTACCGGCGACATCGCGTTTGGAGGCGCGTTCTATTTCTACGCCGACGGCGCGCCTTTCGACCTGCACATTCGCGAATCAGCCATAGACAAACTGATTCAATTCGGCGCCGAAGTAAAAGCCGCCGCCAACGCAGCGGTCAAGGTGGAACACCCCGAGATTCCGGAACTGAATCACATCTACGGCACGATCATCGCCAATCAGCCGCGGCACGCGGGCTCAACGCAGGCGAACTGCTGCGTCTTCGCCGACCGTGAAGTCGATCGCTCGCCGACCGGCTCAGGCACCGCCGGCCGGGTCGCGCAACTGTACTTTCGCGGTCTGCTGGGCAAAGATGAAACGCTGATCAACGAGTCGGTGATCGGCACAATATTCAAGGGACGCGTGCTGAGCGAAACGAAGCTCGGACCGTTCGATGCGGTCATCCCGGAAGTCGAAGGCAATGCCTACATTTGCGGCTTCGCCAACTGGATCATCGACGACCGCGATCCGCTGACCTATGGTTTCCTGGTGCGATGAATATGACCCAGTCCTACGATGAACAACAGACTGCGGCGCTGCTTCCCTACACGGAACTCGTCGATACATTGAGTGCCGCCGTCGTGCAATACGCGGCGGGCGGCATAGAAAGTCCGGAGCGGCTGGTCGTGCCGCTGCAGGCGGGCGGCGTCATGCTCTCGATGCCGGCGACCGCGGCGGATATAGCTATCCATAAACTTGTGAACGTGTGTCCCGGCAACAAGGCGCGGGGCAAACCGACCATCCACGGCCAGGTGACGGCGTATGACTCGTCTAGCGGAGAATTGCTCTTTTCGCTCGATGGCCCGACGGTCACAGGACGACGCACTGCCGGTATATCGGCATTGGGCATCAGCCGCCTTGCGCGAAGCGCGAAGTCGATCTTGCTGATCGGCACCGGCAAGCAAGCGAGCAATCACGCCGAGGCGTTCGCCGCGCTCTTCCCTGATGCGATTCTTTACGTCAAAGGATCGTCGATGCAATCGGCAGCTCGGTTCGCGGCGGCACACGCAGGATTGGGCTCGCAGTTGATACCGATTGAGGGGGACATGATCCCCGAAGATGTCGATGTCGTTGTCGCGCTGACTACGAGCAAAACGCCGGTCTATCGCGAAGCCGCGCGCGCCGGGCGGCTGGTCGTGGGCGTTGGTGCGTTCACGCCGGATGCAGCTGAAATCGATGCATCGATCGTGCACCAAAGCGCGATCCTGGTGGACGATCCAGCGGGTGCGAGACACGAAGCCGGTGATCTTATTCAGGCGAACGTCGATTGGAGTACGGTGGGCTCGTTGGCTGCTGTTATCGAAGGAACGTGGGTTAGTTCGCCGGATCAACCCGTGCTGTTTAAAAGCGTTGGATGCGCTGCGTGGGATCTGGCTTCGGCGCGGTTGGCAAGGCAGCGTTTGTTGGGTGCGTAGAATTGCGCAGATCGATCCGCCAGCTGTCTGCACAGGTCGCACAGATAAAGAAAAAGCCCTGACTCGTCAGGGCTTTTTCTTTGATTCTCTGGAGGCGCGAGCCGGAGTCGAACCGGCCTAAACGGCTTTGCAGGCCGCTGCATAACCGCTTTGCTATCGCGCCAGAAGCGGGAGCTACATGTTGCAATCCGTGTCTGGCAAATCCAACCACCAAACAAAAAGGGAAGCTTGGCTTCCCCTTTTTTTGGAGCGGGAGACGAGGCTCGAACTCGCGACCTCAACCTTGGCAAGGTTGCGCTCTACCAGCTGAGCTACTCCCGCATGGTCCTGCTTTTACTGCCAGTCACCGGCTTACCATTGCCAATAACCTTCTTAATTTGGAGCGGGAGACGAGGCTCGAACTCGCGACCTCAACCTTGGCAAGGTTGCGCTCTACCAACTGAGCTACTCCCGCATCTTGCTGACTTCTTCTGCCAATTTACTGCTTTCAACCTTCATCAGGCTTCGCGTTTTTTTTGCGTTCACCCGACAGAAACGAGATTATGGAGAAGGCCAACTTTAGTGTCAAGCGCTTTGTATGTACCCCATCACTTTTAAACGCTCTCCAACCTGAATCACAGCATGCCGATCACAACATGCCGCCGCGCTCACGAATCTGCGGCCAGGCGAGCTTCATGTAATAGAGCATGGACCACACCGTGAGGAACGCAGCAACATAGATCAGCCAGAGTCCCCACACACGGGTATCGATCACGAACGGCGTGCCGGCGATCTTCAGCGGCCCGTAGAACAGCAGCATGGGGATGGCGACCATCTGGCAGACCGTCTTGAATTTGCCGAGCGAATTCACCGCCACGCTCTTCGATGCCCCGATCTGCGCCATCCATTCCCGCAATGCCGAAATCGTGATCTCACGGCCCACAATCACGAGCGCTATCACCGCGTTCAGCCGCATCAGTTGCACGAGCACGAGCAGCGCAGCGGTGACCATGAGCTTGTCCGCAACGGGATCGAGAAACGCGCCGAATGCCGACGTCTGATTGAGCTTGCGCGCGAGGTAACCGTCGAACCAGTCGGTCAGCGCGGCGAGCACGAAGATGACCATTGCAAGCAGGTTGCGATGGTCCGGGCTCATCATCACGTCCGGCAAATAGAAGACGCCCACGACGAGCGGAATCAGCACAATTCGCAGCCACGTCAGAAAAATCGGAAAATTAAACGGCATGGGCGTGACTCTTATAGAGAGGTGCCATTGTGCCGCGTCGCCCTATATGTCACAAGACGACGGGCCGGACGGCCGGACGTTGCGCTCAATGCAACTGCCGGTAGATCTGCTCGGCGAGCGCCTGCGAAATGCCTTCGACACTCGCCAGATCCTCCACGCTCGCCGCCTGCACGCCGCGCAAACCGCCGAAACGCGACAGTAGCTTCTGACGCCGTTTTGCGCCGATACCCTCCAGCTCTTCAAGCCGCGATGTCTGCCGCGTCTTCGCCCGTTTCGCGCGCATGCCGGTAATCGCAAAACGGTGCGCCTCGTCGCGAATCTGCGCGACAAGCATCAGCGCCGCGCTCTCCTTGCCGAGTTCGAGCGCTGCGCGGCCATCGGCGAAAATGAGGGTTTCGAGACCGACTTTGCGCCCTTCCCCTTTTGCCACGCCAACCAGCATGCTGCGATCGAGGCCCAATTCAGCGAACACTTGCCGCGCAATCTCGACCTGTCCTTTACCGCCATCGATCAACACGATATTCGGCAAGCGGCCGCCCGACGGCACAGGTTCAGCGACATCGGCTTCCGCGGGATTGATTGGCTCCGGTTGCGCTTCGGCTTCCGGGTCGGTCGATTCCACCGCTTCCTGCTGCGGTTCATCGTTAGCATCATCAGCGTCCGTAGCGCGCGCGGCGGCCTGCGCCAGCATCTTCTCGTAGCGGCGCGTGAGGACCTGGCGCATGGCGGCGTAATCATCGCCCGGCGTGATGCCCGTGATGTTGTAGCGCCGATATTCCGCCGACTGCATCTTGTGATGGTGATACACCACGCACGATGCCTGCGTCGCCTCGCCCATCGTATGGCTGATGTCGAAACATTCGATCCGCAACTGCGCGAGATCGTCCATTTCCAAGCTCAGCGTGTCCGCAAGCGAACGCGTGCGCGCCTGCTGCGATCCCTGTTCGGACAACAAGCGCGCGAGCGCGAGCTTTGCATTTGATTCAGCCATCGACAGCCACGCGCGCTTTTGTCCCTGCGGCTGACGCAGCACCACGACCTTGTGCCCGGCCTGTTCGATCAGCAAGTCGACGAGTTCGCGGTTCGTCGGCGCGTGGCTCACCACCAGCACCGGCGGCACGCGATTGCCGATGTAATGCTGGGCGATAAACGCCTCCAGCACTTCAGCTTCGAGCGCGCCCTGACGTTCCGATTCTGTCGCGTCAGCCACGGGCGCGTCGCCGGTTTCAGCGATCTCCTCCTGCATTTGCTCGGTCGTCGCGTGGGCCTCGAAGTCCTGCTCACGCGCCGCCAGCGTGCCCGCGGACAACGCAATCTCGTCGACGTCCGCATCGACCTGCTCAATGACGATATTCGCCACGCCGTCCACGAAGTCATCGCCGGAAAGCTCTTCCGGCATTGCGTCTTCGATGGCCAGCGCCGCCTCTACGTGCGTCGGAAAATAGGCTTTATCGCCGAGATGGCGGCCGCCGCGCACCATCGCGAGATTCACGCACACCTTGCCGCCCAGTGCGACGACCGCGAGGATATCGACGTCATTGTCGCCGCCCACTTCGATAGCCTGCTGATGCAGCACGGTCGACAGCGAGCTCATCTGGTTACGGACGGCCGCGGCCTGTTCGAACTTGAGATCGGCGGCGAACGCGTGCATCTTCTGCTCGAGTTCCTTCATCACTTCGCCCTGGCGTCCGAGCAGGAACCGCGATGCGTTCGATACATCGCGCGCGTAATCCTCTTCGTTGATCAGCCCGACGCACGGACCGGTGCAGCGGCTAATCTGATGCAGCAAACAAGGCCGCGTGCGATTGGTGAAGACGGAATCCTCGCAGGTGCGCAACTGGAAAACGCGCTGCAGGATCTGGATACTTTCGCGCACGGCCCACGCGCTCGGGAACGGGCCGAAGTACTGATTCTTCTTGTCGACGCTGCCACGGTAATACGCCATGCGCGGAAACTTGTGGCCGGTGAGCTTCAGATACGGATACGACTTGTCGTCGCGAAACAGGATGTTGTAGCGCGGCGCGAGCGCCTTGATCAGATTATTCTCAAGCAGCAACGCTTCGGCTTCGGACCGCGTGACCGTGGTTTCAATCTTGCGGATGCGCGTGACCATCATTGCGATGCGCGGAGAAAGCAGGGTCTTCGTAAAATAGCTCGACACCCGTTTTCTCAGGTCGCGCGCCTTGCCGACGTACAGCACGTTGCCCTGCTCGTCGTAATAGCGGTACACGCCCGGCAAGTGCGGCAATTGCGCCAGGCTTTTTTTAGGGTCGAAAACGTCGGAGTCTGTCATGCAGAGATGATGGCGGAGCGCCCGCGGCTTGAGTTCAGCAAAATAATTTTATTGGTTTCGAGTGGAGTATGGATTAAGCGCGGCACGCGTCCAGGTCGCCCGAACAGCCTGGGCGAGCCTTTAGCTCGACCGCATTGGAACCGTAACGCAACCGTAACGCAACCGTAACGCAGCGCGCCGCGCGAATCGTTATCCTTGAAAACGCCAGTTTAGTTCAAACCGCTGTCCGCCATTCCTCACCCTTCATTTGCGGTTCATCGCCGCCCATTGCCCATGCCGTCTTCATCGGAACAAATGCCGGCTGCTTCCGGCCACGCGAGCGTCGATCCAGGCGCTTCAGCCACCTATATCGCGTGCGATATTTTCTGCGCGGTCATCGACAATTTCGGCGATATCGGCGTCTGCTGGCGGCTCGCGCGCCAACTGGCCAGCGAACACGACTGGCGAGTGCGCCTGTTCGTCGACGATCTCGCGGCCTTTCATGCGCTCTGCCCGGCCATCGATCCCGCGCTCGATCGCCAAAGCGAGGCGGGCGTGATGATCGAGCACTGGCATGCGCCGTCGCATGCCGGCGACACGCTGCAGATCGCCGATGTCGTGATCGAAGCGTTCGGCTGCGAATTGCCGGCGGTGTACGTGAGCGCGATGGCGCGCCGCGAGAAGACGCCCGTGTGGGTGAATCTCGAATATCTGAGCGCGGAGGACTGGGTCGCGGATTTTCATCTGAGGCCGTCGCCGCATCCGCGCTACGCAGTTAACAAGACGTTCTTTTTTCCCGGACTAGGACCGGGCACCGGCGGCGTGCTGAAAGAGCGTTTGCTCGATGCCAAGCGTGAGGCGTTCGATCGCGATGCCTGGTGGCACGCACGTGTCGGCATCGCGCCGCCGCCGACCGGCACAACCGTCATTTCGATGTTCGCGTACGAAAATCCCGCCATCGATTCGCTGCTTGAGCAATGGCGCGATTCCGCCACGCCGATCGCGTTACTCGTGCCGGAAGGACGCATTTCCGGTGCCATTGCCCGGTTTTTCGATCTGTCCGATTTCCGGGCCGGAGCGAAGGCGACAAGCGGATCGCTGTCGGCTTACGCGCTGGGTTTTGTCGAACAGCCTCTTTTCGATGCGCTGCTCTGGGCCGCCGACCTGAATTTCGTGCGCGGCGAGGATTCGTTCGTGCGGGCCCAATGGGCGCAAACGCCGTTCGTCTGGCATATCTACCCGCAAGGCGACGACGCCCATCTGCCGAAACTCGATGCGGCGCTCGCGCACTACGCAAACGGCTTGCCGGACAGGGCGAGAACCTCGCTCGAACGCTTCTGGCACGCGTGGAACGGCGCAGGCACTCCCGACTGGGACGATTTCTGGCAAAACCGCACGCCGCTGGAACAGCGCGCCGCCGATTGGGCGACCGAACTGGCGAACGTTGGCGATCTGGCCGGAAATCTGGCGGAATTCGCGAAAACTCAGTTAAAATAAGCGGTTATCCAACGGCTTGCAGTTCGGAACACGCTCAGTTTCGGACAAATTCCACAGTGGAATGAGCGCGGTGGGAATAGTCAACAAGTCAATGAATAGTCAGTGAGGCGGCTACAGCGCCGGGTTTGCCAGGGTTTGCAATACAAAAGCAATCTCGATTAAACGAAGCAACCCTGCCACGAGCCGGCCGTCCACACTGCAGCGATCAGGCTCACATTTTCGTACAGGACAGTTTTTTAATATGAAGACCGCACAAGAACTCCGCGTCGGCAACGTCGTGATGATCGGCAGCGATGCCATGGTCGTGCTGAAGGCCGAGTACAACAAATCCGGCCGCAATTCCGCGGTCGTGAAGATGAAGTTCCGCAACCTGCTGTCCACCGGCAACATGGAATCGGTGTACAAGGCGGACGACAAGTTCGACGTCGTCCAGCTCGACCGCAAGGAAGTGACGTATTCGTACTTCGCCGACCCCATGTATGTGTTCATGGACGCCGACTACAACCAGTTCGAAGTCGAAGCCGACATGATGGGCGACGCCCTGCACTACCTCGCCGACGGCATGCCGTGCGAAGTGGTGTTCTACAACGAGAAAGCCATTTCGGTGGAACTGCCGACCACGCTGGTTCGCGAGATCATCTATACGGAACCGGCTGTCAAGGGTGACACGTCGTCGGGCAAGGTCCTGAAGACCGCCAAGCTCGCCACCGGTTTCGAACTGCAAGTGCCGCTGTTTTGCGGTATTGGCGACAAGATCGAAATCGATACGCGTACCAACGAGTATCGCAGCCGCGCCTAAGGCTCTTAAGGCTCCGGCGGCTATCAACGCCGGCCCGACGCTCCAGGTACAAAAATCAAAAAAAGCGCCCTTCGGGGCGCTTTTTCTTTTTGCTGAACATTATTGCCAATTCAGGCAAACTTTACCGGAACGTTTCCTGAAATTGCCGGGTGATTGCTGCATGGAATGGTATGTCCTCTGCTAAAACCTTGATTTCTTGTCGTTGTAAAGATGGCATGAAACCTGCTGTGGTTGTTGTGTCCGCGCTGTGACGGCGTCGCATTTTTCAACAATACAGACCATGCCAATTACAAAAACCACTCTCGTCCGTCTTGTCCTTGCTGTTTCATGTGCCGTACCGGTAGTCGCGATCACTGCGGGATGCTCGTCGACACCGACCCATGAATCGGCTGGCGAATACACCGCCGACTCCGCACTGACCGCCAAGGTGAAAGCGGCGTTACTCGCTGACCCGGGACTGAAATCGCTGGCGGTGAGCGTGACGACGTATCGGAGTGAAGTGCTGCTGTCGGGCTTTGTGAATTCACCGGATCAGATTCAAAAAGCGGTGGCGGTCGCGCGCGGCGTGGATGGCGTGCAGTCGGTCAAGAATGAGCTGAACGTCAAGCCGCAATAGCGCGCGAATATCACGCCGATGGGCCGAGCGATCGGGTCGGGAGCACGGTGTGCTCAGACAAGACAAGACTGGCTCATCAGGAAACACGTGGAAACCATCAGGAAGCGCAGCACAAAGACCCCGCAATGTCGGGCGAGGGCTGGAAGCTTGGGCGGAGACCGAGAATTTGACGTCATCCCGCCATCAGTCCGCGCCGGCGTAGCCCGGTATCGAGGCGTCCCCGCTGGATCTCGCCATTGAAGGCGACCGGTACGGAACGAATTTTAGACCACTTAATACGTTGTGTCCGCCATGCCACACGCTTTGATTGTCGAAGACGATCCCAATAGCCTTTCCGGCTTGTCTGCCATCCTAGCGGCCGACGGTTTTTCCGTCGATACCGCCACCACGCTCGCCGAAGCGCGCTCTGCCTTGACGCGTTTCATCCCGGACGTCGTGCTGGTCGACTTGAATCTGCCCGACGGCAGCGGTCTCGATCTGCTCCACAACCTGCCGGCGCAACCGCCCGGTGGCGCGCTGCCCGTGATTGTGATGACGGGTAACGCGACAGTGGAGAGTGCTATCGAAGGCTTGCGGCAAGGGATCTGGGATTACCTGCTGAAGCCGGTCAACATTCCGCGCCTACGCAGTTTGCTGGCCCGGATTCCGCGCCCTTACGAGCTCACAGAAGAAGTGCGGGCGTTGCGTTCAACGCTGCGTGAGCTCGGCTATTTCGGTGGATTGCTTGGGCGCAGCGGTGCGATCCAGCATGTCTACGATCTGATTGAACACACCGCGCCCACGGAAGCGGCTGTGCTGATCTGCGGCGAAAGCGGCACCGGCAAGAAGGTCGCCGCCCGCACGCTGCATGAGATGAGCCGGCGCCGTAAAGGCCCGTTCGTGTCATTCGATTGCGCCGCGGCCAACGAGACCAGCAATCGTTCGATGGAAAGCCTGATCTTCGGCCACGAGCGCGGTGCGTTTGCCGGCGCGGAGAATCGCGAACCCGGTTTGCTCGAGCAAGCGGGTGGCGGGACGCTGTTCCTCGACCAGATCGACGCGTTGCCGATCCCGCAGCAAGAAGCGCTGTTACGCGCGCTTGATTCGCAGACCTTCATGCGCGTGGGCGGCAGCAACAAGATTGTGACGGACTTCCGCCTGCTCGCCGCAACGCGCACGCCGGTGAAGGACGCCGTCGCCGATGGCAAATTGCGCGAGGATCTGTTCCTGCGCCTGAATGCGTCGTCGATTGCGTTGCCGCCTTTGCGTGACCGCGGTGACGATATCGCGTTATTGGCCGAGCATTTCGTCGATGAACTGAATCGCGAGAATCACGTGAGCGGCGTCACGAGCGGCGCGCCGAAACGCGTGAGTCCGGATTTCATCCGGGAGTGTCTGGCGACCGAATGGCCCGGCAATGTGCGCGAACTGCGTGAGCGCGTGCGCCGCGCGTATCACGCATCCGGCGATGTCATCGAAACCCTGCGCGCCGATGAGCAAGGCGGTGCCGGCGGCCGCGGACTCAACGGCAGCAGCGTGCAAGTGACGGTAGGCACGGCGCTCGCCGATGTCGAAGACATGCTGATTCGTGCAACGCTTGAAGCGGTGGGCGGCACGCGGCATCGCGCCGCTACGCTGCTCGGGATTAGTCCTAAGACGCTTTACAACAAGCTGCAGCGAATGAAGCTGGAGTGATGAAACGTTGATCGAAAAAAGCCGCTCGTTCTTGCGAACCAGCGGCTTTTTTCATGGCTGTGTTTGTCTCACTCACCCACTTGCGCGAGCGCTTTAGCTTTAGCCCAACGCGCTTTTCACCAACGCCAGCGCCTGTTGATATTCCACCTGCTCCATCAACTTGCCCCACTTCCAGGCGCGCCCTCGCGGCCGCATCCGCCGCAAGCGGGTCTGCGATGCCTTCGTCGGCACGAACGTGAGGCGATCCAGCACCTTCCCCGCTTCGTCCGGTTGATTGCAGATCAGCACCATGTCGCAGCCGGCCGTGAGCGCCGCCGTGGCCGCTTCGGTCAGCGTTCCGCCGGCGCGGGCGGCTTCCATCGAAAGATCGTCGCTGAAAATCGCGCCGTTGAAACCGAGCTTGCCGCGCAAGATCTCCTGCAGCCAGACGCGCGAAAAGCCCGCGGGTTTCTCATCGACCTGGCGATAAATCACGTGTGCCGGGATGACCGACGCCAGCGACATGCCCAGCCAGTCGTACGGTTTGGTATCGGCGGCGAGGATGTCCTCCAGCGAGCGATCGTCCACAGGCAAGGCCACATGTGAATCCGCCGATGCAAACCCATGCCCCGGAAAATGCTTACCGCAGTTCGCCATGCCGGCGAGCGCCAAGCCATGGTTCAGACTCTTGGCGAGCATCGTCACTACGCGCGGATCGTGATGCAAAGCACGATCGCCGATCACCTTCGAGTGCCCGTAATCCAGGTCGAGCACGGGCGTAAAACTCATGTCGACGCCGCACGCCCGCAACTCGGCCGCGAGCACATAACCGAAGGCGGTCGCGGTTTTTGTCGCGAGCAACACGTCACGGTCCCACAGTTCGCCGAGTTTGCCAGGCGCGGGCAGGACGGTGAAGCCATCGGTACGAAAACGCTGCACGCGACCGCCTTCGTGATCGACGGCAATCAGGATGTCTTCACGCACCGCGCGAATCGCGTCGATCAGCGCAACGAGTTGCGCGCGATCCTGGAAATGCCGTGCGAAGAGGATGATGCCGCCGGTCATCGGATGGTCGATACGGCGAATGTCGGCGTCGGAGAGCGTGGTGCCGGCCACGTCGAGCATGACGGGTCCGGGAATACGTTTTAACGAGTTCAAATTTTGAGCTAAAAAGTCAGGGGGTTTTTGTTGCTGGGGTTGCGTCCGGACTCACGCCCGTTTCAGCGATCACAAACGACACCGCGTAATCGCGTTCATCGGTGATCGTGACCTGAGCGGTGATGCCGCGCACCGCCATCCAGTCAGCGAGTTCTCCCGATGCAACAATCTTCGGCTTGCCGCTCGGCTCGTTGAGCGTTTGCAGCGCGCGCCATGTCATCGGCCAGTGCATGCCCAATCCGATTGCCTTCGAAAACGCCTCTTTCGCGGAGAAACGCGTGGCGAGGAAGGCGAGACCGCGGACTTCGGAGCGCGCTTTACGCGCGTGGTAGATACGAAGTTCGTCGGCCCCGAGGACCTTCTCGGCGAAGCGCCCATTCGTGCGCTCCATCACGCCCTCCACACGGCTTACCTGAACGAGATCCGTACCTATTCCGTAGATCGCCATCGTTGGGTCCGGGTTAAGGTTATGAGCTTTCTCAGTTATCGCGATGCGGTCGCGGCAAGCCGCGATGCCACCATGATTGCCTTCATCTCGCGCACCGCGTTGTCCCATCCGGCGAAGATCGCGTGCGCAACGATCGCATGGCCAATGTTCAATTCCACAATGCCTTCCAGCGCCGCGATCGGCTGGACATTCGTGTAATGCAGGCCGTGTCCGGCGTTCACTTTCAAGCCCAGTGAATTGCCGAAATCGACACTGCGCGCCACGCGCTCGAACTCCTTCTGCCGGGTGGCTTCGTCGTGCGCTTCGGCATAAGAACCCGTGTGCAATTCGATTACCGGCGC
Organism: Caballeronia sp. LjRoot29; assembly: GCF_964252755.1. NCBI lineage: Bacteria > Pseudomonadati > Pseudomonadota > Betaproteobacteria > Burkholderiales > Burkholderiaceae > Caballeronia > Caballeronia sp. LjRoot29. The sequence goes on along the minus strand of NZ_CAXUPU020000010.1, from coordinate 166,125 downwards.
GCCCGCTTCATGCGCTGCGCGAATCTGCGTTTCATCCGCGTCGATAAACAACGACACCCGCGCGCCCGCCCGAGCCAGTTGCTCGCATGCAGCTTTCACGGCCTGGAACTGGCCGACGACATCAAGCCCGCCTTCGGTCGTCAGTTCCTGGCGCTTTTCCGGCACGAGACACACGTCATGCGGACGAACGCCGCACGCGATATCCAGCATTTCCTGTGTGACCGCGCACTCAAGGTTCATGCGCGTCTTGAGCAGCGGACGCAACGCGTGGACGTCGGCATCGACAATATGTCGGCGATCTTCCCGCAGATGCAAAGTGATGGCGTCCGCGCCCGCTTCTTCGGCTTGCAGCGCAGCGCGGATCGGATCGGGATACGACGTGCCGCGCGCGTTGCGCAGCGTGGCGACGTGATCGATGTTGACGCCCAGATCGATCACGTTAGCGGGCGACGAGAGAAAGAAGCTCATAGATTTTGCAGGTCGATCAGGATTTGACGGGTGGCGAGCGGTGTGCCGCCAAGATACACGTTCAACAGAAAGCGCATCAGCGTCTTGCTTTGCGCGGCCGTCTGCGGACGGCTGTATTCGTCCTTCTCCATATCGAGAAGGGTTTGCCCGGCGATCACCGGCCATTGCGACGGCACATCATCCGATGCATCGCGCACACCGCGCTCGGGATCGAACACGTATTTCTGATCGGCGAGAACTGGTTGGCGCGTGATGGTTTTATTCAACGCCATTGCGTAGCCGGTTTCACGCAACAGTACGCGCTCAAACGAGCGCAGCGCATGCAACGCAGGCTCGCCGTGCGCGAGACGCGACAACGTCAGCACATAGTGATTGAACAAGGCAGGGTGCGCGTCTTCGCGAGCGCAGAACTTGACGAGCAATTCATTGACGTAGAAGCCGCAAAGCAACGCGTCGCCGGCGAGGGGCAACATGCCACCGACCCATTCCGCTTGCGTCAGCGTTCGGACTTCGCCCTTCCCCGTCCACGATAACCCCAGCGGCTGGAACGTTTGCAGCACGCCGCGCAACGCGGAATGCGGGCGCTTGGCGCCTTTGGCGACCAGCGCGACGCGGCCGTGATCGCGTGAAAACACGTCGAGCACGAGGCTGGTCTCGCGATACGGATAACTGTGCAGCACGAACGACGGCTGCTCGGCGATACGAAAGTCCGAGCGAGGAGCCGCGCGCGGCGCTCTTGGGGCTTTCGGTTCTTTGGATTCTTTCGGTGCGGCGGATTTCGTTGACGCGGACGCAGACGCCGTCCGGCGCCTTTTAGGCGCAGGTGCGGAAGGCTCGCCGGAGCTGAAGTTATCGTCGGCGAGCGGATCGGATTCTGCGTTGGAGGACTGGGTCATCCACGCGTCATTCGTACCCATAGGCGCGTAGTCCAGCTTCATTGTCCGCCCAGCCGCTCTTCACCTTGATAAAGGTTTCGAGATACACGGGACCGTCGAACAGCCTTTCCATATCCAGGCGCGCTTCGGTGCTGATCTGTTTCAGCTTCGCACCCTTCTGGCCGATGATCATCGCCTTGTGGGTATCGCGTTCGACCAGGATGGTCGCGAAAATGCGGCGCAAGCGCCCCTCCGTTTCCCATTTATCGATGATGACCGTGCTCGTGTACGGCAACTCGTCGCCGGTCCAGCGGAACACTTTCTCGCGCAGGATTTCAGCGGCAAGAAAACGCTCGCTGCGATCGGTGAGATCGTCTTCGCCGTAAATAGGCGAGCCTTCCGGCAAAAATGGCTTCACGACCGTCATCAAACGCGTGATGTCGTCGGCATGCTTCGCGGTCATCGGCACGATTTCCTTGAAGTCGTGCAGCGCGCTCATTTTCTGCATGAACGGGAACAACGTTGCCTTATCGGTCACGTGGTCAAGCTTGTTGGCGATCAACAGGCAAGGCGTGTCGTTCGGGATCAGGTCGAGCACCTTCTGGTCATCAGGACCAAAACGGCCCGCTTCGATCACGAACAGAATGGCGTCGACAGACGTCAGCGTGGACGTGACCGCGCGGTTCAGCGAGCGGTTCAGCGCGCCACTATGCTTGGTCTGGAAACCGGGGGTATCGACGAAAATGTACTGCGCGTCGTCCAGCGTGTGAATGCCGGTGATCCGATGGCGCGTGGTCTGCGCCTTTCGCGACGTGATGCTGACTTTCTGCCCGACGAGCGCGTTCATCAAGGTCGATTTGCCGACGTTCGGCCGACCGACGATCGCGACCATGCCGCAGCGGAAACCAGGAGGAGTGGGAGCGTTCATCATGTATGGGGCTGCAGATTCGGTGAATTCGTGGGGACGCGTGGCGTCCGGATTATGCTTGTGATCGATAGCGTGCGAGCTTTAGCGGCGAGCCTCGAAGCTCGCCCTGGAAGTCCACGTCAGTGGCCGGTATCGGCGGCGCGTACGACGGTTGCATCGGCGCTTTCTTCCAGGTGCGCTTCGACCTTTGTTTCAACGCTTTCCGCGCCCTTCGAGGCCGTCGCAGAATGCGCGGCGGGCACGTCTTCACGCTGCCGCGCGGGAACTGCGGACTTCTCTACGGGTGGCGCTTCGGCATTCTTCGCGGCAGGCTTGTCAGCCGGCTTCTCAGCTTGCTTTGCGGCCGCCTTTTCACCTGCACTATCTGCCTTCGTGGCGCTTTTTTCCACCGGGCTATTCACAGCGTTATCCACCGCGGCTTCGACGTGCGCAACCGATGTCTTATCCGCGCTCTCGGTTGCTGCCGCCGTCGCCTCGGCCGCCGCTTTTTCGGCCTTTTCCGTCTTCTCCGCCCGATGAATCGTCGCCCGCTCGGTTTTCTCCGCGCTGGCGAACGTACCCGCCGACGGTTCCACATGCGATGCGCGAATCACAGCGAATGGTGCCGTAGCCGGACGCTCGGGATCGTTATGCGTGTTGCTGCCATGGCCTGCGCTAATGCTATTACTGCTGGTGCTGGCGCTGGCGCGTGCGCGCTCACGACGATCCGGCGCGCGCAGATCGAGCGCCGCCTGTACGCCCGTCACGCCCGGCACAATTTCCTGTTCAGCTTGCTTGGCCGCGCGCGAACCCTTGCGCTTGGGCTTCGCCGTCATGGCTGGCGCGGCGGAAGCCAACTCATCAAGCGCCTTCTTTGCCGCAGCCTGCTCAGCCGCGCGACGGCTTGCACCCGAACCCGACACCTTCACCTCGAGCTTCGGCACCGTGCATTCCACTTCGAATTGCTGGTTATGCGCCGCGCCGTGCGTGGCCACGACCGTATAAGTCGGCAACGCGATCTTGTGGCCCTGCAGATATTCCTGCAGCAGCGTCTTCGCGTCTTTGCCGATCGTGCGTGGATCAATGTGATCGAGAATCGGCGTGTACAGCCGCTTGATCACCTGAAGCGCAGCGTCAAAACCGCCGTCAAGAAAGACCGCACCGAAGATGGCTTCGAGCGTGTCCGCCAATATGGACGGGCGGCGGAAGCCGCCGCTGCGCAACTCGCCCTCGCCCAGCCGCAACGCCTCCGAGACATTCAGCGCCTGCGCAATCTCGTAAAGCGACTGTTGCTTGACGAGATTTGCCCGGACGCGAGAAAGGTCGCCTTCATCGAGTTTTGCGAATCGTTGGAACAAAAGCGCAGCCACCACGCAATTTAGAACGGAATCTCCGAGAAATTCGAGTCGTTCATTGTGCGTGGCACTATGACTGCGGTGGGTCATCGCCTGGCGCAGCAATTCCGCATTGCGAAATTCGTACTGAAGCCGGCTTTCCAACGGGGTTGAGGGCATGGGCAGAGTATAACGCGGGCGCCGGGAGGGGCGAATCCGGCTGAAAGGCCGAAAAAACTAAAAACCGCAGGGAAAAATGGCACAGCAAGCACACCTTAGCCGCGATTCTTCGTGCTGTTTCTAGGCGGCCCAGAGGTGACTTGCAATAACAACTACGCCGCGATGACGCGGCGTAGTTGTCGAACGAAATTACTGCTGGCGATACTGATCAAAACCGCGCTTCAATGGAACACCCCAATGCGCTTCAAACTGCTGAAGTTCATCCATATAAAGAATGCGCGGCCGACGATATTCGCGTCAGGCACGAAACCCCAATAACGGCTGTCCGCGCTGTTATCGCGGTTGTCACCCATCATGAAATAGTTACCCGCCGGCACTTTGCAAATGACGCCTTGAGCGTTGTAGTCGCAGTTGTCGCGGAACGGGAAGTCGTCAGCGCCAATTACGAACGGCGGCACTTGTGCGTTATTCAGGATCGCATTCTTGCGGCCATCGAGATTTTCTTCGAACTGCTTCGCATAACCGACGCGTTCGTCATCGAAATAATCAGGCAGCGCCGTTTCAGGAACCGGCTTGCCATTAATGGTCAGCTTCTTGTCCTGATACGCAACGGTGTCGCCCGGAAGGCCGATCACGCGCTTGATGTAATCCACCGATTCGTCTTTCGGATAGCGGAATACCACCACGTCACCACGCTTGAGCGGCGTGCCGCTGGTCAGTTTGGTATTGCTGATCGGCAGACGCAGGCCATATTCAAATTTATTGACGAGGATGAAATCGCCTACCACCAGCGTGGGCACCATGGATCCGGACGGAATCTTGAACGGCTCGACCACGAACGAGCGCACCACGAACACCACCAAGATTACCGGAAAGAAGCTTGCGGAATATTCCAGGTACCACGGCTGGCGGAGCTTTTCATCGCGTAGGCGAGCGCGCGTTTGCGGCGCGTTTTCATCGGCGAAACGGGGTTCAAGGCGCGCCTGCTGTTGATCGAATTCCACCACCGCTGCATCTGCTGCCCGGCGCCGTTGCTTCTCGAACACCAGTTTGTCGAATACCCACGCAATCCCCGTCACGACGACGAGCACCAAAAGAATCAACGCAAAATTCATCAATCGTTTCCGGTTGTTTTATTAATCTTCGACGCGAAGAATCGCGAGGAAAGCTTCCTGCGGAATCTCGACCGAACCGACTTGTTTCATGCGCTTCTTGCCGGCCTTCTGCTTTTCCAGAAGCTTTTTCTTTCGCGAGATATCGCCGCCGTAGCACTTTGCCAGAACGTTCTTACGCAATGCTTTAATGTTCTCGCGCGCAATAATGTTCGCGCCAATGGTCGCCTGAATGGCGACGTCGTACATTTGGCGCGGAATCAGTTCGCGCATCTTCGACGCTACTTCGCGTCCACGATGCTGACTCTGCGACCGGTGCACGATCACCGACAACGCGTCGACCTTGTCGCCATTGATCAGCATGTCGACCTTCACCACGTCCGACGCGCGATATTCCTTGAACTCGTAGTCCATGGACGCATAACCGCGCGATGTGGACTTCAGCCGGTCGAAGAAATCCAGCACGATTTCCGCCATTGGGATCTCGTACGTGAGCTGGACCTGTCGGCCGTGATACAGCATGTTGATCTGCTGGCCGCGCTTGTTCGTGCAGAGCGTGATTACCGCGCCCACATACTCCTGCGGCATGTACAGGTTCACGGTCACGATCGGCTCGCGCACTTCCTCGACGTACGAAGGCTCCGGCATCTTGGCCGGATTCTCGACCTGGATCAACTCGCCGTCGCGTTTCACGACTTCGTACACCACGGTTGGCGCCGTGGTGATGAGGTCCATGTCGAATTCGCGCTCAAGCCGCTCCTGCACGATCTCCATGTGCAGCAGACCAAGAAAGCCGCATCGGAAGCCGAAACCAAGCGCTTGCGACACTTCCGGCTCGTACTGCAGCGAGGAGTCGTTCAGCTTCAGCTTTTCCAGCGATTCACGCAGCGCGTCGTACTGATTCGCTTCCACCGGATACAAACCCGCGAACACTTGCGGCTTCACTTCCTTGAAACCAGGCAGCGGCACTTCGGCCGGACGCGCCAAGGTCGTGACCGTATCGCCGACTTTTGCAGCCTGCAATTCCTTGATGCCCGCGATGATGAAGCCCACCTGCCCCGCCGACAACGACGCAAGATTCGTGGCTTTCGGCGCGAACACGCCGAGGCTTTCGACCGGATAAATCGCGCCGGACGCCATCATCTTGATCTTGTCCTTCGGGCGCAGCGTGCCGTTCTTGATGCGCACGAGCATGACCACGCCGACGTAATTATCGAACCATGAGTCGATAATCAGCGCTTGCAGCGGTGCGTCCGGATCGCCCTTCGGCGGAGGCACCTTGGCGATCAGCGCTTCGAGCACGTCGGTCACGCCGAGACCCGTCTTGGCGCTACAGCGCGCGGCATCGGTTGCATCGATGCCGATCACATCTTCGATTTCCGAAATTGCGTTCTCGGGATCAGCCGCGGGCAAGTCGATCTTGTTCAGGACCGGCACGACTTCCACGCCCAGTTCGATCGCCATGTAGCAGTTGGCGACCGTCTGCGCTTCCACGCCCTGGCTGGCGTCGACCACGAGCAGCGCGCCTTCGCAAGCGGACAGCGAGCGGCTGACTTCGTACGAGAAGTCGACGTGGCCCGGGGTGTCGATGAGATTCAGGTTGTAGACCTGACCGTCGAGCGCCTTGTAGCTCAGCGCCGCGGTTTGCGCCTTGATGGTGATGCCGCGTTCGCGCTCGAGATCCATGGAGTCGAGCACCTGCACGTCCATCTCGCGGTCGGACAAGCCGCCGCACAACTGGATGATGCGATCGGCGAGCGTCGACTTGCCGTGGTCGATGTGCGCAATGATCGAGAAGTTACGAATATGATTCATTCAGTGCCGATCAAGCAAAAAGGCGCGCCCAGACAAACGCGGAGCACGCCTTGAAAATGGGGGTGAAAAACCTGTCTATTTTAGCCGAAAAGGCGGCCTGACGGCGGATTTTACGGGAAAGGTCCGATTGCTCAGGGACTTATGCGCGTGCTGGAAGTGTTCAGGAGCGCGTCCCGTACGCGCATTTCGTCCAGCCGGTAATGGCATAACTCCACGCCATCGAACACCAGCACGGGAACAAGTTCGTCGTATAACGCCTCGAGCGCAAGATCCGTGTCGATATCAATCCATTCGATAGCAACGCCGAACTCAGCCGCAATTGGCTCAAGCCCGGCGCGCAAATCTTCACACAAGTGGCACCACGCACGCCCATAAAGCTTAAGCGCGCTCATCGTGCTTATTTCTGCGCCGGCGCGCTGCGCGGACGCAACGGCACGAACTGCGTGTTGTCGCCGCGACGCACCAGCACCGCGACCATCTTGCTCGGATCGACGTTTTGCGCGACCGCGTCGAATTGCTTCGCGCTCGTGATGTCCGTGTCGCCGATACGCAGGATGATGTCGCCCTTCTGGAAGCCGGCACGCGCCGCCGGACCTTCCACCGCGTCCACCATCACGCCATTGGTGAGTTTCAGCGTCTTCTTCTGGTCAGCCGGAATGTCGCTCACCGCAATGCCGAGCGTATTGCTCGCCTTCGCCTTTGGTGGCGGCGTCTTCTTGGCCTCGGTCTTCGCGACCTTGTCCGGCTGCATTTCTGCGATCGTGATCGGCAGATCGCGCGACTGACCCTTGCGCCACACGGTGATCGTCGCCTTTGTGCCCGGCTTCGTGTCACCGACCATGCGCGGCAGGTCCGTTGCCGTGGAGACATCGTGGCCGTTGTATTTCAGGATGATGTCGCCCGGCTGGATACCGGCCTTGTCGGCCGGGCCGCCCGCTTCCACGCTGCTCACCAGCGCGCCCTGCGCCTTCGGAAGCCCAAGCGAATCCGCCACTTCCTTCGTGACCTCGCCGATCGCTACTGCAATGCGGCCGCGCGTGACCTTGCCCGTTGTCTTCAGCTGATCGGCGACGCGCATGGCTTCATCGATAGGAATCGCGAACGAAATCCCCATGAAGCCGCCCGTACGGCTGTAGATCTGCGAGTTGATGCCAATGACCTCGCCCGCCATGTTGATCAGCGGACCACCGGAATTGCCCGGATTCACCGCTACGTCGGTCTGGATAAAGGGCAGGTAGTCGCCCGTGTCCCGACCCTTCGCGCTGACGATACCCGCCGTCACCGTGTTATCGAGCCCGAACGGCGAGCCGATTGCCAGCACCCATTCGCCGACACGCACCTTGTTCGAATCGCCGATAGTAATAGCCGGCAGGCTCGTCGCCTGGATCTTGACGACCGCGACGTCCGTGCGTTCATCGACGCCGATCAGCTTCGCCTTGAATTCGCGCTTGTCCGTGAGCGTGACGTAGATAGTGTCGGCGTCGTCGACCACGTGGGCATTGGTCATCACGTAACCATCGGCCGACATGATGAAACCCGAGCCTACGCCGCTGCTCTGTTCCGAATTGTCCTGACTGTCAGGGCTGCTGCTACTGCCGCTGTCGCCACCCTGGTCGCCGTTGCCGTTGCCGTTGCCGTTCCCGCCATTGCCGCCATTGCCACCATTGCCACCGCCACCGTTGCCGCTTCCGCCTCCGTTACCACTGCCGCCACCGCGCGGCGACCCCGGCGTACCCGGCATTGGAATACCGAAGAAACGGCGGAAGAACTCGGACATGTCGCCCTCGTCCATACCGGGCGGCAAGCCGCGCAGGTCGTTGCTGCTGCTGACGCGGGTTGTCGTACGGATATTGACGACCGACGGACCGACTTTATCGACCAGTGTGGTGAAGTCGGGCAAATTCACTCCCGGCACCGCGACCGTCGTAGCGGACGGCGCAGGCGTCGACGCGGGCGCCGCTGCGGTTGCTGTGGCCGCGTAGGTCGCGAGCGGCAGGCATGCGGCAAGCGCCGCGGCCGCGAAATAGGTGCGCAGCGAGAGATTGCTCATATCGTGGTGGGCCGAGGAATTACTTGGAAGGCTTGTATTCTATGGCAGAAGCAAATTGCTGCAACGTGGCCTGGGGCACTTCGCCCAGCAAGGTAATCCAGAAATCACCGCGGCGCTTGACCAGCACGTGCGTCGCGCCGCTGTCGCCAGCCCCTTCCTTGCGGGAATTTTTTTCCGCCGGCTCGACAAAAATCGAGATTGCCGCCAGTCCGTCGGAGAAAACAGCCTGATCGACGGGAATAGGCGGTTGGCCCTTTTCACTTGACGCCATTGGCCGGCGCAACTCCCGGATTTCCCGGAAACCCGGCACGGCAGGGGTGATTTTCCACCCCTGCGCGGCCATATCGACCGGCTCGACCGGTGGGCGCACGACCGTCCACCCGGCTAGGCTCTTGATTCCGTTCGCAATCCCGGCGCGGTCCACGGACCCGCCAATCTGAACTTGCGAGAATGAAAGCTGTTCGAGCACCTGACCGTCGGGGCCAAGCGTCTGCGCTCGCAGTAGAAGGCCGGTTTTCGAGTCGGCCCAAAGCTTGTAGGCAAAGCGCCAGGCGTCTTTCGGATCGAGTTCGATCACCTGGCTATCAATCCCGGCCACGCGGTCCAAACCGAGCATTTTCGGCTCATAGACCATCAGGACCTGGTCGCTGCCGGTTGTCAGCAACGCCGGGAACGCGTCCTTGTTCTGACGTTTTTCGACGACCACCAAATGCCGTTCGGGGACGAACGTGTACATGTCGTCGTCGTGGCGAAGCATCTTGCGAGGCTTGCCATCCAGACTTTCCAGCGACTCGAACTCACCGTCGCCGCGTGCCGCAGAATGGATAATTCGCGACGATTGCACCGTTGTCCCACGCTGGTAGACGAAGGTGCCCTCGTAGTTCTGCTGCTGTGCGGCGTCGTGGATCCTGTTGAGCAGTTCCGCAGCGGACTTGCGCGCGGCGGCGGAATCGTCGCCCTGCGCAAAAGCACTCGATGCCGCTGATAACAACGCAGCTGCACAGAACATCAACGCCGGCAACCGCCCCCAATGAGTCGTTTTCTTCAACCGCACACGTTGCATCAGTTATTGGCCTTGGCTGGTAGCCGCAGTGCGAATCAAAGGCATCGAGCCCGGCATGACGGGCTGTTGGGAGAATTGCTGATGCGCTTCGAGATACTGGTCCAGGCTTGCGTCGCGAATGATGTTCGCTTCGACAACCGGCGAGCGCGTACTGGTGACGGGCATGGAAGCCATGGCCACGCGCTGTACATGATCTGAAGACACGGACGACATCTGCACGCCGTTGTGGCTGTCCACGCCCTGCAATTGAGGCACCACGATCCACGTCAGCGTGGCAGCGGCAGCGGCGACGGCAAAAGCCGGCACTACGCGTCGGCGGAACAGCCGCGAACGCAGGCGCTCAGCGGAAGCTGCTGGAATGGCCGCGGGCGCAAATACATGCGCTTCCGCTTCAAAACGCGCCGAGAACGCGTTCATGAACGCACTGCTGGCTGCAGGACTGGCCGCGAGATCGTCGGAACGCAGGGCGTCGCCGATCAAGTGGAAATCCGACCACGACGCGCGATCCTTCTGCGTAAACCCGGAAAGAAACTGACCGATGTCGCCCGAACCGTCGAACGATTCTCCGTCGACAAAAGCGGACAGACGCTCGCCGCGCGAGCTAGCTTGCGATTGCACCGAAACCGACCCCATGATGCTCCCCATCTTGACTGCACCCCGTAGTGACACTACCTGACTCAGATACCGCGTCCCTGCCCCGCGCAACCTCGCTGTTACCAGCGCTTGCCTTCGGGAGTGTCCAGCAGCGGACGCAATTTTGCCGCAATGGCTTCGCGAGCACGAAAAATTCTTGATCTGACCGTCCCAATTGGGCAATTCATCATTTCGGCAATTTCTTCGTAGCTCAGACCTTCAATTTCACGAAGAGTAATGGCGGTGCGCAGCTCTTCCGGTAAAACCGCCATTGCAGCATTGACCGTCTGTGCGATCTGCTTGCTCATCAACATCGACTCAGGCGTGTTGATATCCCTTAGTTGGTCTGCGTCGGAGAAAGTTTCCGCTTCTTCTGCATCAGCTTCGGTAGAAGTTGGAGCCCGACGGCTCTGAGTGGCAAGGTAGTTCTTCGCGGTGTTCACCGCAATCCGGTAAAGCCACGTATAAAAGGCCGATTCTCCGCGAAATTGCGGCAACGCGCGATAAGCCTTGATAAAGGCGTCCTGCGCGACATCCTCAACCTCGGCGGGATCGCGCACGAGGCGCGAGATAAGCCGGATGATTTTGCGCTGATATTTGGCGACCAGTAGCTCGAACGCTGCTTTATCGCCTTTTTGCACGCGTTCGACCAGTACCTGATCGATTTCTTTTTCGCTCACCTGGGAAATCCGTTAACTTTGGGGGTGCTACGCGGAGGGCTATTGTAGCGTTACGCTGCAGGAACACGCCGGATGCTGACCGGCGGTTACACGCGTTACAGATGTTCCTGGGCGCAGCACCGGGCGCGCACGGCCAGTTCGCGAAAGGCGGAGGTATTAGCGAGCGCGTCGGCAGCCACTAGAAACGATGCCGGGCGGCCGGCTGCGGGCATCAAGGTGAGAGCGAGCAAGCGGTCGCTCCACTGGGCACAGCCGGTTATTCGCCGATATTGCGCGCTGCCCGCACGATCCCACGTAGTCAAACCGTCCTGCCCAATCTCGAACGCGACAGGCCGGCGGCGCTCGCCGCCCCAGGCCACAGTGGCCAGAGCCGCGGTCACCGTCAAAGCGGCGACACATCCGCTGAATAGTCCGGCGTAAGCCGCCACGCACTGGAACACCGATCCCGCCGATACCACCACGAGCGCTGCGGTAGCGCCCCAGAGGAATCGTGAGGGCCGGAGCGTGTGCCGGCACGGGGACTCAGCGAGCAAGTCCGCCGGCGCACGAGGCAACAAACGTGCGCGCTTGTCATTCGCCTATTCCCGCGACGATCAGGCGCGCGCCGCTAAGCACGCCGCTCAATGCTTCTTGAAAACGAGCGTGCCGTTCGTGCCGCCGAAACCGAACGAGTTCTTCAGCGCCACATCGATCTTCATTTCCCGCGCTTCGTTCGCGCAGTAATCCAGGTCGCACAGCGGGTCCTGGTTGAAGATGTTGATGGTGGGCGGCGAGATCTGGTGATGCAGCGCCAGCACGGTGAAGACCGATTCCAGCCCGCCGGCGCCACCGAGCAGATGGCCCGTCATCGACTTGGTGGAATTCACCACGAGCTTCTTCGCGTGGTCGCCGAACATGTTCTTAATACCAACGGTCTCGGCCAGATCGCCCAACTGCGTGGAGGTGCCGTGAGCGTTCAGGTAATGCACTTCATCTGCATTGACCTGAGCGTTTTTCAACGCATTGCGCATGCTGCGACGCGCGCCGTCGCCATCTTCCGGCGGTGCGGTCATGTGATATGCGTCACCGCTCATGCCGTAGCCACTGACTTCGGCATAGATCTTCGCGCCACGCGCTTTCGCGTGCTCATACTCTTCGAGCACCATCACGCCCGCGCCTTCGCCGAGCACAAAACCGTCGCGATCCTTGTCCCACGGACGGCTCGCTGTCGCAGGGTCATCGTTGCGCTGGGACAACGCGCGTGCAGCCGCGAAGCCGCCGATACCCAAGGGCGATACAGTCGCCTCGGAGCCGCCGCAGATCATCACGTCGGCGTCGCCATATTCGATCAGCCGCGAACCTTCGCCAATGCAATGCAGACCCGTCGTACAAGCGGTCACGATGGCCAGATTCGGCCCTTTCAAACCGAAGCGGATGGAAAGATGGCCGGAGATCATGTTGATGATCGACGCCGGCACGAAGAACGGCGAAACCCGGCGCGGACCACGGTTCAGCAATTCCGTCTGCGTAGCTTCGATCATCGGCAAGCCGCCAATTCCCGACCCCACCACCACGCCCACGCGCTCCGAGTTTTCCTCGGTGATTTCCAGCCCGCTGTCCTGCATGGCCTGCACACCGGCGGCGATGCCGTAATGGATAAAGGTATCCATGTGGCGCGCTTCCTTGGCCGGCATATAGGCTTCGACGTTGAAGCCCTTGACTTCGCCGGCAATGCGCGTGGAGAAGTTCGTGGTATCGAACTTCGTGATCTCGGCAATACCCGACTTGCCAGCGACCAGATTGGCCCAGCCGTCGGCAACGGTATTGCCAACAGGCGAAATCAGCCCAAGGCCTGTAACAACAACACGACGACGGCTCACGGTAACCCCTTATCCATAAATGACAAAAAGCAAAAGCCACAAGATTCACAGGAAATTGCCCTGTGAGCCCTGTGGCTGTTAAATCGGTTCGAATCGCGACAGAGCGTCAACCCCGAATGGTGTGGAAGCAGCTTGGCGCGTCGGGCTTTAGGCCTTGACGTTGGCGCGAGCGTAGTCGATCGCCTGTTGAACCGTCGTGATCTTCTCGGCTTCTTCGTCAGGGATTTCCATGCCGAATTCGTCTTCGAGAGCCATCACGAGTTCGACGGTGTCGAGCGAGTCAGCGCCCAGATCGTTGACGAACGAAGCTTCGTTCTTGATTTCAGCTTCGGCGACGCCCAGTTGTTCGGCGACGATCTTCTTCACGCGCTGTTCGATATTGTCCATGCAGCCCTCCGAGGGAAATGTAGTTCAAAAACACAAGTGCGCGCATTTTATCAGGTTTGTACCCGTAAATACCCACGCACGGAATCAGCTTTGTTTAGCGCGTGACGTGCCTTTGATGCCCGTCACGCCTTTCTTGCGCCCTTTCCCGCTTACCACTTCTGACAACAGATTTCGCAACTTGCGCACGGCACTTTAATTCAGCACTTTGCGCACCCGCCAAGGCGCGGATATTAACGAAATGCCTGTCACATGTACATGCCGCCGTTCACATGGAGCGTCGTACCCGTTATGTAGCCGGCGTGTGGCGAAGCAAGGAAAGCCACAGCATGCGCGATATCTTCAGGGCTGCCCAGTCGACCGAGTGGTATCTGTGCTGTGAGCGCCGCACGCTGCGCTTCCGGCAAAACCTTGGTCATGTCGGTATCGATAAAACCCGGCGCAATGCAGTTCACCGTGATCCCGCGGCTGCCGATTTCACGGGCCAGCGCACGCGTCATGCCAGCCACGCCGGCTTTCGCCGCCGCGTAGTTCGCCTGCCCCGGGTTCCCCGACGACGCCACGACCGACGTGATATTGATGATCCGGCCGCCGCGCGCTTTCATCATCGGGCGCAGCACGGCGCGCGAAAGACGGAAAACGGCACGCAGGTTGGTGTCGATCACGGCGTCGAATTCGTCGTCCTTCATGCGCATCGCGAGCTGATCTTTCGTGATCCCGGCGTTGTTGACCAACACGTTGAGGCCGCCGAATTCCTTGACCACGCCGTCGATAAACGCTTCGCTCGCGGCCGCGTCCGTCACGTTCAGCACGGCGCCACGGCTTTGTCCGCCAAACTCTTTCAATGCTTCGGTAATGCCCTCGGCGCCGCTTTCGCTGGTCGCCGTGCCAATCACCGTCGCGCCCTGGCGCGCGAGTTCGACCGCGATTGACCGGCCAATACCCCGCGACGCGCCCGTCACGACCACTATGTGCTTGTCCAGAATCATCTTTCGTCCGCTCCTTGGTTTGTCGCTTGACCGCGTTGGCGTCATCCAGCTAGCCCCGCCAGCGATTTCAGCCGACGAGCAGTTTGCGTGTTTCTTCGAGCGAAGCCGGATCGAAGATAGACGCGCCGATCAGCGTGCCGTCGATACGCTTCGTCAACCCGTTCAGCACCTTGCCCGGGCCGCATTCGATCACGTGCGTGACGCCTTCGTGCGCCATCTTCTGCACGGTTTCGACCCAGCGCACGGGACCCGCGGCCTGACGCACGAGCGCGTCCTTGATCGCAGCCGGCTCGGCGACGCTCGCGACATCGATGTTATTGATCAGCGGAATTTGCGGCACGCCGATATCAACCGTCGCCAGATACTCGCGCAACTGGTCCGACGCCGGCTTGAGCAGCGACGAATGGAACGGCGCCGACACCGGCAGCGGCAACGCGCGTTTCGCACCCTTGGCCTTGGCGATTTCGCAGGCCTTTTCAACGCCTGCTTTCGCGCCCGCAATCACAACTTGGGACGGCGCGTTGAAGTTGACCGCTTCCACGATCCCCGCCGCCGATGCTTCGGCGCAGACGGCGCGCACGGCTTCGTCGTCGAGACCCAGAATGGCTGCCATGCCGCCTTCGCCGACGGGCACCGCGCTTTGCATCGCTTGGGCACGAAACCGTACGAGCGGTACGGCGGCGGAAAACGGCAGCGCACCAGCAACAACCAGCGCCGTATATTCGCCGAGGCTATGACCCGCGACAACCGCCGGTTTCAACCCGGTTTCCTTTTCCCACACGCGATAAATCGCGTACGCGGCCGTCAGCATCACAGGCTGCGTGTTCGTGGTGAGACCCAATTCTTCGACCGGACCTTCGGCAATCAGCTTGCCCAGATCCTGGCCGAGTGCATCGGATGCTTGCTGCACGGTTTCGCGCACCACGGCGTGATCGGCAAATGCATTGAGCATGCCGACCGACTGGGAACCTTGTCCCGGAAAAACGAACGCGAATTTCATGAGGTTCTTACTCGATTGAATTGTCGATTGACTGACGTGGCGAGGAAGTCGTGTCGGTTGGATATCCGCTCAGTAACGGATAACCGACGCGCCCCACGTGAAGCCGCCGCCCACCCCTTCGATCAGCAAGTGCTGGCCGCGCTTGATACGACCGTCGCGCACAGCGACATCGAGTGCGAGGGGAATGGATGCCGCCGACGTATTGCCATGCTCGCCAACCGTCACGACCATGCGCTCCAGCGGCACATGCAACTTGCGCGCGGTGCTTTCCATGATGCGGATATTGGCCTGATGCGGAATCAGCCAGTCGATATCGCCAGCAGTCAGTTGCGCTTTCTCAAGCGCCTCGACGGCGACTTTTTCCAGCACCTTGACCGCCAGTTTGAACACCGCCTGACCGTCCATGTGCAGGAACGCGCTGCCTTCGATTACACCCTTGTTCACATTACCCGGCGTGCACAGGATGTTCGCGTGGCTGCCATCGGCATGAAGCGCACTGGAGAGCACGCCAGGTTCATCGGAGGCCCGCAGGATAACGGCGCCCGCGCCGTCGCCGAACAGCACGCAGGTGGTGCGGTCGTTGAAATCAAGAATGCGCGAGAAAGTTTCAGCGCCAACGACCAGCGCTGTGCGATGCGTGCCGCCGCGAATAAGGCTGTCCGCCATTGCAACGGCATAAGCGAAACCCGAGCAGACGGCCTGAATGTCGAACGCTGCGCCGCTGTTCCTGATGCCGAGCTTGTTCTGCAGCAGGCAAGCGGTGCTGGGGAAAACGAAGTCAGGCGTGGACGTGGCGACGATAATCAGATCGATCGATTGCGGATCGATATCCGCCGCCTCGATCGCATGGCGCGACGCGTGCAACGCGAGTTCGCTGGTCGTCTGATCGGGTGCGGCGAAATGACGTGCGTGAATACCGGTGCGTGCGACGATCCATTCATCGCTCGTCTCAACACCCTGCTTCGCCAGACGTTCGGCCAGAGCCTGGTTCGAGACACGATCCGGCGGCAAGTAACTGCCCGTTCCGATCACACGGGAATAGAGATTCGTTTGAGCCATTATGCCTTCGAGGATAGCGCGGGACCCGGTTCGCCCGGCTGCACGAGCGGGCGGGCAACGACCGTATTATCGCCTGGGACGACAGGGTCGGATGCGGGGTCGACCGGATTCGGGACCACGGTGCCAGCAGTGTCAGCGGAAGCGCCGAGCGCCGCTTGTTGGACGGGAGCAGCGTTTTCTTCCATGGCGCGCACGAGGCGTTCAAGCACGCCATTTTTGACGGCATCATACCCGCGTTTGATAGCCCACTCAAACCCGTAAGCCTGTGCCGATCCGTGGCTCTTGATGACCAGCCCGCGCAGGCCGAGCAGCGCGGCGCCGTTGTACTGGGCCGGGTCGACCCGCCGTTTGAAGCGTTTGAGAACGGGCAACGCGACGAGCGCCATCAGCTTGGTCAGGAGCGACCGGCTGAACTCCTCGCGGATCATGTCGGTCAGCATCTGCGCCAAACCTTCGGAGGTTTTCAGCGCCACGTTGCCGACAAAACCGTCGCACACGACCACGTCGGTCGTACCTTTATAGATGTCGTTGCCTTCCACGTTGCCGTAGAAATTGAGCGTGCTTGCGCGCAGCAATTCGCCGGCGCGTTTGATGACCTCATTGCCCTTGATGACTTCTTCGCCAATATTGAGCAGACCGATGGTCGGGCGCTCCTTATTGCCGATGGCGGCAACAAGCGCGTGGCCCATTTCGGCGAATTGAAGCAAGTGCTGCGGCTCGCAGTCCACGTTCGCGCCCAGGTCGAGCACAGTGGTGAAGCCTTTCTGGCTTGGCATCGCGAAAGCGATAGCCGGTCGCTCAATGCCCGGCAGCGTCTTGAGCACGTAGCGGGACACGGCCATCAATGCGCCGGTGTTACCTGCCGAGATGCACGTCTGAGCCTGGCCGTCCTTGACGAGATTAAGCGCCACTCGCATGGACGAATCTTTCTTCCGGCGCAGCGCCACCTCTACCGAATCGTCCATCTCGACCACTTCGGTGGCCGGGACGACCGTCAGCCGGGTTTCGCCGGTGGCTTTGGACTTCTTCAGTTGCGCGCGGATGGCCGACTCGATGCCGACAAGTAACAACTGCGCATCCGGATGCGAACGCACGAAACTGACCGCGGCGGGAACGGTCACGGCCGGGCCGTGGTCGCCTCCCATGCAGTCGATAGTGATCTTTACGGTCATGGAGTGCGACGAATTTCAGGCACAAAAAAGCGGCAGTGAAATGCCGCCTTCTTGGTATACCGGGAACATGTCAAGCGCAAACAACCGCGACTCAGACCACGAGTCAAGACGGTGACGCGAGACGCAACAAGCGTCGTACGCTTAGTCGTTCTTCGTCTTGATGACTTTCTTGCCACGATAGTAGCCGTTCGGGCTCACGTGGTGACGCAGATGCACTTCACCCGTGCTCGGCTCAAGAGCCAGCGCCGGCGCGGTCAGGAAGTCGTGCGAACGATGCATGCCGCGCTTGGACGGCGATTTCTTGTTTTGCTGAACTGCCATGATAACTCCAGAAAAATTTTGCGAATTCTAACACAGCTCGACACATCCGAGACCCTGACCCCGAGCCAGTGAGTCTTTCCGGACGCATCGCGCCGACTGATGATTCGACACCCGACCTGGTGCCGGATGCCAATACTCTTTAGTGCGAGCGTTTGAAGCACACGCTTCGACACACTTAATGCGTGTTGTCGTCCGAACCGCCCTGCCTGAGCTTACCGAGCGCGGCGAACGGATTGGGTCTGCCCGAGCCGCCATCCTGCTGCGCGCTTGCATCGCCATTCAGACCACCATCGTCCAGCTCGCCCTCGGTGCCCGCGAGGCCCGTTACCAGGCTCTCATGCACTTCAGGACACACTTCGTGCTTCGGCACGAGCGGCAGGGCCAACAACAATTCATCTTCGATCAAGTCGATGAGATCGAACTGGCGTGAGCCAACGATCACTTCCACTTCATCGTTGTCTAGCGGAAATTCGTCCGCTTCATCTTCTGTCTCGACAATGCGATACGTTGCATCGACATCCAGATGTTGCGAATACGGCGAAAGACAACGCTGGCATTCGATCCAGACCGATCCGTGCACCGCGAGCCGCAAATAGGGCTGCGGCGCTTCGGTACCGTCGTCCTGCAACTCGGGCTGCATGGAGCCTTCGGCCTGCCATGAAAAAACCGTGTCGCGGTCGGGAGCATCTGCCGGCACTTCGTTCAACATACGCGGCAATTGCGAGACCCGTACACCACCTGCTGCCTGCCGACGGCTTTGGGCGAATTCGAACAAGTCGAGCGCGCGCAAGTCGGCGGGACATGCAGGTTTGCCAGGATTTTGTGTCATGTGCGCTCCTGCAGTGGTCGTTGCCGCGACGGCTGGATAGCTGGTCCGCGGAGGACGACCGGGGGTGAAACTGCAGTATGCACCGCACTAGACCCGTCCGGCTGGTGTGGTTTATCCCGATTTTCCAGCCGATTTTCCAGTTTTGGCAGCGGGCCGCATCTGGTTGCGCTTTTTGGCTCTTTTGGGCTTTCACCCTCGCCCGGCGAGGCGCTCGGTACACTCCAGCTTCCGTTGCCGTACCAGCATGCGTCGCTTTGTACGTAGCAAGGCCTTCGCATACCGATGAAAAGCCCAAAATCATAGCGGCTTTGTCTTTTCGAGTCAAACACTTATGCTTCGGTGGGCGGCGGCGCCATTTTTAGCTTCTTATTGGCTTCTTGGATCGGCCGCGACCCGTTTTCAGTGCCTGATTCAGTCCCTAACCTCGTTGTCTATAGCCATCTTTCATGCCCGACGTCTCAAATCAGCCGCGCCTCATCCTTGCATCGAGTTCACGCTACCGGCGGGAATTGCTCGAACGCCTGCGCATTCCCTTCGATGTGATCTCGCCCGATATCGACGAAACGCCGCTCGATGGCGAGACGCCGGAAGCCACGGCTGTCCGGCTATCGATTGCCAAGGCGCGCGCGGCCGCGGCCCGTGTGACCAATGCCTCCGGTGCGCTCGTGATCGGTTCGGATCAGGTCGCGACCTGCGACGGCCGGCAGATCGGAAAGCCCGGCACGCACGACAACGCTCGCGCCCAGCTTCAATCGATGCGCGGCAAGAGCGTCGAATTTCACAGCGCGCTGTGTCTCTTCGACAGCCGCACGAACCATATCCAATCAGCCGATATCGTCACGCGTGTGCAATTCCGCGAGCTGCCGGATGCGGAAATCGAAGCCTATTTAGTTGCCGAAACGCCCTACGACGTGGCGGGCAGCGCGAAATCGGAGGGATTGGGCATCACGCTTGTCGATGCAATCCATTCCGACGATCCCACCGCGCTGGTGGGTTTGCCGTTGATCGCGTTGTCGCGGATGTTGCGCGCGACCGGTTTTCCCTTGGCGGGGGCAGCATGAGCGGCGTTTTGTACCTGATCCCGAACACGCTCGGCGACGGCGACAGTGCCGCGCTCGCCGACGTCCTTCCCGAGCCCGTGCGTGCACGCGCCGCGTCGCTGCAGTACTACATTGGCGAGAACGCGAAAACCACGCGCGTCTTCCTGAAGAAGGTCGGAACCGAGCGGCCGATCCAGGAAATCGAAATCCGCGAACTCAATGTCAACACGCCGCCGGGCGAAGTCGACAAGTTGCTGAAGCCGATTCTGGCCGGTACCGACGCCGGCCTTGTCTCCGAAGCTGGCTGCCCCGCGGTCGCAGATCCAGGCGCCTTGCTCGTTCGTCGCGCCCACGAGCGCGGCGTCAAAGTGGTGCCGTTTGTCGGACCCAGTTCAATTTTGCTGGCGCTGATGGCATCGGGCATGAACGGGCAGAGTTTCGCGTTCAACGGCTATCTTCCCGTCGATGCCGCCGACCGGGGCAAGCGCCTGCGCGAACTGGAAGTGTTGTCGCGGAAGGCTAACCAGACGCAGATTTTTATCGAGACGCCGTACAGGAATCGTGCGCTGCTGGATACGCTGCTCGCGACCTGCGCGCCGTCCACGCTGGTGTGTGTCGCGGTCGACCTGACGTTGCCCACTGAGACGATCCTCACCCGAACGGTGTCGGAGTGGAAAAAGAAAGCCGCGCCGGAGTTGCATAAACGGCCAGCGATTTTCCTTTTGCTCGGGGCTTAGCCTAAAACGTAAAAAAACCGCTCGCCTGGGGACTCGAGGCGAGCGGTTTTCATTTGAAAAACGGTGCAAAACTTACTTCAGCTGCATCTTCCCGCCCATCATCAAAGCCTTCATCGACGCATTGCCGACCGCCGCGCCAAACTTGCGCGCCACGCGCTCGCCAATGCTCTCCTTCTGCGTGTAATCGACAATATCCGGCTGCTTGACGATCTCGCGCGCGACGTAATCGGCGTCGCCGAAACCATCGGCGAGGCCCAGTTCCACGCTCTTCTGACCCGTCCAGAACATGCCCGAGAACACATCGGGCGAGTCTTTCAGCCTTTTGCCGCGGCCTTGTTTGACGGCATCGATGAATTGCTGGTGAATCTGGTCGAGCATGTCCTGCGCGTGTGCATCCATCGCGGGGGTTTCAGGCGAAAACGGGTCGAATGCGCCCTTGTTCGCGCCCGATGTGTGCAGCCGGCGTTGCACGCCCAGCTTGTCCATCAGGCCCGTGAAACCGAAACCGTCCATCAGCACGCCAATCGATCCGACGATGCTCGCCTTGTCGACGTAGATTTTGTCGGCCGCCGCCGCCGCGTAATAACCACCCGACGCGCACATGTCACCCACCACCACATACAGCGGCTTCGACGGATATTTCGCCCGCAAGCGGGTGATCTCGCGATTGATGATGCCCGCCTGCACCGGACTGCCGCCCGGGCTGTTGCAGCGAAGGATCACCGCCGCAGTGCCGTCGTCCTCGAAAGCGCTGTCGAGCGCGGCGTTCACGTTGTCCGAACTGGCGTCGCTATTGGCGGAAATCTCGCCCTCCAGTTCAACCAGCGCCGTGTGGCGGGCGGATTTTGCGACTTTGTCACTGGTGAAATCGAACGCGCTCCAGACCGCGATCGCCAGGATCGCCAGGAACACGAATCGGAAAAAGATCCGCCAGCGGCGCGCGGCCCGTTGTTCGTTGATTGCCGCGAGCGCGATGCGTTCGAGCGCGGCGCGCTCCCAGTTTTCGCCGGTATCGCCGATGGAATTGGGACGCGCCTTATCCGCGGAATCGGTGGGAATTTGATCGGACATGCGTCGCCTGGTTGACTGATTGAAATTGAAAGGTGGGTTTGTTTCGAGTTGCGAGAAAAGCGCGAGAACGAATCGCAAGAGCAACCGCGAGAACGTTCAAGCTGGACGGATATCGTCGTCAGGAAGCCAGAAGACGGCGCGGCCTTCGGGTGTATCGCGATCTTCCGCTGCCACCCGTCGCAAACGTGCGCCGCGACATGGTCCACCGACGCATTTCCCCGTGTCCGGCTCGTAAATCGCGCCGTGAGTTGCGCACATCAAGTATAAGCCGGAGCTCTCGAAGAACTTGCCTTCGGACCAGTCCATCTCCATGGGCACGTGCGCGCAACGATTGAGGTAGCCAAAGGGTTTGCCGTCGTATCGGACGAAAAATACCGTGGCTTCGCCGCCCTTGTCGACCGCTTTGTGCCGAACGCCGTCGCCGCCGTCGACCAGTTTCTCCGATGCGCAGATTCGCACTGGGTCAAGGGGCCGATCAAGCGACGTTCCGGTCATGCATTCTCCCGCAGCCAGTCCCCCAGCGACGTGACGTTTTCGGCGACGAACAGCGGTTCCAGCGCATGCAGCGACTTGGCCGGATGCGCGCCGTACGTCACACCGACCGCCGCCGCGCCGGCATTCTTCGCCATCTGCAAGTCGTGCGTGGTGTCGCCGATCATCACGGTGCGGCTTACGTCCTGCCCGAGTTCACGCGTCAGTTCGTGCAGCATGGCCGGATGCGGCTTGGAGAACGTTTCGTCGGCACAGCGGGTGCCGTCGAAGAGGCTCGTCAGGCGCGACTGGTCCAGCGCGCGGTTCAAACCCACGCGGCTTTTGCCCGTGGCAACTGCCAGCAGATAACCTTCGTCGCGAAGGTTTTGCAGCATGCCGCGCACGCCGGCGAAGAGTTCGGTTTGCTCGCCCTTGATCAAATAATGGAAGCGATACCGCTCGGCAAGCTTCGGGTAATCGACGGGATCGAGCGTGGGCGCGGCAATCTGCAACGCGTCGCGCAGCCCCAGGCCAATCACGTAGCTTGCTGCTTCGTCGGCGGGAACGGGCAGGCCCAGGTCGCGGCACGCCGCCTGAATGCTGCGCGTAATGTGCGCCGTGGAATCCATCAACGTGCCGTCCCAGTCGAAGACAATCAGATCGAATTGCTGACGGGCCATTTATTGGGTCTCTCTAGAATTTTGCTTGAGTTGTTCGATAAAGCGCCGGCATTCGGCCGGCAACGGCGCCTCAACCTGAAGCGTCTCGCCCGTCGCCGGATGCACGAGTTTCAGCCGGAAAGCGTGCAAAAACATGCGTTTGAGCGATGGATCGGCGTTAGGACGGACCAGATTCTTGTTTAACGCAAAGTCGCCGTATTTAGTATCCCCGGCGATCGGCAGGCCGATATGCGCCATATGCACACGAATCTGATGCGTACGGCCTGTCTTCAGTTCCGCCTCGACCCACGCGTACTCGCTGAAGCGCTCGATCAGGTTGAACACGGTATGCGACGCAAGGCCGTCGTCCTGGACGCGCACGCGCCGCTCGCCTTCGGGCGTCAGGTATTTGTGCAGCGGTTCCTTCACGATCCGCCTGCGACCCCAACCCGCCAGCCAGTCGCCATGACCGACGGCCTGATAGCGTTTATCGATACGGTTATCGCGCATTTGCTCATGCACATTGATCAGCGCCGAGCGTTTTTTCGCGAGCATCAGCACGCCGGACGTCTCGCGGTCCAGCCGATGCACCAACTCGAGGAATTTTGCCTGCGGGCGGGCGTTGCGCAATTGTTCGATCACACCAAACGCCACGCCACTGCCGCCATGAACGGCGACACCGGCGGGTTTATCGATCACGATCAGATGATCGTCTTCAAATAGTATGGGGAATTCAGCCGCGGGCGCATTCGATGAAACCGGCGTTTCGTCCAGTTGCGCGGTACGAATAGGCGGGACGCGCACGAGATCGCCCATTTCGAGCCGATAAGCGGCGTCGATACGCCCCTTATTCACGCGCACTTCGCCGCTGCGCAAAATCCGGTAAATGTGACTTTTCGGTACGCCTTTACAGACGCGAAGTAGAAAATTGTCGATGCGCTGACCCGCCGCATTTTCGTCGATCTCGATCATTGAGACCTGTTCGCTTGCGACCTTTTTATGGGATGTTTTGCCTAACTCATTCATTCTGAATATAATTTGCGGACAGTCTGGAAAAAGCCACTAAGCTGGCCGGATGTTGTCAGACTGTACAGGTGCAAGTGTTAAACCGTTATTTTACTTGCGCCCAGGGCCAGTTGCTCACCCGGAAAACGGAGTAACAAGTTGCACGCACGACGATATCGCACGGCAGGGACGGTGCCCACAGGCGCGTTCGGTCGAGTCGATCGTCGACACGGTAACGGATTTTTGGCGATCAAGAATTTTATCGGCGAGAGACAGTGAGGTCCGGTTTAAAACCCGGCTTCTTCCGGATGTGACCCGGGTATCAGGCAGGTATCTAAAAGATATCGGGCGGGTATCAAGTTAGGGTGAACGGAACATTGTCGCTTGGCCGTTGCGAAGAAAACGGCTTCTGTTGCAAGCTGCGCTGAAACGGGCGAAGCGTGGCAGAGGACGCAACAAGACGAGACACCCAACGCGGTTATCGGGCGCTTTGAGCACCTGGCTAGCCGCAACGGCAACCTGCTGCAGGTTTGAAAAACGTCGGTCGGTTTGCTTGGTCGCGCTGGTTTGCGCGACAACCTTCCTCCCGTTTGACCCTGCATCGGGCCGCAACCGGCTGCTGCTGGCTGCGCTGCCGGCTCTTCGAGTAGTTTGAAGGACGTCGAGCCGAAAGCGCTGTGCCGCTTAAGCCGCGCCGTTGCTTCACGGCGTGTCAAAGTCTTTTCGCATGTGCCCCGAGGCTTGCTGCCCGTCACGACGCATTTCGTCGCTGACCGGCCGCCAGACCTGTTCCAGGCAATTCTCCCCCGCCAGAACTCTCGCTCCAGCGTGCTTTGTGACAACACACACAAAAAAGCGCGGCGCGCCCGCCCTCCTGCTTCACGCGATTGACAACCGCGCGAATTCGCTCGACGGGGGCCGGTAGAGCCGCTCTGGAGCCGTCCAATGAAACGCATGCTGTTTAACGCGACGCAGCAAGAAGAATTGCGCGTCGCCATCGTCGATGGGCAAAAACTCATCGACATCGACATCGAAACCGCCGGGCGCGAACAGCGCAAAGGCAATATCTACAAGGGAGTCATCACCCGCATCGAGCCGTCGCTCGAAGCCTGCTTCGTGAACTATGGCGAAGACCGCCACGGTTTTCTGCCGTTCAAGGAAGTCGCCCGCCAGTATTTCAAGGACGGCGTCGACATGCGCTCCGCGCGCATCCAGGACGCGCTGCGCGAAGGCCAAGAACTGATCATCCAGGTCGAAAAGGAAGAGCGCGGCAACAAGGGCGCGGCCCTGACCACGTTTATCTCGCTCGCCGGACGTTACCTCGTCCTGATGCCGAACAACCCGCGTGGCGGGGGTGTATCGCGTCGGATTGAAGGCGACGAGCGTCAGGAATTGCGCGAAACAATGTCCCAGCTCGATTTGCCGGAAGGCATGAGCATCATTGCGCGAACCGCAGGCATTGGCCGCTCGGCCGAAGAACTGCAGTGGGACTTGAACTACCTAATGCAATTGTGGCGCGCGGTAGAAGCGGCGTCGCAAAGCGGTGTAGCCGGCAAGCCGATGCTGATTTATCTCGAATCCAGCCTCGTGATCCGCGCGATCCGCGATTACTTCCAGCCGGATATCGGCGAAATTCTGATCGATACCACCGAGATCCATGACCAGGCCAGCGCCTTCATGGACATCGTGATGCCGGATAACCTGTCCAAGGTTAAGCGTTATCACGACGACGTTCCCCTCTTCTCCCGTTTCCAAATCGAACACCAGATTGAAACCGCGTATTCGCGCACGGTGCCGTTGCCCTCGGGCGGCGCGATCGTGATCGACCACACGGAAGCGCTGGTGGCTATCGACGTGAACTCGGCGCGCTCGACGAAGGGCGCGGATATCGAGGAAACGGCGACCCGCACGAACCTCGAAGCCGCCGATGAAGTCGCGCGCCAGTTGCGCCTGCGGGATCTGGGCGGCTTGATCGTGATCGACTTTATCGACATGGAGTCGGCCAAGAGCCAGCGCGAAGTCGAGCAGCGCCTGAAAGACGCGTTGAAGCACGATCGTGCACGCGTACAAATGGGCAAGATTTCGCGCTTCGGTTTGATGGAACTGTCGCGTCAGCGCCTGCGTCCGGCGCTCTCCGAAGGCAGCCACGTGACATG
Source organism: Caballeronia sp. LjRoot29 (assembly GCF_964252755.1). Classification (NCBI taxonomy): domain Bacteria; kingdom Pseudomonadati; phylum Pseudomonadota; class Betaproteobacteria; order Burkholderiales; family Burkholderiaceae; genus Caballeronia; species Caballeronia sp. LjRoot29. The sequence goes on along the minus strand of NZ_CAXUPU020000010.1, from coordinate 140,256 downwards.
CCCGCGTTGTAACGGAACGGGCCACATTCGCGATACCGAATCGTCCGCGCTGCAAGTGCTGCGGATCATTCAGGAAGAAGCGATGAAGGAAAACACCGCGGCAATTCATTGCCAGGTGCCGGTGGAAGTCACTGCTTTCCTGCTGAACGAAAAGCGTTCGGAAATCAACAAGATCGAGTCGCGATTCAAGGTCAACGTCGTGTTGATCCCGAACAAGCATCTCGAAACGCCGCATTACAAGCTGGAACGCCTGCGTCACGACGATACGCGTCTCGACGAACCGCGTGCCTCCTGGAAGATGGCCGAAGAAGCGGCGCACGAACTGGAATCCGAAACGGGCTACAGCAAGCGCACCGAAGAAATCAAGCCGAAGCAGGAAGCGATGGTCAAGGGCATCACGCCGGCATCGCCCGCGCCTAGCGCACCGGTAAAGGTGATCGCGCCGGTTGCAGCGCCTGCGCCGGTGGTGGCAGCATCGACAGGCGGGTTTATCGGCTGGCTGAAGAATCTGTTTGGCGTGCAACCCGAAGTGAAACCGGTGCCCGTGCCGGTCGTCACGCCCGCACCGGCACGTCCGGCACGCGGCGAACGGCCGGAGCGGTCGGGCCAGGGTGGCGATCGGAACCGTAACCGTCGTGGCGGCGGTGCGGCTTCGCGCGATAGCGCTGCTGCTACTGGCGCTTCTGGTTCGACGCCAAGCGCGCCGGGCACGGCGGGTGGCCGTCAGCCGCGCCGCGAGGAACGGGAACCGAAGGAAACGCGTGAACCGCGTGAAGCTCGGGAAACCCGCGAGCCGCGCGAACCGCGTGGTGGACGTGAAGGCCGCGAGCCGCGTGAAGCACGCGAAGGCCGCGAACCGCGTGAGGCACGTGAAGGACGTGAGCCGCGTGAGAATCGTGGCGAACGCGGTGGTGAACGCACGCCGGAAAGCGCTGAAGCCGCCGATCGCGGTCAACGCCGTGAACGTGGCGAACGTCCGGAACGGGGCGAACGCCGCAAGCCGCAGCCGGAAGCCGCTGTCGAAGCATTGACGCAAGGCGAAACGGTCGTGTCGGAGTTGACGGACAACGCGCTGTCAGGCCAGGAATCGCAGCAGAACGGCAACGCTGACGCATTGCAGGCCGATCAGGCCAGCGCAGCGCGTGAGGGCGAAGAGCGCCGTCGTCGCCGTCGGGGTCGTCGTGGTGGACGCCGTGATCGTGAAGAAGATGGCGTGACGGCCAATCAGGCGGGTGACACTGCTGAAAACGAAGGCAATGCCGACAGCGAGCGCGCTCAGGCCGGTGTGTTCGACACGGATTCGTCGAATGAAGCCGATGACAGCCGCGATTTCGCACCTGTTGTGGCTAAACCGGTTGTCGCTCAACCCGTTGAGACGGCGCAGGCAGTGCAAGCGCCTGTGCAAGAACCTGCGCACGCAGTCACGGTCGAGCCGGTTTCGGCCGCCGCGATCAGCGTGACGGAGTTGCCTGAACCGGTTCGTGTCACGCAAGCGGCGCCGGTCGAAGCAGTGCCCGTGGAAGCAAAGCGCGCCGAAGCCGAAGGGTTTGTCGTGTCGCATGGGGCGCAGGAAGTGCACGCGGCCGAGCAAACCAGCGCAACGGTTGTCGAAGCGCCAGCAACGAACATCTTCGAAAAGCCAGTCTCACGGCCGATCGAAAATCCGTTCGGACCAACGCCCAAGGTCGCGGAAGAAAAGGTCGAAAGTCCTTTCGCCGATACCCCGAAGGCAGCGGAACCCGCGGCCGCCGTTGCTCACGCAGCGCCGCAAGCCGAGGTTGCTGAACCGGTGAAAACGGCGCCTGTCGCCGCAACGCCGGAATCGGACCTGATTTTGCCGATCGCATCGCCCGCGCCTGTTGTGGCTGAGGCGTCTGCGCCGGTCGAATCCGAGCCGGTGAAGACGTTCGAACCGGTGGAAACCGTGGCTCCCGCAGCGCCCGCTACCGTAGCGGTTGCTCCGGTTGCTCCCGTCGCGCCTGTCACCTTGAAGGAAGAAGTGCTCAAGCCGATGCTGGATACGGCGGGCCTCGTCTGGGTGAACACCGACGCCGACAAGCTCCGCGCGGCCCGCGAAGCTGCAGCGCAGGCTGAAGCGCCGAAACGTGTCGTGCGCGAACGCAAGCGCCTGCCGCCGCTCGACGCCGCGCCGATGCAGCAAGTCGAGACGGGTAACGACGCACACGACGCACACTAAACGCGTCTGACGTTTCGAAAAGCGCCACATGACTTCGGTCGGTGGCGCTTTTTTTATTGGTCGCGTGACAAATGCCCGTGAAAAGGTCACGGCAAGCCGCTTTAAAACCGTCCTTCCGCTAAAATGAATTGTTCGATGTTCATAGCAGCCGCCCTACCGTCGCCGCTGCACGAGAAATAAAACGATCATGTCCCGACGCATCATTCCTGTTACCGATGTCAGCGCGATCCCGGATTTTTCCGGCATCGCTGCGACGCCGCGCGGACTGCTCACCGACCGGCTGTCGCGTGAGTTGCGCGATTTGCGCATATCGGTGACTGATCGTTGCAATTTCCGCTGCGTGTACTGCATGCCGCGCGAAGTTTTCGATAAAAACTACGCATTTCTGCCTCACAGCGCGCTGCTGTCGTTTGAGGAAATCGAGCGGTTGGCACGGTTGTTCGTCGCGCACGGGGTTGAAAAAATCCGGCTGACCGGCGGCGAACCGCTGTTGCGCAAGAACATCGAATTCCTGATCGAACGATTAGCGCTGCTGCGCACGCCGGAAGGCCGTCCGCTCGATATCACGCTCACCACTAACGGCTCGATCCTCGCCCGCAAGGCGCGCTCGCTGAAAGACGCGGGGTTGTCGCGGGTAACGGTAAGCCTCGACGCCCTCGACGACGCGTTGTTTCGCCGCATGAACGACGCCGATTTCGCCGTCGCGGACGTGCTCGAAGGCATCGAGACCGCGCACGCCGTTGGCCTCGCGCCGCTGAAGGTCAACATGGTGGTCAAGCGCGGGACGAACGACCACGAAATCGTGCCGATGGCGCGCCATTTCAAAGGCAGCGGCACGGTGCTGCGCTTTATCGAATATATGGATGTGGGTGCGTCGAACGGCTGGAACATGAGTGAAGTGTTGCCGTCGGCGGAGGTGGTCGCGCGCATTGCAGGGCATTTCGCGCTGCTGCCGCTCGAAGCCCACAACGACGCAGAAACCGCGCAACGCTGGGGTTACCAGGACGGCGGCGGTGAAATTGGCGTTATTTCGAGCGTGACGCGCGCGTTTTGCGGTTCGTGCACGCGCGCCCGCCTCTCTACCGAAGGCAAGCTGTATTTGTGCCTGTTCGCCACGTCCGGCCACGACTTGCGCGCGTTGATGCGCAGCGGCGCGAGCGACGCCACGGTTGCAACCGCCATCGCCCGGATCTGGGAAGCACGCACGGACCGCTATTCGGAACTTCGCGGCAGCAATGCGTTGCCGGCGGTCGATCCGGACGCGCCGCGCGTCGAAATGTCGTACATCGGCGGCTGACATGGCCGAGCTCACGCAGCCAACCGATACTCCCGGCCATCCCTTTCCGAAGCACGACATCACCGGCGTGGTGCTCGCGGGTGGACGCGGATCGCGCATGGGCGGCGTCGATAAAGGCCTGCAGCCGCTCGACCTCGAACCGCTTGCGCTCCACGCGCTGCGCGCGCTCAAGCCGCAATGCGGCGCGATGCTGATCAGCGCCAATCGCAGCCTCGAGATCTACGCGCAACTTGGCATGCCGTTCCAGGCAAAGGTGATTGCCGATGCGTTTCCCGATTTCCCTGGCCCGCTTGCCGGGATATCGGCGGCGTTGCATGCAGCATCCACTGAGTTCGTGCTGTTCGTGCCCTGCGATGCGCCTTTCGTCGATCCTCACCTGGCCGAACGCCTATTCGATGGCCTGAGCGCCGAACACGCGGATATCGCGATGGCAACCGTCGCCGATGCCACCGGCGAACGCCACGTTCACCCGGTTTTCGCGATGCTGCGCACGTCGCTGGTGGACGATCTTGACGCATTTATTCTTGCCGGCGAGCGCAAGGTCCGCGCGTGGTACGCGCGCCACAAGGCGGTAGAAGTGACCTTCGCCAACGAGCGTGCGTTTTACAATGTCAACGATTTGCAGCAGCTAGCCGATCTCAACCGCAACTAAGCACCGGTTCGTTTCATTCCGTGCTCAGGTTTGCGGCGAGGCCCCGGCTTGGTCAGCGCCGCACTTGCCTGCGCCAGCATCCTCGACATGCCAGCCTTTTCCACCGGTCCGCCCGCGGGCTTTGATCGCGACTTCCGCTCCACCCATCGATGAACACACCCAGGCACTTTTCGAGCTGCGTCGCCGAGTACGATCCGAACGCGCTGCCCGTCAGCGCGGCGCAGGAAATCGTGCGCCAGTGGGCGTTGCCGCGCGGCCGTATCGAAGTGGAACGCGTGCGTCTCTTCGACGCACTCGACCGGGTGCTGGCAGAAGACGTTATCTCGCCGATCAACGTCCCTTTCCACGACAACTCGGCCATGGACGGTTATGCGTTCGATGGCTCCACGTTGCCGGATGGACCGGATGATGAACCGCTTCGCTTGACGGTCGCCGGAACCGCGCTCGCCGGACAACCCTTCGAAGGTAGTCCGCTCGCCGCCCAGTGCGTGCGCATCATGACCGGTGCGCTGATCCCGCCGGGGTGCGATACGGTCGTTCCGCAAGAGCTCGTACAGCGCACCGGCGACGCCATCACGTTCGCCGCAGCGCGTATCGTGCGCGGCGCGAATCGGCGGCTCGCAGGCGAGGATCTCGCGCAGGGCCAGCCGGCGTTGCGCCAGGGTCGTATCGTGCGCGCGTCGGATCTTGGTTTGCTTGCGTCGCTGGGCATTGGCGAGGTCGCGGTGCAACGGCGCTTGCGTGTCGCGTTTTTTTCAACCGGCGACGAATTGCGTTCGGTTGGTGAAACGCTGGCGCCGGGTTGTGTCTACGACAGTAACCGCTATACCCTCTTCGCCATGTTGCGCCGGATGAACGTGGAACCGGTCGACCTGGGAATCGTGCGTGACGATCGTGCATCGCTTGAACGGGCTTTGCGTCAAGCTACGCAAGATGCCGACGTGGTGATCAGTTCGGGTGGTGTGTCCGTAGGCGACGCTGACTTCACGCGTGACCTGATGAACGCGCTTGGCGACGTGGCGTTCTGGAAGATCGCGATGCGTCCGGGCCGGCCGCTCGCGTTTGGCCGCCTGTGGTCGGGCAAGCGTCCGGGCGAAGGCGAGTCTGCGTTGTTCTTTGGCTTGCCGGGCAATCCCGTCGCGGTAATGGCGACGTTTTATTTCATCGTGCGCGAGGCGCTGCTCGCCATGTCGGGCGCGACGCCGCATGCGCTGCCGTTGATATCGGCGACGAGTTCGCAGCCGATCAGCAAACGCGCCGGGCGCACGGAGTTTCAACGCGGTGTTGCACGCCGGGACGCCGCCGGGCGTTGGCATGTGGTGATCACCGGGCCGCAAGGCTCGGGCGTGCTGAGTTCAATGAGCGAAGCCAATTGCTTCATTGTCCTGAAGCACGACGCAGGAAACATCGATGCCGGAGACAGCGTCGAAATCCTGCCATTCGACGGCCTGATCTAGTTTCAAAGGCTTTTCGACAACCTGCTTCAAGAACCTGAACCTTAAGAACCTGAACTGCCGTCGCGACATGCGCGGCTAAAACGGACGGTTCGAATGCATTGCACTATGACTGACGGGGCTTTTCCTTCATGAAAAAACAGATTTCGTTCATCGCGCCGGGACAAACGGCCAAAGCGCTGATTCTCGTGTACCTGACCTTCAGCGTACCGATCGTGTTGCTTGGCGTGCTGGTTGCGTTCTTCCGATACGGCTCAGTCGAACTGAGCACCGTGACAAGCGCACTGCTGCTCAATGCCATTCTCGGCTTCATCTTGCTGTGGATTGCTTGCCACGCTTACAACTGGGTGGCGTCGCGATTCGGCGGCATTGAGATCGTCTTGTCCGACGCGCCGGAAGAGGCATGATGAGCACTCAGATCCGACCCGCAGCGCCCGCCGATGTCGGCGCGATTTTTAGCTTGATGATCGAGCTAGCCGAGTTTGAAAAGCTCATGCACATGTTCATTGCAACCGAGGCCGGCGTGCACGACGCGCTGTTCGGCGCGCGGCCGTGTGCCGAAGCGCTGGTGGCCGAAGAAGACGGCCGCATAGTGAGTTATGCGCTGTTCTTCCAGAATTATTCAACCTTTCTAGGCAAGCGCGGGTTGTATCTGGAAGACCTGTACGTGAAACCGGGCATTCGCGGCAGCGGACTCGGCACCAAGATGCTCCGTGCCTTGGCGGCGCTTGCGGTGGAACGCCAGTGCGGCCGCTTCGAATGGACCGTGCTCGATTGGAACGCAAACGCCATCGGCTTCTACGAGAAGATGGGCGCAACCGTGCTGCCCGACTGGCGCATCGTGCGCATCACCGGCGACGCATTGGCTACGCTGGCTTCGCCTGCTGTGGCTTGAGGACCGAGTTCTAAGCGCCAGGTTCGTGGCGATCCACTGATTCCTCACCTTCATCGCCGAGCAGGTTGGCCGCCTGCTCGCCCGGCAACGCTTCCACGTCGCGAAGCTTCTTGCTCATCTGCCGCGTCCGCGTTTCCGCCGATTCAATAGAGCGCGTCACCGCCTCAAGCTGCGAGCGCGTCTTCGACAGCACTTCGCCAAACTTCCTGAACTCCGTTTTCACTGCGCCGAGCACTTGCCAGACTTCACTGGAACGCTGCTCGATTGCCAGCGTCCTGAACCCCATTTGCAGGCTATTCAGCAACGCGGTCAACGTGGTCGGCCCCGTCACGCTCACCCGATATTCCCGCTGCAGAAAATCGGTCAACCCAGGACGGCGCAGGATTTCTGCATACAGGCCTTCGGTAGGCAGGAATAACAACGCGAAGTCCGTGGTGTGTGGAGGCGCAACATACTTCTGGGCGATGGCCTTCGCCTCCGCACGAATGCGGCCTTCCAGCGCACGTGACGCCTCCTCGACTGCCACCACATCTGCTCGATCTTGCGCATCGATCAGACGTTCGTAGTCCTCGCGCGGAAACTTCGCGTCGATAGGCAGCCACACCGGCGTAGCCACCGCATTCGGGCCGCTCTGGCCGGGCGCGTCGTGACGGCCAGGCAGCTTGATTGCGAACTCCACGCGGTCGTTGCTCTTCGGAATGGTTGCGACATTCTTCGCGTACTGGTCCGGCGTCAGCAATTGTTCGAGCAACGATTCGAGCTGCACTTCGCCCCATGTTCCACGCGTCTTCACGTTGGTCAGCACCTTCTTCAAGTCGCCAACCCCTGCCGCCAGCGTCTGCATTTCCCCCAATCCGCGATGCACCTGTTCCAGCCGGTCCGACACCAGCTTGAACGATTCACCCAGCCGTTGTTCGAGCGTGGCGTGCAGCTTTTCGTCGACGGTGCGGCGCATTTCTTCGAGCTTCGCCGCGTTGTTCGCTTCGATATCCTTCAGCCGCGCTTCTAGCGTTGCGCGCACTTCAGTCAGGCGACGGTCATTCGACTCTGACATCTGCGCGAGCTGCAACGTGAGGGCATCGCCGAAACGCTTCAGCGCCTGACTTTGTTCATCGCGTGCGTGCTGGCCTTGCAGCGCGTTGCTCTCCGTCAGCGTGACCAGTTGCCGGGAGAACGCCTCAAGCTGCGTGCTCTGGACGTTCGCCATGCTCGCGAGTTGCGTCGCGAGCGTCTGCTGGAATTGAGCGAACGCGGTGCCCGCCTCGGTACGCGACGCGCGGGACGTTTCGGTGACTTCGCCCCTCACGTTGCGTTCAAGCCGCTCCTGGCCGCGCGCGTGCGCTTCGCCCATATCGATGATCCGATGGGCCAGCGCCTCGAACTGCTCCTCGACCTCTGTTCCGCGCTTCGGCCGCAACAACAGCACCAACGCGATCACCAGAGCGATCGCGAGGACAGCGACACCTACGCTCAACAGCAACAACATGTTCATTTCTTCCGCACTTCCGGATTGATCGGGTTTGGCGGATTGCCCGCGCGCGGACCTTCACCCAGCGCGGCGATCAAGTTGTCCGCGGCGAGATTGGCCATGGCGCGGCGCGTGGATTCGGTCGCGCTGGCAATGTGCGGTGTGAGCACCACGTTCGACACCGTCAGGAAATCACGATTGAAATTCGGCTCGCCTTCGAACACATCGAGCCCGGCCGCCGCGATGGTCTTGTTGCGCAACGCCTGGATCAGCGCAGCGTCGTCGACGATCCCGCCACGCGCGATGTTCGTCAGCGTAGCCGTAGGTTTCATGCTTGCCAGTTCAGCCGCGCCGATAGTGTGGTGATTCTCGGCGGTGTACGGCAACACCAGCACGACGTGATCAGCGCGCTTGAGCAAATCCGCCTTCGACACATACTCTGCGTTCAGGTCCGCCTCGATCTCCGGCGCGGCGCGCGAACGGTTGTGATAGATCACGCGCATGTTGAACCCGCGCGCGCGCCGGGCGAGCGCCTGACCAATGCGGCCCATGCCAAGCACACCGAGCGTGGAACCGCATACGTCGGTGCCCAGGAACGCGTCGTAGGACCATGTGCCCCACTTGCCCGCGCGCAGGAAGTGCTCCGATTCCGCAATACGCCTTGCAGCGGCCATCATCAGCGCCCAGCCGAAGTCGGCCGTGCTCTCGTTCAACACGTCCGGAGTATTGGTGCCGAGCACGCCGTGCGCGTTCAACGCCTGCATGTCGAAGTTGTTGTAACCCACGGCCATGTTCGACACGACCTTCAGGTTCGGCGCGCCTTCCAGGACCTTCGCCGTGACGGGATCGCCTGCCAGCAAGGCGCCGTCGCGATCAGCCATGCGGCGCGCGAATTCGTCGGAGCCAAGCGGTGCGCCCGGATTGGCATCGACTTCAAAATACTGCCGGAGACGTTCGATAACGTCCGGGAAAATGGGGCGGGCAACCAGCACCTTCTTCATCGACTTCTCCTAAAAGAACAGCCATCCAGTAAGCAGGAACAAGGGCAGCAAAATAACGGTCGACCAGCCAAGATACGCGAAGAATCCCGGCATCACGATGCCGCGCGATTCGGCAATCGCCTTGACCATGAAGTTTGGCGCATTGCCGATATAGCTGTTCGCGCCCATGAACACGGCACCGGCCGAGATGGCCGCGAGCGTGGTGGCGCCGGTCGTCATCAACGTTGGGGCGTCACCGCCAGCAAGGTTGAAGAACACGAGATAAGTCGGCGCGTTGTCGAGAAATGACGACAGCAGGCCCGTTGCCCAGAAGTACGCAATGTCGATGGGTTTGCCGCTTGCATCGGTCACCATGTGCACGATGCCGGCAAACGCACCGTCCGCACCCGCGCGCAGGATCATGATCACGGGCGCGATGGTAATGAAGATGGCGGCAAACAACTTCGCGACTTCTTCAATAGGCGCCCAGTTGAACGCGTTGCCTGCGCGCGCGCTTTTCGGCGTGAGCACGAGCGACAAGAGCGTCACCACGACGAGCAGCCCATCGCGCACGGCGTTCTGCAACGCGACATGCGTACCGAATACATCAAACTCGATGCCCGGTTTCCACAAGCCGCTCATTAGCACCAGCGCGACCACCGCCGCGAGCAAAACGAAATTGATCTTGCCGTCCACGCTCAATGCCGTCTTCACCTCACTCCGATGCACCACGTCTTCCTTGGCGAAGTAATAACGGTCGAGCGCGTAGAAAAGCGCCAGCAAAACCACGCAGATGAAGAGCGTTGGCGCGGCGAGATGCACCGTGGTCCAGAAAAAACTCACGCCATTCAGGAAGCCGAGGAACAGCGGCGGATCCCCGAGCGGCGAGAGCGAACCGCCGGCATTGGCCACAAGAAAGATGAAGAACACCACGCGATGCACAACGTGCTTGCAATGTTCATTGGCGCGCAGCAGCGGGCGAATCAGCAGCATGGCCGCGCCCGTTGTTCCCATAATGCTGGCGAGCACCGTGCCAAGCGCGAGCAGCCCGGTATTCAGGCGCGGGGACCCGTGCAGGTCGCCATGCAGGCAGATGCCGCCCGCGACAGTAAACAGCGCCGTGAGCAGGATGATGAACGGCACATACTCTTCCAGCATGGCATGCACGAAGGTCGCGAATGCAACCTGCGTACCGAAGCCAAGTGCAAAAGGGACAAGAAACAGGAGCGCCCAAGCCGCCGATATCTTGCCGAAATGAGAATGCCAGGCGTGCGGCGCGATCAGCGGAACGATCGCGATGGACAACAGGATCCCGGCGAACGGAAGTGCCCATAGCGGAGACAGCGTGGCGCCATTCAGCGATGCCGCGGATGCGGTCAAGGGCAGCAAGAGCAGCGCCAGGCCTTGCCATAAACGTTGCCTGTTTACGGACGTGCTCATGCTGGAGCGCTACCGCTTGCAATTTGGCGTACGGCCGATGGTTTCATGATGCTGTCCTCGTTGGCCTGTGCGTCGTGGCGAGTGCCACGCGGCGTTTGCCGCGTGGCATTTGAATCGCGGCATGTGCGTCGATCAAGGACTCGATTATAACGATCGCACCCACTCGAATACCCTCGACCGAACGGCTAACGCGGGGCAGCATCGACCTTCAACAACAGCTTCGCGAGCTACAGTTCATCCACGGGTTTAGCGATGTCGAACACCTGGCGCAGGTAGGCAAGATAAGCCTGGTCGTCGCACATGTTCTTGCCGGGGGAATCGGATAGTTTGGCCACGGGCTGGCCGTTGCAGCGAACCATCTTGATCACGATCTGCAACGGCTGATAGCCAAGATCGTTAGTCAGGTTGGTGCCCACGCCGAAGGCGAGCTGACAGCGGCCATGGAAACGTTCGTAGAGACGCAGGACCTTCGGAATGTCGAGTGCGTCGGAGAACACCAGCACCTTGGTGCGCGGGTCGCAACGGTTCTCTTCGTAATGGCGGATCAGCCGCTCGCCCCAGTCGAACGGGTCGCCGGAGTCGTGGCGGGCGCCGTCGAAAAGCTTGCAGAAGTACATGTCGAAGTCGTTGAGGAACGCCTTCATGCCGTAGACGTCGGAGAGCGCAATGCCCAGGTCGCCGCGATATTCCTTCGCCCACATCTCGAAGCCGAAGATCTGCGAATCTCGCAGCCGTGGGCCGAGCGCCTGGCAAGCTTGCAGGTATTCATGCGCCATGGTGCCGAGCGGACGCAAGCCGTGCTTCATCGCGTAGTAGACGTTGCTCGTGCCCGTGAACTGCTCGCCCAGGCCTTCCTTCAGTTTGAGGATCACCTCTTCATGCCACTGCTTGGAAAACCGCCGGCGGGTGCCGTAGTCGGCGATCTTGCAGTCGGCAACTTCGGGGCGGCCGCCGAGCAACTGGATCTTGTCATGCAGGCGGTCACGGCCGGTATCGAAGGTCGGGTCGCGCTGCGTATTGCGGAAATAGACCTCGTTGACAATCGCGAGGATCGGAATCTCGAACAGGATGGTGTGCAGCCACGGACCAACAATATCAATGTCGATCTCGCCGTTCTGCTTGGCGGAGGGCTTGATCGTGACGGACTTCTCGTTGAGATGAAAGAGCGCGAGGAAGTCGATGAAATCGCTCTTGATGAAGCGCATCCGGCGAAGATATTCGAGCTCCTCTTCCTTGAAGCGCAGATGGCAAAGCTGGCGCACTTCGTCGCGTATCTCATCTATATACGGCACGAGATCGATATCCGGCGTGCGGCAGCGGAACTTGTATTCCGCGTGGGCTGCCGGGAAGTGATGCAGCACGACCTGCATCATCGTGAACTTGTAGAGATCGGTGTCGAGCAGCGAATGGATAATCATGGTTCCAGACGAACGGCTAGGGAAACGAGTAAAAGCGCGAGTAAAGGGCGAGTAGAACCGCCCACAAGCGCGCGGATAAAACCGCAAACGGACCCGGCACGCCCCAATGAACTGCCTGCTTTGCCCCCGGCGGCCTCCAGTGCATGTTACCCGAAGTGTCCAGCCGGAGCGGCACGCCCACTCTGGCGAAACACGCTGGACAGCAGGTGCGCAGGAGCGCGTCGGCGACCCATAAACAAATCACTAAACGATATAAGGTCTTCTAACCCGGGGTCGCGCTCAAATATACCGGTACGCTACAATATCGGTTTTGGCGCGCAGATCGTGCACAGTCGGGTTATATAGTTAGGCTAAAGCGCTCAAAGCTCTATACCCCTGCCCCGAATAGAGTCTCTCGGTTAGAGACGCTCGGTTCGCTGGCTGGACCCCGACTTCATGTTGCCCTCGCCGCCTCCCACGAATTCTGTATGCAGGAGCCTGAATGACTCACGTTGTGACCGAAAGCTGCATTAAGTGCCGCTATACCGATTGCGTGGACGTGTGCCCAGTGGATTGCTTCCGCGAAGGTCCCAACTTCCTGTCGATCGATCCTGACGAGTGCATCGATTGCGCCGTTTGCGTCGCCGAATGCCCGGTCAATGCGATCTATGCCGAGGAAGATGTCCCCGGTGATCAACAGCATTTCATTGAACTGAACGCCGAACTGTCGCGCGGCTGGCCGAGCATCACCAAGACCAAGGCGCCGCTGCCCGAGGCCGACGAATTCAAGGACGTGAAAGAGAAGCTTGAGCTGTTGGCGCGTTGAGCCCGAGGGGCCACACGTCGTGGCATTCTGAGTAACGCTTCGCTAGTTTGTGACTTTTTGAATTGAGATGATCGCAGGGTGTTGACAGGCTAGATTCTCCTCCATATAATTTCGTTTCTCTGCTGCAGATGTTCCTCGATAGCTCAGTTGGTAGAGCGCCGGACTGTTAATCCGTAGGTCCCTGGTTCGAGCCCAGGTCGAGGAGCCAAAAAGATTTCAGCTCGAAAAGCCCAATCGAAAGATTGGGCTTTTTGCATTCTGGGCCGTAAATCAAGCTCAATAATCTTGGGATCACAAATACGCCGCAGTATCGATACCGCCCTCAGCGCCATCGATCAATCAGGACAGTTGAACATATATTCGCCTGGTCAACGAGTGCCCCCCAGCCTCTCCCTTCAATCAGATCACCCGCTTACCCGATCATCCAATCTTTAAAATTGATGGTCGTCAGACAACGGTATAATCTTGTCTATCCACTGCACTTCCGAACTACGACACCGCCACCCGGCTGACCCAAGGAGCGTTTCTGATGGTCGAATCCCTCACATCCGTCATAACACCCCGACGCGCCCGAAACCTGGCGGAAAGCGTGTTCGACTACGTGATCGAACAGATTGAATCCGCTGCGCTGAAGCCGGGCGACAAGCTCCCCACCGAAGCGAAACTCATGCTGACGCTCGGCGTGAGCCGCACGGTTGTACGTGAAGGTATTTCTCGCCTGCAGGCCAACGAGGTTATCGAAACACGTCATGGCATTGGCAGTTTCGTGCTGGAACCACGTCGCGAAAAACTGGGCATCGACATGGTGCCGGCCACCACCTTGCGTGACGTGTTGTCCGTGCTTGAATTGCGTATCAGCCTGGAAACCGAATGCGCCGGCCTCGCCGCACAGCGCGCGCAGCCGGAAGATCTCGTGCGCATGCGCGCGGCGCTCGACGCAATAGAGGCCACCAGCCGCAACGGCAGCGACAGCGTCGCGGCCGATCTCCAGTTCCATATCGCGCTCGCCCGGGCGACCGGAAACCGCTATTTCGTCGATATCCTGACCCAGATGGGCAGCGCCCTGATCCCGCGAAACCGCATCGATTCAGCGGGGATTGCGAAAGCCGATCCGAAAGCCTACGTCTCGCTGGTCAATCTTGAGCACGAGAGCATCCTCGAAGCCATCACGCGACGCGACGCCGAAAGCGCGCGCGCCGCCATGCGCATGCATTTATCGAATAGCCGGGAACGCCTGCGCCGCGCGAATCAGTCAAGCGAAGCGGCCGGCTAAGGCAGCTCGCGTAACGCCAGCGCCGAGTGACCGAATAACATCTATCTCACAGACGGGCGCCTGCAGCCGCATCAGCAGGTGCCCAACTCCTGCCAGCACATCCCCGAACATCAATGATCTTGTCTGACGTCCGACTTTAATCCATAATCTTGTCAGCACAATCGATGAAAATTACATCTCATACATCGGGAACCGCGCCGTGGACACGGGTTAACACCCATTTTGACCGTCCTCATACCACTTTTAGAATGTCATCAGACAACGTATCACACGTTGTGAGACTGCGAATTGACTTACGGCGGTCGCATCGATACCCCGGACTGACCGGGAAGTCATCCGGAGATGAATTTTTGTGACGCCCGACCTCACCTTATCGACACCCGACGCGCTGACATCGGCGGCGTCAAAAGTTAAGCGCCACGTGTTGCCGCTTTTCCTGATCATGTTCATCGCGAACTACATCGACCGGGTGAATATCGGCTTCGTCAACACGCATATGCAGACGGACCTGGGGATTGGCGCCGCGGCGTACGGGTTGGGGAGCGGCTTGTTCTTCGTCGGCTATGCGTTGTTCGAAGTGCCGTCGAATGTGCTGATGGCGCGCTTCGGCGCACGCGCGTGGCTCACGCGGATAATGTTCACCTGGGGCCTGGTCGCGGGCGCCATGGCCTTCACCTGGAACGACACGTCGTTCTATGTCATGCGGTTCCTGCTAGGCGTTGCCGAGGCCGGCTTTTTCCCGGGCGTGGTGTATTACTTCACGCAATGGTTGCCGCAAAAAGAGCGTGGCAAAGCGGTCGCGATCTTCCTGGGCGGCTCGGCACTGGCGTCGGTGTTATCGGGGCCCGTGTCAGGCGCCCTGCTTTCGATACGCGGCTTCGGCCTGCACGGCTGGCAGTGGATGTTCCTGATCGAAGGCCTGTTTTCAATCCTGCTGTGCGGCGTGAGCTGGTTCATGCTCAAGTCCCATCCCCGCGACGCCAAATGGCTCTCCGCGCAAGAACAACAGGCGCTGAGCACCGCGATTGCCCGCGAGCAGGCAGAGCGGGAAGCAGCCGGCAACGCGCATCTGCCGATCACAAGGCTCTTGAAAGACCCGCAGATCGTGCTGTTCTGCGTGCTGTATTTCGCGATCCAGCTGACTATCTATGCCGCCACGTTCTGGCTGCCGACCATCATCCGCAAGATGGGCGGCCTGAGCGATTTCCAGGTCGGCCTCTATAACGCGGTGCCGTGGCTGATCGCGATGTTCGCGATGTATTGCTTCGCGATGTTGTCGGCGAAATGGCGCTTCCAGCAGGCGTGGCTCGCGCTCGCACTGGTCATTGCTGCGTGCGGATTGTTTGCATCGACCTCGGCGAACCCGGTCTTTTCGTTCGTCGCCATCTGCTTTTCTGCGATCGGTTTTAAAGCAGCGGCGTCGCTGTTCTGGCCACTGCCGCAGGGATACCTCGATGTACGCGTCGCGGCCGGCGTGATCGCGCTGATCAACTCGGTCGGCAACCTGGGCGGCTTTTTTGCGCCGGCAGCGTTCGGTTATCTGCAGCAACACACGGGCTCGATCTCCGGCGGTCTGTATGGGCTGGGAATTGCGTCGATCATCGCGGCCGTTATCGCGTTTTTCGCGAAGGACCGGTTGACCGGCCGCCCCGAACACGCCACCGAACCAAACCCGACCCCGGCCGCTTAAGAGCCCAAATCAACTCACACTGAGCACGTCCATGTCCCCGAACCCAAGCGTTTCAACCGCTGCGAACGCCACGCCCACCGTCACTGAACTTCGCGTGGTCCCGGTTGCCGGCCGCGACAGCATGTTGCTGAACCTCAGCGGCGCGCACGGCCCGTTCTTCACGCGCAACATCGTGATCCTGCGCGACAGCGCGGGGCATACGGGCGTTGGAGAAGTGCCGGGCGGCGAGAGCATCCGCAAGACGATCGATGACGCGCGTCCGCTCGTCGTCGGCCAGTCGATCGGCAATCTGCACGCCGTGCTCAACACCACGCGCAAGCAATTCGCGGATCGCGATGCCGGCGGACGCGGCACGCAGACCTTCGACTTGCGCACGACCATCCATGCCGTGACCGGACTTGAAGCTGCGTTGCTCGACTTGCTCGGCCAGCATCTTGGCGTGCCCGTGGCGGCGTTGCTCGGCGAAGGCCAGCAACGCGATGAAGTGGAGATGCTCGGCTACCTGTTTTATATCGGCGATAAAAACAAGACCGACCTGCCCTATTCCGAGGGCACAAACGGCACCGATGACTGGACCCGCCTGCGCAACGAAGAAGCGATGACGCCTGAAGCCATCGTGCGGCTGGCGGAAGCCGCGCACGCGCGTTATGGCTTCAACGATTTCAAGCTGAAGGGCGGCGTGCTTTCCGGCGATGCGGAAATCGAAGCGGTCACGGCGATCGCCGAACGCTTCCCCAAAGCCCGCGTGACGCTCGACCCGAACGGCGCGTGGTCGCTATCCGAAGCGGTGCGTCTGTGCCGCGACCAGCATCACGTGCTCGCGTACGCCGAAGACCCGTGTGGTGCCGAAAACGGTTATTCCGGCCGCGAGGTCATGGCTGAATTCCGTCGTGCCACGGGCCTGCCGACGGCGACCAACATGATCGCGACCGACTGGCGCCAGATGGGCCACGCGATTCAGTTGCAATCGGTGGACATTCCGCTCGCCGATCCGCATTTCTGGACGATGCAAGGCTCGGTTCGCGTGGCGCAAATGTGCAACGAGTGGGGCCTGACGTGGGGCTCGCATTCGAACAATCACTTCGACATTTCGCTCGCCATGTTCACGCACGTCGCGGCGGCAGCGCCCGGCAAGATTACTGCCATCGATACCCACTGGATCTGGCAGGACGGCCAGCGTCTGACGCGCGAGCCGCTGCAGATCGTGGGCGGCAAGGTGAAGGTGCCGGCGCGGCCGGGACTGGGTGTGGACATCGATATGGACGAACTCGATAAAGCCCACGCGCTGTATCAAGAACACGGTCTGGGCGCCCGCGACGACGCCATCGCGATGCAATACCTGATCCCGAACTGGACCTTCGACAACAAGCGCCCGTGCCTCGTGCGCTGATTTTCTCAACTCAACGGCGCATTTAGCGACTCACCCAAAAACCAATTCACGACCGACCATGACAACACCTCAAGAGCTCAAGCAAATCGTTTCCGAAGGGCTGCTGTCCTTTCCGTTGACCGACTTCGACGAACAAGGCGACTTCCGCGCCGATACCTATGCTGCGCGTCTGGAATGGCTTGCACCGTATGGCGCGACGGCATTGTTCGCGGCCGGTGGCACAGGCGAATTCTTCTCGCTGACGCACAGCGAATATTCGAACGTGATTCGCACGGCAACGGAAACCTGCAAGGGCCGTGTGCCGATCCTCGCCGGTGCGGGCGGTGCGACGCGGGTGGCGATTGCTTATGCGCAGGAGGCCGAACGGCTTGGCGCGAACGGTATTTTGCTGATGCCGCATTACCTGACCGAAGCCAGCCAGGAAGGCATTGCCGCGCACGTCGAACAGGTGTGCAAGGCGGTGAAGAACATTGGCGTGATCGTGTATAACCGCGCCAATTCAAAGCTTAACGCCGACATGCTCGAACGCCTCGCCGATACCTGCCCGAACCTGATCGGCTTCAAGGACGGCGTGGGTGAGATCGAAAACATGGTGACGATCCGTCGCCGGCTGGGTGACCGGTTTTCGTACCTCGGCGGCTTGCCGACGGCCGAGGTTTATGCAGAAGCGTATAAGGCGCTGGGCGTGCCGGTGTATTCATCGGCGGTATTCAACTTCATTCCGAAGACCGCGATGGAGTTTTATAAAGCGGTGGCATCGCAGGATCGCGTGACGACTGGCCGCCTGCTCGATGAGTTCTTCATGCCGTACCTCGCGATTCGCAACCGCAAGGCGGGTTATGCGGTGAGTATCGTGAAGGCGGGGGCGAAGCTGATTGGCCGCAGCGCCGGTCCCGTGCGCGCACCGTTGACCGACCTGACCGAAGATGAAATGGCGCAGCTCGACGTGCTGATCAAGAAGCTCGGCGATCAATAAAGTTCGCGGCAGTTAAAAAGCCGTTCCAACTTGCGTTGGAACGGCTTTTTTGCATTTTGCGTCGCGTATAAACGCTTAAAACCTAAGCCGCGAGCAACACCACCGTCAACGACCGCACGCCCTGCGCGCCGCGAATCAACACGCCTTCGATATCCGCCGTCGCCGATGGCCCCGTCACCAGCACGGCATAACGCGCGGCCTTGAAGTCATCGCGTCGATACACATCCTGCAGCCCATCCACAATCTGCGCAGGATCGAGCAGCACGACCAGGTGCTGCACCAAGTAACCGATCGAATTGACGATGTATTCGTCCTCGCTGAACCAGACCGAGCCCGTTTCCGCCACGCCGAAGCGCGCCCGCACGACGCCCGCGTCAACGTCCTGAAGCAACGCAGGGGACATATCGGCGGTAAGCGCGCGGTTTCCTTCGATACCCGGAACCGCCGACGCGACTATCGCGCCCGCGC
The DNA here is from genome assembly GCF_964252755.1 of Caballeronia sp. LjRoot29. Taxonomy (NCBI): domain Bacteria; kingdom Pseudomonadati; phylum Pseudomonadota; class Betaproteobacteria; order Burkholderiales; family Burkholderiaceae; genus Caballeronia; species Caballeronia sp. LjRoot29. The sequence goes on along the minus strand of NZ_CAXUPU020000010.1, from coordinate 121,853 downwards.
CAAAACGCTCGACGAGCAGCGCACGCACCGTATCGAGCGACTCGCCTTTGACCACCGTCCCGCCCATTGCAGCAAGCGCGGTACGAAAGCGTTCGAGGCGCTCACCGGGCGGGGTATCGAAGAGTGGAACGTCGGGACGCGGCCGCGCGGCCGGTTGCGCCGTACGGATTTTCGTCAAAAAAGCCTCACGCGTTGTTGTCATTTCGGCGCCGCCTTGCGATTTTTCTTGTACCACTCGTGGAAGGTTTCAGCCGGCGTTTCAGGCAAGTCGCGCTGACGGCCCCAGATGTTCAACGGGTTATAAAGCACGAAGTTCGGCAGCCGCTTGAGCGCGCCGCCGAGCGACGCCACCGTGCCTCGATACAACGTCGGACTGGCAAGCAGGCGCCCCGCCATCTTCAGCACTTCCTGCTTCACGAACGGCACTTCATGGTTCGCTGCAATCACCTCGCGCCACTTGTAGATCTGCTCGTGAATATTGACCTTCGTCGGACAGACGTTGGTGCAACTGCCGTTGAGCGTCGATGCAAACGGCAGGCTGCTGAAACGCTTCATATCGTAAGTAGGATTGATGATCGCGCCGATCGGCCCGGAGTACGTAAAGCCGTACGACAAGCCGCCGCTGCGCCGATACACCGGGCACGTATTCATGCACGCGCCGCAGCGGATGCATTTGAGCGAGTACCAGAAATCCTCCATCGCGAGGCGCTCGGAACGGCCGTGATCGACGAGAATGTAATGCATCTCCGAGCCCGGCCGGGGCGCGCGGAAATGCGAAGTGTATTGCGTGATCGGAGAGCCGAGCGCGCTGCGCGACAGCATGCGAATGAACACGCCGAGATCGGAAATCCGGGGAATCAGCTTTTCGATACCAATCGATGCAATGTGCAGCGGCGGCACATTCGCCGACAAATCCGCGTTGCCCTCGTTCGTGCAGACAACCACCGTTCCCGTTTGGGCGACCGCGAAGTTGCAGCCCGTCATGCCGGCGGTTTTCTCGCGTACGAAATAAGGCCGCGTGTTCATGCGCTGGCTTTCAGCGAGATAGTGGATGTCGCTATTTTTTGGATCGGTGCCGATCGTCCGGCCGAACAGTTCTGCCACATCCGCGCGCAGTTTATGCACGGCGGGCACGACCATGTGGCTCGGATCCTGGTTATCCAGTTGCTGGATGCGCTCGCCGAGATCCGTTTCCATCACCGTAATGCCGCGCGGTTCGATGTACTCGCGCATCTTGCATTCATCGGTCAGCATGGATTTGCTTTTGACAAGCGTGGTGAGACCGCGCTCGGACATCAGCTTGTAGACGATCTCGTTATGCTCTTCCGCGGTCGCAGCGTAATGCACGATCACGCCGTGCGACTCGGCTTGCGTAATGAACTGGTCGAGGTAATCGGCGAGATTTGAAAGCGTGTGCTCCTTGATCCCCGATGCCAGCTCGCGCAACGTCTCCCATTCGGGCATGCCGTGCGCTTGCGCATCGCGTTTGCTGCGCAGGTCCCAGAGACGCTTATCGTGGAAAGCGACGTGATCTTCCTTCGCGATAAACGCACCCGCCGCCTTCGCGTGATCGAGCCGTTTGCTTTTTCCCTTCACGACCTCGCTCATGAGCGTGCTCCATTCAGGACTTGGGCGATGTGGATAAACCGCGCATCGAGTTTCAGGCGTTCTGCGCAGCCTTGCTGATGCATGAGGCAGGACATATCGCCGGAGACAATATATTGCGCGCCCGCGCCGAGGTGATCGCGGACCTTGTCCTGCCCCATCCTCACCGATACCGCTTCCTCGGTCACGGAAAACGTGCCGCCAAAGCCGCAGCATTCGTCGGGCCGCGCAGGCGTGACGAATTCGATGCCTTTGACGCCTTCCAGCAGCGCGCGCGGTTTGGAGAATGGCGCTCCATTGATCTCCGATGCAGACACTTCCTTTAAGTGCCGGATGGCGCTGCAGCTATTGTGCAAGCCCACGCGATGTGGAAATTCGGCCCACGGAAATTCGCGCACCTTGAGGACATCGTGGAGAAATTCGACCAGTTCGTAGGCGTTCGTGCGGACCTTTTTCACCGCTGCCGTCTGCTCGATCGCCGTCAAATGCTCGCGCACGTGATGAATACAGCTCGCCGATGGACCGACCACGTAGTCGTAATCCGCGAAGTTGCGGGCGAACACCCGCTCGGCGCCGGCCGCTTCCTTTTGCGCGCCGCTGTTCGCCATCGGCTGGCCGCAGCAGGTCTGTTCCTCCGGGTAATCGACTTCCACGCCCAGACGTTCGAGCAATTCGAGGGTCGCGATGCCGACTTCGGGATAGAACGCATCGATAAAACAGGGAACGAACAGGGCGACTTTCATTGGATGGGCAGTGGGGAGCCAGAAAGACAAACGATTTGCCAAATTTGGTAAGCTTGGTCTGACCAAGACTTTAAAGTTTGCAGCGTTTCATGTCAAACTGCCAAACCTCGAGCGCGAACGAACTTCCATGCCTTTTCAGCCCGTCCATTCCTACACCCGCACGCGCATTACCGATGTCGTCTCCGACCAGATCCGCGCGCTGATCACCAGCGGCGCGTTACTCCCCGGACAACGTCTGCCTGCCGAACGCGATCTCGCGGAGCAGCTCAACGTGTCGCGCCCATCGCTGCGTGAGGCGTTGATCCGGCTGGAATCGGATGGATTCATCCAGGCAGCCGCGCGCACCGGCTTCGTGGTCTCCGATGTCACCGCGCCACTCGTATCCGCGCCGCTCGCCGCGTTGCTGAGCCAGCATCCGACGGCCAGCGCCGATGTCCTCGAACTCCGCCACGGTCTCGAATCCCTGGCAACGGGTTACGCGGCCGAACGCGCCACCGCAACCGATCTGGCGCGTATCACCGAAGCGTTCAACGCGCTCAAGACGGCCGCCATCGAACCGAAACGCACGCGGATAGCCGAACACGACGCCGCGTTTCATCTCGCTATCGCCGATGCCACCCACAACCTCGCCCTCGCCCACGTGATGCACGGCCTGCAGGAACTCGTGCGTGAATCGATGTTGACATCGCACCGGCTGGTGGACTACGACGATCAGGTCGAAGCGGATTTGCTGGCGCAACATCAGGCAATATTCGATGCCATCGTCGCCCGCGACCCGCTACGCGCCCGGGAAGCCGCGGGCAAACATCTTGACTACGTCAGTAGGCTTTATCGTGACCGCTTGCCCCGCTTATCCAAGCCGGAAGCTAAACCCGAAGCGCCCCGCCACTCGGCAAAAAATCAAAATCCGGAGACCACACCATGACCCTTTCCAGCGCCCACTGGGGCAACCTCGCGGATGGTACGCCTGTCGATCTTCACACGCTGAGCCATGACAACGGCTCGAAGGTAACGGTCACGAATCTGGGCGCGGCTCTCGTCTCCTGGTTCGCGCCGGATCGCGACGGCAACCTGGCGGATATCCTGCTCGGCCACGACGCCCCCGCCGCGTACACCACGGGTCCGGCCTACATGGGCGCAACCGTCGGACGCTGGGCGAACCGCATTGCGAACGCGCGTTTTTCCCTCGATGGCGTGGAGTACCCGCTCGAAGCGAATCAGCCGCCGAACTCGCTGCATGGCGGTTTCCAGGGTTTCAGCTTCAAACTATGGCAGGCGGAGCACAGGGGAGACGCGTTGGTGTTCACGCTGGAATCGCCCGCGGGCGATAACGGTTTTCCCGGCAGGCTCACCGTCCAGGTGACCTACACGTTCAACGACGCGGGCGAACTGACGATCACCTACGACGCCTTCACGGACGCCCCCACGCCCCTCAATCTCACGAACCACGCGTACTTCAACCTGTCGGGCGTGGACTCGACGACGATCCACGACCACGAGATCGAGATTGCCGCCGACCGGTTTTTCGCCATCGATGAACATACGATTCCGACCCACCTGCAAGACGTCGCCGATACCCCGTTCGACTTTCGTACGGCTGCGCTGCTCGGACCGCGTATCGATACCCGCGACAACGAGCAAGTCACGCTGGCGGGCGGCGGTATCGACCATTGTTTTGTGTTGCGCAACGAAGCGCCGGTCACCGAACTGCCCGAAATGCGGCGTGTCGCGGCTGTTTATCATCCGGCTAGCGGACGCGAACTGATCGTCGCGACCACCGAACGCGGCTTGGTGTTCTACACCAGCAACAGTCTTGAAGGCGTGCCGGGCAAGCGCGGCGTGACCTATCACAAGCACGGCGCGCTCTGCCTCGAAGCGGGTGGGTTTCCAAACCAGATCAACATGGACGACGCGGAAGACGTCGTGTTGCGCCCCAACGAGCGGTATCGGCAGGTCACGCGCTACGCCATTCGTGTGAAGTAGAAACGTGCCGCCGATAGGAACCCGCCTACAGTCGAATAGGACACGCGCGGGTATCGGCGGCCCGGCCTCTCATCGATACTGAATTCATCGAATCAGAAATCGAATGGAGGAAGACAATGCCTTATCTACTGGGTTGGCTGCTTGGCGTGCCGGTGATCGTGCTGGTGATCCTGTATCTGATTTTTCACTGATCGCGGCATTGCTCACACGTAACGCGAAAGCGCGGCATGCGGTTTCACGTGGATTGAACCAAGGCGTCGTTACAATACGACGCCTTTTTCAATTCCTCATTCCTCGAAGGATTCCGATGAAACGCGCTCTCTTCTCCTTGAAGTCTTTCGCGTCATGTTCGTCGCTCGTTGCGTTGCTTGCTGCGCCTGCCCTGCACGCCCAGGAAATAGCCAGCGTCAACACGAATTTCCGCTTCACCGGCTCGGATCGCGTCACGGTCGAGGCGTACGACGACCCGGCGGTCACCGGTGTCACGTGCTACGTCTCCCGTGCCCGCACGGGCGGCGTTAAAGGAACGCTGGGAATAGCCGAAGACCCGTCTGAGGCCTCCATAGCTTGCCGTCAGGTCGCGCCGATCAAGATCGATGCGCCGCTCAAGCAGAAAGCCGATGTGTTCTCGGAACGGATGTCGTTTATCTTCAAGACGCTGCATGTAGTGCGTATAGTCGATGCCAAGCGCAATACGCTGGTCTACTTGACCTACAGCGACCGGATTACGACCGGCAGCGCGAAGAACAGCGTGACCGCCGTGCCAATGCCAGCGGGCACGACCATTCCCGTCAAATAAGACCGCCGCGCCGGTTGATCGAGCATCGACGAAATAATTGAAAGCTGGCCTAAAGTTTCCCCTCCCCACGCCGATATAAAGACGAACGGCCGTCGCCCTCATGGCGACGCCGACTGTCTTTCCGCGCCGGCTGAAACCGGTCGACGGGATCGGGAACCGGGAAACATCATGGGTCAGATTACCCTTACATTTAAAGACGAAACGATCGCAGCGCTACGCCGCGACTTCGAGACGCTGATTCGCCTGTCGCTCAAGTTCGACCCGCAATTCGTCACGCCCACGTTCGAAGATTTCCTGCGCGCAAAACTCCTCGACAACCCCACGCCGCTGACCGAACAGGCAGTGCAGCGAATGCTGCAAAACGGTCAGTACGCATGGGCGAAACGGGCGCTCGACAAGGAGTTTCCTGACGTCGTTGAAATGATGATGCGTCAAGCCGGGGAACACGGTTTCGGCTTTGCGGTCCGCTCGGACTGGAAACCTGACGATCTCGTGAAGGCATCGCGCGCGTGGGCGACGGCGATCGTGACCGAGGCGAACGGAGACCCGGCGCAGATCGATACGCTCGCGTCGCAGATCAAGTCGGCGGCATCGGACATACAGGAACTGGAGATGAAAATGCAGACGCCCGCATGGCGTCTCGCCGATTCATTGCGTCAACGCGTGTACGAAACCAAGATTGCGACAGAACATAGCGCGGGATCGACCGCGCGCGAAAAGCTCGGTGAACTGCGCTGCCTGCTGCGACTCGGCATGTTTCATGGCTCGGTGGCAAAGCAGGAAGCACAGCAAGTGCTCGAGCAGATACGCATGATCAAGCCGGAAATTTTTATTGAAGAGCCGTATGACGGGTTCACGCGCTTCGGCAACTGGTTGCGCACGATCTTCACGCCGGAGCGCAAAGCGCCGAAGCCTTCGCGTGCGGAACGTTGAGTGGAGCTTGAGCCCTTGGCGAGCTCAAACGAAACCCTTCACTCCCACATCTTCTTGAGCCGCGCGGCGATATCGACTTTCGCCTTTGCCGCAGCGGCCAGTCCGGCGGCCGTCGGCGCGGCGGGCTCGGGGACCGGGGGCCACGCGCACGCTTCGAACTGCGGCATCAGATGCGCGGGGATGAAACGCGTACGCGCCGCCCACACATGCCGGTCACCCATATGGACCTGGTTGTGCACGTAGAAACGCTGCGGCGTGACAATGTGCAGATGCTCTTTTGCGCGCGTCATGGCGACGTACAACAGCCGCCTTTCTTCATCAATTTCCTCGTCGCTGCCCGTGCCCATATCGGACGGGATGCAGCCGTCCACGCCATTCATCACGAACACGTTCTTCCACTCCTGTCCCTTGGCCGAATGGATGGTGGAGAGAATCAGATAATCCTCATCGATGAGCGGAACACCCGATTCATCGCTCGTGGCATCGGGCGGATCAAGCGTCAGTTCGGTCAGAAAACGCTCGCGCGTGGGATACGTAGACGCGATGCTTTCCATCTGCAGCACGTCGCCATGGCGAATTGACGCGTCTTCGTGATTGCGTTCCAGATGCGGTTCGTACCAGCGCCGGATCATTTCGAACTCAGCAGGCCATCCGCTTTCGCGCGCGCAAATTTTCGACATCAGCGCCACAAGCGCCGGCCAGTCTTCGCTCGCGCGCAACGGCGCGGCGAATGCGGCTAACGCAGCCGGCGTGTCGGAGCGCTCGGCGACCTGATCGAGCACACGCCCGGCAATAGCCGGCCCCACGCCCGGCAGCAATTGCAGCACGCGAAACCCGGCTACGCGATCACGCGGGTTCTCACCCCAGCGCAAGACCGCGAGCACGTCCTTCACGTGAACGGAATCGAGAAACTTCAGCCCGCCGAACTTCACGAACGGAATGTTGCGCCGCGTGAGTTCGATTTCGAGCGCGGCGCTGTGATGCGCGGCGCGAAACAGCACCGCTTGCTGCTTGAGCGTCATGCCGCCTTCACGCGCCTCCAGCACCTGTTCGACGATATAACGCGCCTGATCGGCTTCATCGGCTACGGAGACGAGACGCGGCCGTTGCGCCGATGCCTTGTCGGTCCACAAGTTCTTCGTATATCGCTCGGCCGCGAGTCCGATCACCGCATTCGATGCCGCCAGAATGGGCTGCGTCGAGCGGTAATTGCGCTCGAGCGTCACGCATTTCGCGGGCGGATTGAAGTGATTCGGGAAGTCGAGGATATTGCGCACCGTCGCGCCGCGAAACGAATAGATGGACTGGGCGTCGTCGCCGACTACGGTGAGGCCGCGGCCATCGGGTTTCATCGATAGCAGGATGGACGCCTGCAGCTTGTTCGTGTCCTGGTATTCATCGACGAGCACGTGGTCGAAACGGCTGGAAAGATCCGCGGCAATGGACGGCTCGGCGGCGAGATGCGACCAGTAGAGCAGCAAGTCGTCATAGTCGAGCACGCTTTGCTGCTGCTTCGCGTGAACGTACGCCGCGAATAAGCGGCGCAGGTCGTCTTCCCATTCGCGGCACCACGGAAAGGCCTGATCGAGCACGGTGGCAAGCGATACGCCGGTATTGACCACGCGCGAATAGATGGCGAAGCAGGTGGATTTGGCCGGGAAGCGCTTTTCTTTCGCCGATAACCCCAGTTCGTGCCGCACGAGGTTCATCAGGTCGGCGGAATCCTCGCGGTCGTTGATGGTGAACGACGGCGATAACCCCACGAGATCCGCATAATCGCGCAACAACCGCGCGCCCACGCTATGGAAGGTTCCAGACCATGTGAGGCCCTGCGCGATCACGCTGCGATTACCCAACGCATTCACGGCGATGCGCGTCACGCGCCGCGCCATCTCACTGGCTGCGCGCCGCGAAAACGTCAGCAAGAGGATTCTGTGCGGGTCCGCGCCGTTCACCAGCAAATGCGCCACGCGATGCGCCAGCGTATTCGTCTTGCCCGATCCCGCCCCGGCGATGACCAGCAGCGCGCCGGCCGGATCGCGGGCGTTCGACGTGTGCGTGCCGTACTCGACCGCCTCACGCTGCGCGTCGTTCAATTTGGTCAGGTACGACGCAACATCTTCCTGCGCCTGCTTGGGCGCGAGATCGTCGTCGGTGGCGGAGTTAAGCGTGAGCACGTCGCATGGACTTTAAAAACGGGTGACGCACACTGTATATCCATACAACTCTTCGACGCAAGCAACTGATGCAGCAGGCTTTTGGCCCTATAAAAAAGAGATGGCCCGGTGCGTTCACACGCGCCGGGCCATCGTCCATTCCTTGCATCGAATCAATCCGCTTTCTTCGCGTTTTTCAGGTTTGCATCGGCGGCGGCTTCATTCGCCTTCGATTGCGATTCCGTCTTTTTCTTGTCGGCCTTGGCCTGCGCCAGATTTGCGTCTTTATCGGCGGCGGCTTGCTTCTTCGCTGCTTTCTTGTCAGCGTGCGTGGGTTCCGCTGTGCTTTCCGTCTGCGCCTGCGCGACCGACATCGTGGCGGCCGTCGCGAACGCTCCCGCGAGCAATGCGGCGATCAAGCGCTTCGTGGTCGTTGTCATGAACCCTCCTTGCTAGCGGCCCCGCTTGAAGGGGCCGCGCTGTATTCATCGAACTGGAAACTTAGTGCTGCAGGTTCGTGTTCTGCGGACCATCCGGCAAGGCGGACTTCAGATCGTCGTTGGCGGTCTGGTTATCGGCCTTCTTGTTGATCTTGGCGTTGCGCACTTGCTCCTTGTATTGCGCCTTCGCTTCCTTGTTCGTCGCCTTCAAGTCCTGCTTCGATGCCTTCTTCGACGCCTTGTACTCGGCGCTAGCCTGCGCGCTGGCATTGCGTTTCACGACCAGCGGATCGGTCGGCGCCGGTGCGACGATATTCTGCGGCGGCGGCGCGGTTTGCGCGGACGGTGCGGCCATCTGGCCAGCATCGGCAGGCTGCGCGGTCTGCGCGAACGCGGATACGGACACACCCATGGCGACAAAAGCGGTACCCAACAGCATTTTTTTGGCTTGCAACATATTCATTTCCTCGCTGGCAGTTTTTATTCCGGGTGATCGATTGCTTCCATTGCAACCGGCTGCGGCATCCAGGCGATGGGCGTTATATGCTCAAACACCGCGCCTGGCGCAATACGCCGCTAATACCCGTCTACACTTCAGATGACCAATACAAACGCTAAAAATGCGCATCGATCACTGCGACTGACCCGGCGCCGGACGGTGGAGTTCGCTAAAACGTGTCATTGTTACCGAAGGTTTCACTTCCTGACAGTCAGCAAACATCCGAACGCCCGATTTCCGGCAGTCTGAGCTGTAGACGCACGTGGCGTGCCCGGCTGGTTTATGATGGGCGCCCTTTCCAGCCCCAACCTTGCGAAGATTGCCCCATGCCGCGCCTCGAATTCACGCTCACAGGCGACTACGTCGAACTGCACAACCTGCTCAAGCTGATGGGCCTCGCCGATAGCGGCGGCTCGGCGAAAGTACGCGTCGCCGAGGGCGAAGTGAAGGTCAACGGCAAGATCGAGTTGCGCAAGACGTGCAAGATCCGCGCGGGCCAGACGGTGGTGATCGACGACACCACGATCAAGGTTCTCAAGCCGAAATAAGCCGCGCGTGGATCAGCACGAGGATCGCCGCGAGCGCGATCCGAATCACGATAAATACCGCGTCGTGATCGACATAATCGCCATCAAGCAATAAGCTAGACAGCTTTCGTTCCCTTTCGCCGCTTTCAGCTTGTTGACAGTTGAACCTTGGGTTGAAGTCATACTTTCAATCTCACGTGCTTCAAGACCGAGGTTCAAGACCGGGATTCACAGCTGGAATTCGAAGCCGGATTTCAAAGCCGAAATTCAAAGCGGAGCTTCAGCCCGATTAACCAATCAGGCCGAAGCGCGGCCGGAACGAGCGGGCGATGCAAGACCGGAAACGGCCTGTATCGCCCGTTGCCGTTTTTGCATGGTTTTGCCGTGCATCAAAGCATCCAGATAACCCGTCATGCCATCCAGAATGATCCGCGCGAACGCGCCGCCAAGCCTTTCCCGCCATGCCGTCGATACCGCCAGGCTCGCCGCGCCCCTCGCCATTTCGCAACTGTCGCAAATGGCGATGGGCGTCACCGACACCATCCTGCTCGGCTCGCTCGGTCCCGACTCTCTCGCGGCCGGCGGCCTGGGCGCGAACCTCTTCTTCGTGGTCGTGGTGCTGCTGCAGGGCGTGCTGACGTCGGTGAGCGTGTCCGTTTCGCATGCGCGTGGCGCGAACAACGATCACCTCGTGCCGAATATCTACTGGACGGGGCTGGTGCTGTCGCTGCTGCTGGCAATCCCCGCCTTCACGCTGCTGAGTTTTGCCGAGCCGATCCTGCTCGCGTTCCACGAACCCGCCATGCTCGCCAGGAACGTCGGCGAATACTGCGCGATCCTGCGTTGGGGTGCGCCGGGCAGCCTGCTCGGGATCGGCATGATGCGCGCGTTCCTGCCGGCTATCGGGGCGGCGAAGCGGCTGCTGTGGGTATCGATTGGCGGCGTGTTCGTGAACGCGTTCCTCAACTACGGCCTGATCCACGGCGCCTACGGCCTGCCCCGGCTCGGTTTTCTCGGCTCGGCAGTCGCCACCACCATCACGGTCTGGACGACGGCGCTGGTGCTGATCGCGTTCCTGCATTTGCGGGCGCGTTACCGGCACTTCGTGGTCGCGTCGCGTCCACGCCTGCCGCTGATGGGCGAACTGTTCGGCATCGGCTGGCCTGTCGCAATCACCTATGGCGTCGAATCCACGCTGTTCCTGGCTACCGGGATGACCGTCGGCACGCTTGGCGAAGCGCCGCTTGCCGCGCACCAGATCGCGCTGAACGTGGCGTCTGTGGCGTTCATGGTGCCGCTGGCTATCGGTCAGGCGGCGAACGTGCGCGTCGGCTACTGGATCGGCGCGGGCCAGCCGCTGGCGGCACGCCACGCCGGCTTCGTGGCGATTGCACTGGGCGTCGCGTTCATGGCGATGTCGGGTTGCGTGCTGGTGCTGGCGCCGCACGCGATTGTCGGGCTGTATCTCCATCTCGACGATCCTAAGAACGCGCAGACCGTCGCGCTGGCGGCCTCGCTGTTGGGTGTGGCCGCCGTGTTCCAGATCGTCGATGGCATGCAGACGGTTGCGTCGGGCGTGCTGCGCGGGTTGAAGGACACGCGCGTGCCCATGCTCGCGGCGGCGCTCGGTTATTGGGGCATCGGTTTTCCAACCGGTTACATGCTGGCGTTTCACTTCAACGGCGGCACGAAGGGGTTGTGGTGGGGGCTGGCTGCGGGACTCGCAAGCGTCGCGGTGCTGATGACCCTTCGCTTCGACCGCATGAGCCGGCGTCTGGTCTCGCGCGGCGAGGTTGAACCCGGAAAATCCGCACAGACGCCACGGCAATCGGCTTGAGGCAGTGACTGAAGATCCGCGATTGCCGCTGCATAAGTTAAGCAGACATTGTTGGTTGGAATTGAAGCGGCGCGCAGATACGATCAAGCCGTCTCCTCGAGACTCATCCAGTAGCAGGGGTATTAGGCCCGCTTCGACGAAGCGGGCTTTTTTTCGTCTGCGCGCGGCTGATTAGCCGCTGATTACACAATTCCTCGCGATAGAAAAGCCCGCTTCATTCATCCGCTGCGGTCCGCCAGCAAAACGATCGGAAAAGACGCCAACAACTGCCTCGTCCCTACGCATTCCCGTCCCGCCACCCGCTCCACTTTTTTTGCAAATCGACCCGTTCGCCGTGTCCGTAGCCGATTTCCCATAAAATAACTGCGCATGATCCTTGCCGGCCACCCGCGAGATCCAGCGCTGCACGCGGCCACTGCGTGCGCAACAACCGCAAGCAGTTCAGAAAAATCGCTCGGGCAAACAAGAGGAATGGACGTGTCGGAAAGCAGCAGGCAGTTATATCGATCACCTTCGCGGTCAGCTCACCCAGCTTTATCCCAAGCCGCACAAGGCCAGCACACCGGCAGCCGCACGGAGCGCGCGCAAGCCAAACAAATTTCATCCGAGCCAAACTCGCAAGCACGGCATCGTCACACAACTCCGCTGTCGCGCGGCCTCGCGTTCGCCGCCCTCGTACTCACCGCGCTTGCGCTCAGCGCCTGCGCTACACGCCCGTCCGCAAACGCGGCCGACCGCCCCATCACTCACGCGCTCGCAGCCGACGCCAACACGCCCCTGCGCACCGCGCTCCTGCCGAAAGAAGCCGCGCATCCGGACCAATCCGGCGTGCGCCTGCTCCCCACGGGCACCGAAGCGCTGCAGGCCCGCATCGCGCTCGCCCGCGCGGCGACCAAGACGCTCGACATGCAGTACTACATCGCGAACGAAGACAACACGGGCAAGCTGCTGCTCGGCGCGGCGCTTTACGCGGCGGATCGTGGAGTCAAGGTCCGCATGCTCGTCGATGACCTGAATTTCAAGGACATCGACCAGATCATGGCCGCGCTGAATTCGCACGACAACATCGATATTCGCGTATTCAATCCGTACGGCAGCGCGAGCCGGAGTTTCGGTGAACGCACGCGTAACCTGTTCACGAACGTCGATCATTTCACGCGCCGGATGCACAACAAGGCGATGATTGCGGACAACCAGATCGCGATTGTCGGCGGCCGCAATCTCGGCGATGAATACTTCAGCGCGAGCCCGACCATTCAGTTCCGCGATCTAGACGTGTTCGTGGCCGGTCCGGTGACGCAAAAGATATCGGCGAGTTTCGACGACTACTGGAACAGTTCGATCGCGTATCCGCTACGCACGCTCAACAAGCAAAAATTCGATCCCGCCGATCTCGACAAAACGCGCGACGACCTTCGCCAGCATTGGAAAGAACAGGCCGATCCGCTGAACGCGAAGCCGCTCAACGCCACGCCGCTTGCGCAGCAAATAACGCAGGATGGCCTGGGGCTGACCTGGACGCGCACGGAGTTCGTTGCCGATTCGCCGGTGAAGATCGAGCATCCGGACAAGGACTATAAAAGTCCGCCCATGCAGCGCCTGACCGAGCTGGCAAATCAGGCAAACAGCGAAGTCCTCATCATTTCGCCGTATTTCGTGCCGCACGACGAAGGCGTGAAGGCGCTTGCCGCCATCACGGGGCGCGGCGTGAAGGTGACGGTGCTCACCAATTCGCTGGCGGCTACGGACGCCGTCGCCGTGCAGGCGGGTTACGCGCCGTATCGAGAGCCGATGTTGAAAGCCGGCGTACAGTTATATGAGTTCAAGCCGGTGCCAGTCGAGGGCAATGCGCAGCCGGGCGCCGGGCTGTTCGGCTCGCAATCGCGCGCCAGCCTGCATGCCAAGGCCTATGTGATCGATCGCAGTATCCTTGTGATTGGATCGATGAATCTGGACCCGCGCTCGGCGTCGCTTAACACGGAACTCGCGCTGGTGATCTATAACCCGCAAATCGCCGGTGAGGCCGCAGGTTTGTTCGATGCCGGCATAACGCCGGCAAGGGCGTATCGTGTGGAACTCGCTTCGCCAGCGGTGCTCGCGGGCCTGAACACCATCGGCTCGCAAGAACCGCTCGTCTGGACGACGGAGGATAACGGCCAGGAGCGAACTTACACCGTCGACCCGCAAGCGGGCCTTTACCGCAACGTGTTGACGGGTTTGTTCATGCTGCTGCCCGTCGACTCGCAGCTTTGAATGATCGATATTTCTGCTATTCAAACCCGATCCAAACCCGAACCTGATAGCCAAGCCGAAGGAGCATGAAGCCATGACGGACGACGTAAGACTCGAGAAGGATACTTTCGGCGAAATTGCCGTGCCGAACGCAAAACTCTGGGGCGCGCAAACGCAGCGTTCCTTGCAGAATTTCAAGATTTCCAGCGAGAAACAATCGCCGGAATTGATCGATGCGCTCGCGATCGTGAAGCGGGCATCGGCGGAAGTGAATGCTGAACTGAAAGTGCTCGCTGACGATAAAGCCCGCGCAATCATCGCCGCTGCCGACGAGATCCTGGCCGGCAAACATACCGATGAATTCCCGCTCGCGGTATGGCAAACGGGCTCGGGCACGCAGACCAACATGAACCTCAACGAGGTGATTGCGAACCGGGCGAGCGAGTTGATGGGCGGCGTGCGCGGCGAAGAACGCAAGGTGCATCCGAACGACGACGTGAATCGCGGGCAATCGTCGAACGACGTGTTCCCGACCGCGATGCACATTGCCGCCGCGGTCGCGCTCGTCAAGCATCTGGTGCCGTCGCTCAAGACCTTGCGCGAGACGCTCGATAAAAAATCGAAGGCGTTCGACTCCATCGTAAAAATTGGCCGTACGCATTTGCAGGACGCTACGCCGCTGACGCTCGGGCAAGAATTTTCAGGTTATGTTGCGCAACTGGACCAGGGCATCCGGCACGTTGAATCGACATTGCCGCATCTGTATCAATTGGCATTGGGCGGCACGGCGGTCGGCACGGGTTTGAATGCGCATCCCGAGTTTGCGGTGAAGGTCGCCGGCGTGATCAGCAAGCTCACCGGTTTGCCGTTCGAAACCGCGCCGAACAAGTTCGAAGTCATGGCCGCCGCCGACGCGCTCGTGTTCGCGCATGGCGCGCTGAAAACCATCGCGGCAGGCTTGATGAAGATCGCCAACGACATCCGCTGGCTCTCGAGCGGACCGCGTTGCGGGTTGGGAGAACTATCGATTCCGGAAAACGAGCCGGGTAGCTCGATCATGCCGGGCAAGGTCAATCCGACCCAGTCCGAAGCCGTCACCATGTTGTGCTGCCAGGTGTTCGGGAACGACGTGGCGGTGAATATTGGTGGCGCGAGCGGCAATTTCGAGCTCAACGTGTTCCGCCCGATGATCGCGCACAACGTGCTTCAATCGGTACGTCTGCTGGCCGACGGTGCGCAAAGTTTCAACGATAACTGCGCGGTCGGCATCGAGGCAAACGAGTCACGTATCGACAGTTTGCTGAACGAATCGCTGATGCTCGTGACGGCGCTGAATCCGCATATCGGTTACGACAAGGCCGCGAAGATCGCGAAGAAGGCGCACAAGGAAGGCACGACGCTGAAAGCGTCCGCGCTGTCGCTTGGTTACGTGACCGAAGCGGAATTCGACGAGTGGGTGAAGCCGGAAGACATGGTGGGGAAGAAGTAACTCAGACGTATTCGGGCGCAGCGGTTGATGGTGTTCTTGCAGCATCAACCGCTGCGACCGGTTACCGAGTGGCGGCTTTCTGTGCGGCCCAGAAACCCAACTCGGTCGCATGCGCTATCAGCGTCTTGCCCGAGTCTTCGAATATATGACCCATGCGGCGCGTAATGTCGCCGGGCGCGACCTCGACGTCGCCCACCCTCAGTTGCATACCTACTGCCGCCAGCGAACGTGTGACGCGCGCCGTCAGCTCATCCATATCCTTGCTCAGCGCCTTTTTCCGGTCGGCCTTCTCATGCAGGGACGCCATCATTAACAGGTCGAGGGTTCCCACGCCTGCGCCGCCCCCCGGTCGCGGTGACGCCAGCGCGTTCCACTTCGCACCCTGTTCCGCCCGCGACAGCAACACGGCATTCAGCCGGTCAGCCGACGCGCGTGTCTGAACAGCGCCATAACGGAACGACGTTTCTCCCACCGCAATCGATAACCGCACGAGCTTCAAAACGCCGTCCATATCCACGCCGGCGACTTCCGGCGCATCGAACAGTTCGGCCAACGTCATCTCCGAGCGGTGCAGGCGATCAAAAAGCGGCTGGTGGTATGGGCCACCACGTGTCACGGTCGCGTGCTCCAGTTCGGCGACCGGCTTGAAACTGACCGATGGATTTCTCCAAAGATGGATATGTTCCGCCTGCTCACGTAGACGGATGTCGCTGAGCGCCGCTTTACCGCGCACGAAGATATCCGAGCGGAAAGCGCGATTCGAGAAGTAGTCCCGGAGTTCTTCGGCTTCGATCGGATCGGTCACGGCATCCAGAAGCTGACGTTGTGCGTTGGTCAGCCAGCCCACCGGCGCCATGTGCGGGAAGCGCGCGCTTCCGGCGAAACTCAACTTCGCGTCGGCCAGTTCGCGTGCGATATCGGCGAAGAAGAAAGGCGTCCATTTTTCGTGCAGATATTCATGGACGAGGTAGCTCGGGTCCAGGCCGGGAAAACCTTGAACCCGCGCGAGCGAATCCGGGTTGCGCTTGAAATGCAGCGCGTCGAGATCCGCCAGTTTCGTCGCAAGTTCCAACGCGCCGGACCAGGCATCCCCGCCTTTGGCTGCGCCTCGCATGAGCAGCCGTTGCAACGGCAACACCTGCGCAAGACCGGGCATGGCGTTGTAGCTCACCTGGACCACGCCGCCCGGTTTCAGATAACGCTTCAGGAACTGCACGATCTGCGCGCGCGTTTCATCCGATATCCACGAGATGATGCCGTGCATCGTGATGTAGTCGAAGATGGGAAGCTCGACCGCGCCTTGCGCCAATTCACCGAAGCTGTTTTCCAGCAAGGTGAGGTTCGGTAGCTTCGCTTCGTCGCGCACCGATGCCGCGGCCAGCACATGCAGCGGATTAAAGTCGCAGGCGTAGAAGTCGCCCTGCGGATGCGTTGCGGCAAGAATCAGCGAGGTCAGGCTCTGGCCGAAGCCCAGCTCGCAGTAGTTGAATTTTTCAATCGATGGCGGCGACACGCGCTGCATCGCAAGGCAGGCGTTCAGGTAGGTCGGACTCTGCTCGTGGTGGTAGCCCATTGTGTAGGCAACCGAATTGTTATATCCCTCGGTCCAGTCCATATCGCGTTCCCCATTCAAGTTTGTGCGTATTGGCCCAGGCGACCGGTCGGCCTCTGCGCGATGCGCGCACTATGCCGACAACGCATTGGTTCATGAATGAGAAACGTCTGATTTGTTCGTTTGATTTATGAAACTGTTATCAGGAACGAAGCGCGTCTTGTGCTTGTTGTGCTTGTTGTGCTCGTTCGCAAGGCGGGGCAGCTCCCTCGATCCGACCGCGCTCGCGGCTTCAGCTAACTACACTTTCCCGGCCGCCACTTCTTCCGGCTTCAATTCCACGATGGCATCCAGCGCGTCCTTCACATCCATCGCATATTTCGCGAGCCGCTTCTGCTCGTCCGTCACCGGCACGAACGAAGGAACTGGCACCGGCTTGCCCTGTTCATCGACGGCGACAAACACCATCAGGCAATCCGTGGTCTGTTGCAGCACGCCGCTCTTCGGATCGCCTGCGTGCACGGAGATATGCAGGTGCATGCTCGTGCGCCCCGTTGCCACCACGCGCGCGCGCAATTCGACCAGGTTGCCGACCAGGATCGGCCGGCGAAAACGGATATTGCCCACGCTGACCGTCACGCAATATCGTCCGGACCAGACTGCGGCGCACGCGTAGGCCGTCTCGTCCATCCACTTCATCAGCGCACCGCCGTGAACCTTGCCGCCAAAGTTGACGGAGGTCGGTTCGGCAAGAAAACGAAACGTGGTTTCGGACCGGTCGGTGATCGGGGCATCGGTGGATTGAGGGACGGGCGCTGCAGTTTTCATGGCGATGTAAGGCAAGCTGGACGGCCCTGCCTGGTAAGTGGAGTTGCCGAATTATACGAGGCTCAAAACGAGTCTCAAAAAAGCACTCGCCGCCCCGCATCGGCGCGCTTTAACGGCTCTAGCACTCACTTGCGCACGGATATACCTTCGTCGACCACCCCGTACATGGTGATGCTGCCCGACCCGCCCGCTGACGGCGAACCGCCCGAGGCGCCTGCACAACCCGCAGACACCGCACACGCCGCCGCCAGCAGCGTTGCTATCAAAATTTTTATCACGAGAGTCTCCTGCACAGCCTTCATTTGACGCGAAACATCATTCTAGCGCGGGGGCCAAGCGGCGCTCACATCGAGTCCGGCCTTTGAATCGATACTTCACGTTACACTGAAACATCGAGTGCGCGAAGTCGTTAAAGTAGAGTTAATTCAAGGAGGCTGCGATGACCCTCGATCACGAAGATGCACGCCCGTTTCCCGGCTTGTCACGCATAGGCGCGCTGCTAGCGGACCCCGGCCGCGCCGCCATGCTGTGGTCGCTGATGGACGGAACCGCCCGGCCCGCCGGCGAACTCACGATGATCGCCGGCATCTCGCCATCGGCCGCTAGCGGGCATTTCACCCGGCTCGTCGAAAGTGGGCTGCTGGCGCTCGAAGTGAGCGGACGGCACCGGTATTACCGCATTGCAACGCCCGATATCGCGATGGCAATTGAAGCGTTGGCTAATCTCGCGCAGGCCAGCGCGCCGCTGAGGGAAGCGGCGCAAGCGCATCGGCCGCCGCCGCGGCCGGCGTCCGCCGTGCCGCTCGACATGCGCTACGCGCGCACGTGTTACGACCATCTCGCGGGCGAGTTGGCGGTGCGGCTGTTCGACCGGATGCTGACATCGAAGTGGCTGGAGGTCGTGCCGGCTGGATCGAAGCGGCCCGGCCCCACGGCGCTCGACGCAACGCCGCAAGGAGTCGATGAATTCTCGCGGCTCGGCATCGATCTCACCGCTCAGAAAGCGCGGCGCAGACGGTTTGCGTGTACGTGCATCGACTGGAGCGAACGCCGGCCGCATCTCGGCGGCGCGCTGGGCGCGGCGTTCCTCGATGCCTGCACAGAACATGGCTGGGTCGAAACAACCGCCAAGCGACGGGTCCTGCGAGTGACGCCCGCCGGTGAGCGGCATTTCTCCGCCGTACTGACTGAATGAATGACGCCCAACGGCATGGAACCGGGACACGTTCTCTATCGAACCTCTTCCGCCCATGCCGACGAAATATGACACTTAGAAAATTGGTTCCCCTGTAGAGTTTTCAACTCGCTTTCGTATTCAGGCGCGAGTGCACCCTGTCCGTCGAATCGCTCTCAAATACTCCAGATCAGGATCATTAGGAATACCAAGTTGATTGAACCGCGATTATCTGAATCAAGGAAGAGATTCAGTTGCCCGACAGCATCGGCAAGAAGTGGTACAACCGCGGCTATTACGGCTCGGTCAATCACAACGCGAAGGCGGTCTACCAGCGCTATCTCGGCTGGTATGACTCGAACCCGGCGAACCTGCATCCGTATCCGCCGGAAGAGGAATCGAAGCGCTTCGTGGAGTTCATGGGCGGCGCCGACGCCGTGATGACGAAGGCAAAGCAATCATTCGACAAGGGCGATTACCGCTGGGTCGCGACCGTGATGAACAAGGTCGTGTTTGCGGATCCTTCGAACATGGCTGCGCGCGATCTGGAAGCGGACGCGCTCGAGCAGCTAGGCTATCAGACCGAGAACCCCACCTGGCGCAACGAGTACCTGATGGGCGCGTTCGAACTGCGTAACGGTGTGCCGAAGGTGAAGGGTGTCAACACGGCGACACCTGACGCAATTGCTGCAATGAGCCCTGATCTGCTGCTCGATTTCATGGGCATCCGGCTCAACGGTCCGAAGGCGGACGGCAAGCACACGGTCATCAACTGGGATCTCGGTGACGGCACGAAGTACGGTATCGAGTTGCACAATTCGGTGCTGATCTACACCGAGGGCGTCACGCTGGCGAACCCCGACGCCACGCTCAACATGAGCAAGGCCGACTTCGCCAGGTTGTTGATGGGTGGCCAGCAAGCGCCGTCAGACGCAGCCAAGGTCAGCGGCAACAGTCAAAAGGTGGTTGAATTGTCCAGCATGCTCGACCGCTTCGACCCAATGTTCAACATCGTCACGCCTTGATGTTTTAAAAGGTTTTAGCAGGTCTTAAAAGATCTTAAAAAGGGCGCGCGTCCCGGCTTCAAACATTTGGAGCTGGGACGCTTTAGTTTAGGGCAAGGCAGAAACCGCTTAAATTGCGATTGGCGCCTTGATGCCCGGATGATATTGATACCCTTCGATCACGAAGTCTTCGTATTGGTAATCGAAGATGGACGCGGGTTTTCTCGCCAGTTCGAGCTTCGGCAACGGATACGGTTCACGGCTTAACTGAAGATCGACCTGCTCCAGATGATTCAGGTAGATATGGCAATCGCCACCGGTCCAGACCAATTCCCCCACATCCAGATCGCATTGCTGCGCGAGCATGTGCGTGAGCAATGCATAGCTCGCAATATTGAACGGCGTGCCCAGGAATACATCCTGACTGCGGCAGTACAGGAGGCAACTCAGCTTGCCTTCATTCACATAGAACTGCGCGAGGCAATGACAAGGAGCCAGCGCCATTCTTCCAGCACGGGCGTTATCGACCGGAGACATGGATTCGTCCGGGAAATCCGCAACGTTCAATGCGGTCAGCATCAACCGGCGTGAGTTCGGCCGCGTCTTGATCTGATGCACGAGTGCGCTCACCTGATCGACCATCGTGCCATCGCTCTTTGGCCAGAAACGCCATTGATGCCCGTACACCGGGCCGAGATTGCCGTTTTCATCGGCCCATTCGTCCCAGATGGTCACGCCGTTATCGTTCAGATACTTGATGTTCGTATCGCCGTTCAGGAACCACAGCAGCTCGTAGACCACGCTCTTCATGTGAATGCGCTTGGTCGTGACGATCGGGAAACCTTCCGCCAGATCGAAGCGCAATTGACGGCCAAACGTGCTGATCGTCCCCGTGCCGGTTCGGTCCATCTTGCGAGCGCCGCGTTCGAGAATGTCTTTGAGCAGTTCTTGGTACTGGATCATGAGCAGGATCGTTCGTAAAAGGAGGTCGTGACGCTATTCTGGCAGAAGATTTCCGCGCGCCTGCGGCGCTCTCGCGCGCGGGATTCCGGAAGCCGCGGAAAACACGGGAAATCTGGGAAACGCAGAAGCTGGTAAAACCAAACCACGATTTTACCAAGCGTCAGAGGGAGAGGTGGGAAGGCGTCTTGCGGGGGCAAATGCGAGCAATCCGCGGCGTTCCAGAGAACCCCGGGCCGGATTGAAAGTGAATCAGTGAGGCGACCGGCGAGCAGTCGTCACAAGCGGCGTTCAGCCGCGCGTGACGTGCTCTGTCGGTGCATCGACTTCAATGTGCCGCATGCCGTGCGCGCTCAGGAGTCGGTACAGCGTGACTCGCGAAATGCCGAGTTCCTGCGCGGCGTCGCCCAGACGGCCTCGATGGCGCAGCAAAGCGAGTTCAATCGCTTGCCGTTCGGCAGCTTCCCGAGCCTGCGCTAGCGACACCGGCGCCACTTCAACGTACTCGCCGAGTTCAAGATCACGTGCACTGATCTGACGCCCTTCCGACATCACGATGGCGCGGCGCACGCGATTGATCAGCTCACGCACATTACCCGGCCAGCCGTAGTTATGAATTGCCGCAATGGCATCGGGCGCGAACCCGCGCAAACGCCGGCTCGCGTCCTTCTTGAAGCGATCGAGCATGTGCTTCGCGAGCAATTCGATGTCCTTGCCACGCGCCCGCAGCGGCGGTTCATCGATTTGCAGCACGCACAGACGGTGATACAAGTCGGCGCGGAACCGCCCTTCGATCATGGCCGTCTGCATATCCACATGAGTGGCCGAAATGATGCGCACGTCCACCGGCGTTGAGCCATGTCCGCCAAGCCGTTCGACCTTACGCTCCTGCAGGAAACGCAACAGGCTGGCCTGGCTTTCGAGCGGCAAGTCGCCGATTTCATCGAGGAACAGCGTGCCGCCGTTGGCCGCTTCCACGCGGCCGATCTTGCGTTGATTTGCGCCGGTAAACGCACCGCGCTCATAGCCGAACAATTCCGATTGCAACAGGTGAGCGGGAATTGCGCCGCAATTGATGGCGACGAACGGCTGCTCCCGCCGCACGGAGCGTTCGTGAATGGCGACTGCAGTGAGTTCCTTGCCCGTGCCCGATTCGCCCGAGATGAACACGGGCGCGTCGGTCATGGCGACCTTGCGGATAGAGCGGAACAACGCGAGCATGGCGTCGCACGACCCGACCATCTCGCCTTCGGCGCGGCCGTCGTGCGCATCGTTGGACGCATTCTCGTGCAGCGCAACCATTCCGTATGCATGGCCGACAGCGTCGACCACGCGATCATTCGATGTAGGTAAGGTGACGTAGTCGAAGCAGTAGTCGCGAATCAGCCGGCGCACGGCCGCATCTTCGAGTTGGCCCGTCACGGTTGCCGCGACCCAGCCGACATTGGTCAACGTCAGCGACGCTTCGAGCGCCGCGAGTTCATGTGCTTCAAAACTGCTGGACAGATCCAGCAAACCACCGGTTGCCAAGTCGCTGCGAAGCCACCTGCGGGCGTCCTTCGCGTTCGATACCACTTCGATGTGCCAGCCCCGCTCTTCAAACCGAGCACACAACGGCGCGCTCGGGTCACGAGTCACGTAGATTAGTTGCCGCCGAGCGACTTCCATTGTTCTGATCCTTTCGTCAACGGTCGTTGAAAAGGTCGCGCCGGTTATTGCCCTCAACCACGCTGCAGACGTCGAAGACTCGCATGCCCCAAGCGAACGGTCATTCGGAAAACTGCAAACGGTGAAACCCCGGAAGCGACGAGTACTGTCGCGTGGTTCTATGCGAACCTTGTTTTGTTTCAGATGCTGTTTTTGAGAGATTACTATAAAGCGAATACTTCGAAAACAAATATCCGCAACAATGTCTGCGTAGCCCTCCTGAAGCAGGGCTACCGTGCGTTTCAACAACGAGACCCGGTTTTAATAAGCATTTTGCAAATAGTTTAAATAAGACAATAGTATTTACGCAATTTTTGATAAAAATGGCCGTTAACCTTCCATCGTTTCAATCATGAAACGTTTTCGAGTCTTTTCTGATTCAGTTTTTCAGTTAGCTTGCCGTGCGCTCAATAGCAGCAACGGGATACGTGCCATGGCATAGGTTTCGCTAACAGACAATGAATCTGGGGAGACCGCCATGGAGCGCACCGGCTGCGTCATCAAACGAGAAAATCCTGCGACACGACTTAAGATTGCCGTCATTAGTGCTGGGTGGTTTGTACTGAGCGGCTCAGCCGCCAACGTTTGCGCGCTAAATCACGCGAGTGAAGATAGAGTGATCCCGCCTGTATCCCAGACAGTAGTGTCCGAATATGAAACATTCACGACCAGGCAAAATCCGCCAGCCATTTTTACGGAAAGAAAAACCCCTGCCGCTGGTGGTGGCGAAGCTGCATCGAACGAACGCATTATTGTTAATCCCGTAATGGAACATGAGCGACCAGCATCGGTGCAACGCATTTCGTCCGCGCCACTTGCAGTCCAGGCCGACATCGCGGTCGAAAAAGTCACGGCGACGAGGGACGAATCGCCGGCCGCCGCCCATGCACCCAGCGTCACGCTTTGGGATGAGATAGCGCCGCCGGTGCCTGCTCCCGTTCCCGTCGATGCAGCCACTCGCTCCGCACCGGGCGACGTGGCGAGCGCGGGCGCTCAAAGGACCCAGTAGCCGGGAAATTGCAATATGATGCAAAACGAGTCGTCTGCAGGACGACCGCAAAAAAACACGCGATGCGCCTTCGCAACAGAGCAAATATCAGGATTGAACGACACATAGGACCGTAGGACACTGTGTCGTATTGCTCAACGAGTAACGAAAATAGAGGAAGCCGCCTGATCGCGCGGCGCATGAGCATGTCGCGTAATCGCGCGACGAAGGCATACGCGGGCTTGTCTGCTGGCTTTATGCAGCGTCCCGCTCGACGGCTATATGGATCGGCAACGCATTGAGCCGGTGTGTCCGCCAGGACACCGCTCGCTCGCGTTGTAAAAGGAGATCGCCCGTGCTCGAATCCATCCCCGTCTCCTTACTCGCGTCGGATACAAACGCACTGGCATCAATGCCGCCAATCGGCACCCTCTCCACCGGCGACCCAATGACAGCGGATCTCTTGGGCGCGTCGGCCCTGCCGTTCGTCCCGCTCGGCCCAATCGTCACAACTGATCCGATCGTTCCGGTACAGCCCGAACCGCATGTGTCGGCCGCCGTCCGCAACCTGCTCTACGTCTCCCAGGCGCCGGATCAGGCCCTGATCACGTATTTGAAGGGCCTTGGCTGGAAGGTCTCGGCCGGGACACTCGCCACCCAGGCCGGCGCGCTGAAGATCGACACTCCGGTAGCCGGTATTGTCGATATGACCAGCTTCTCCGCGCGCGAACTGGCCTCGCTCGAGCCCGCGCTGCGTCATCAGCGAGCCGGCTGGATCGCCCTCACCGACGACACCCATCTCGCCGACCCGGTCGTCTGCCACTTGATCCGGCACTTCTGCTTCGACTTCGTGAAGGGCCCGTTCTCAAACGCGAACATCGGTTACCTCGTCGATCACGCGTACGGCATGGTGAGCCTTGGCGATATCGACTTGACTGAAACCCCGACCGTGTTCGGCGATGAGCAGATGGTCGGCACCTGCGAGGCCATGCAGCAGCTCTTTCGCACCATCCGCAAAGTCGCGAACACCGACGCCAACGTCTTCATCACCGGTGAATCCGGTACCGGCAAGGAATTGACGGCCGTGGCGATCCATGAACGCTCGCCGCGCCGCAAGGGACCGTTCGTCGCGATCAATTGCGGCGCGATCGGCAATCAGCTGATCCAGTCGGAACTGTTCGGCTACGAGCGCGGCGCGTTTACGGGTGCGAACCAGCGCAAGCTCGGCCGGGTGGAAGAAGCCGATGGCGGCACGCTTTTCCTCGATGAAATCGGCGACCTGCCGCTCGAGAGCCAGGTGCATTTGCTGCGGTTCCTGCAAGAACGCAAGATCGACCGGCTGGGCGGACGGGAACCCGTCGCCGTTGACGTGCGGATCATTTCCGCGACCCATATCGACCTGGAAGCCGCCATGGCCAGCGGCCGGTTTCGTACCGATCTGTTCCATCGGCTGTGCGTGCTGCGCGTGGATGAACCGCCGCTGCGGGCGCGCGGCAAGGACATCGAAATTCTCGCGCTGCACGTGTTGCACAAGTTCAGGAGCGACGGCAGGCGCAAGATCATCGGCTTTGCACCATCGGCGATAGAAGCCATGTACAGCTACGCCTGGACCGGCAATGTGCGCGAGATGATCAACCGCGTGCGGCGCGCGATCGTGATGGCGGAGAACAAGCTGATCACCGCCGACGACCTCGGGCTCGGCCACTGCACCGGCATTGAATCGACCACGCTGGCCGCTGCGCGCGACGCCGCCGAGAAGCGCGCGATCGAGCTGACGTTGCTGCGGCATCGGCACAAACTCGGCGAGGCTGCGGCCGAGTTGGGAATTTCGCGGGTGACGTTGTACAGGCTGATGATCGCGCACGGGCTGCGTGGCGCGGTGATGGTGAACGGCGCGGACGCCGAGTAAGAAGGCCGCGAGATCGTCGGACGGTCGGGTAGAATCTGCGGCTTGATTTATCTCAAAGCCGAATTCCGGACACGGATATCCACACCATGACGACGCTGACCCTGATCGTCGCCCGCGCGCGTAATGGCGTGATCGGGCGCAACAACCAATTGCCCTGGCGCCTGCCCGAAGATCTCGCGTTCTTCAAGCGCACGACGATGGGCGCGCCGATAGTGATGGGGCGCAAGACGCACGAGTCTATCGGACGGGTGTTGCCGGGACGGCGAAATATCGTGGTCTCGCGTGACGCCGGGCGCCGCTTCGACGGCTGCGACACAGTGACCGGACTTGCCGATGCCCTGGAACTGGCCGCTCGCGACAACGCCAGCGAAGTCTTCCTGATCGGTGGCGCCGAGTTGTTCCGCGAAGGTTGGCCGCTCGCGCACAAGCTGATCGTGACTGAGATCGATGCCGATTTCCCCGGCGACATTTCCATTGATGCACCCGATGCCGCCGTCTGGAAAGAGGTCTCGCGGGAAACGCATCACTCGGCGGCGCCGAACGACTTCGACTATTCGTTCGTGGCTTACGAGCGGCGCACGGCTTAGGCTGGGACTTGTGAATTTCCATTGAAAAAGCCCGGAACGGCGCTAACCGTTCCGGGCTTTTTCTCGTCCGGAGATGCTCTTACTGCCCCGCGATCGTCATCTTCTCGATCAGCACGGAGCCAATTTCCTTGTTGCCGCGCACGACCGTATCCGCGCCAATGGCCTCGATATGCCGGAACATCTCCTGCAACGTGCTGGCAACGGTGATCTCTTCAACCGGATACTGGATCTTGCCGTTCTCTACCCAGAAACCCGATGCGCCGCGTGAATAGTCGCCGGTGACGTAGTTCACGCCCTGCCCCATCAGTTCCGTCAGCAGCAAGCCTGTGCCCAGTTTCTTGAGCATTTCCTCGAAGTCATCGCCGGGTTTGGTCAGCGAGCTGCGCAGCGACAGGTTATGCGAGCCGCCGGCATTGCCGGTCGTCTTCATGCCGAGCTTGCGCGCCGAATACGTCGACAGGAAATAGCCCTGCACCACGCCGTCTTCCACCACGTTGCGGCGTTGCGTGCGCACGCCTTCTTCGTCGAACGGCGCACTGCCCATGCCGCCCTTCACGTGCGGATCTTCCAGCACCTGGATATGTGGCGCGAACACCGGCTTGCCGAGGCTATCGACGAGGAATGTGGTCTTTCGATACAGCGCGCCACCACTGACCGCCTGCACGAACGCACCCAGGATGCCGGCTGCCAGCGGCGCTTCGAACATCACGCGGCATTTGCGCGTGTCCAGCCCGCGTGCGCCCATGCGGGCAAGCGCCCGATGCGCGGCATACCGGCCGATAGCTTCCGGTTCGGCGAGATCGGCGGCATTGCGTTTCGATGTGTACCAGTCGTCGCGCTGCATGTCGCGCCCGGAACCCGCGATAGGCGCACACGCCACGTAATGACGCGAGAACGGATAACCGCCCATGAACCCGCGCGATGTAGCCAGCACGAATTGCGAGTGCTGCGCCGAGACACTTGCGCCTTCGGAGTTCTGGATGCGTTTATCGACTGCAAAAGCCGCATCTTCAGCCCGGCGGGCGAGATCGGCGGCTTCTTCGGCGTCGATATCCCACGGGTGATATAGATCGAGATCCTGCGGCGCTTTTTCCAGCAGTTCTTCTTCGGCGAGTCCTGCGGCGCTGTCTTCGGCGGTGAAACGCGCGATGTTGTAGGCGGCTGCGACCGTGTCCCTGAGCGCTGCGCGCGTGAAGTCCGAGGTGCTGGCATTACCGCGCTTATTGCCGATAAACACCGTCACGCCGACCATTTTGTCGCGATTGTGCTCGATGGTTTCGACTTCGCCGCGGCGCACGCTGACTGAGAGGCCGTCGCCTTCGGAGATCTCGGTGGCGGAGTCGGTGGCGCCGAGCTCCTTCGCATGCCGCAGGATGTCGGACGCGATTTCCTTCAGCTCGTCCTGGGTGTGCGGGAAAAAGCGTTGCCTGACGTCCATGTCTGCTGCCATTTTATGTCTGCCTGTGGGTGCTCGATGGTGGGAGCGTGTTCACGTTGCCGGTCGTGGCGACGGGGCGGGTTAGCGCCCGCTGTGCGCTGGAATGCAGCTGTGTGGCCGGTATTCGACCATCGCACGATGATAGCAAGTCCGGCACGGGTTTGGTTTCATGGGGCGTTGGCTTGGCTCCGCTGGACGCTGAACGCGACGACCACTATCGATAAAACTAGCGCGCCCGCCAAGTTACAATACCGGGATGAACCGTAAAACCCGCACGCAACCGATAAACCCGGCCGAGGCCTCCGAACAGGACGGCAGCGAGCACGGCTACGACCGCCCCAGCAAGTCCCAGCTCAAACGCGACATGCTCGCGCTGCAAGTGCTGGGCGTCACGCTGATCGATCTGCCGAAAGACGCGCTCAAGCGCATGCCCATGCCGGAAAAGCTCGACGACGCCGTTCGCGCCGCCCGCAAGATCACCGACCACGAAGGCAAGCGCCGGCAAGTGCAGTACGTCGGGCGCGTCATGCGCTCGCTGACTGACGAAGAAACCGCGGCAATACGTACCGCGCTGGATTCGTATCGCGGCGTGAACCGGGCGGAAACGGCCAAGCTGCACTGGATCGAACGCACCCGCGAAAAGCTTCTCGCCGATGACGCCGCCCTCACCGATTTCATCCGCCAGCATCCTGGTATCGATCCGCAGGAAGGCCGTACGCTAATCCGCAACGCCCGCAAGGAACGCGAGCAGGCGAAGCCGCCGCGCTACTTCCGCGAGTTATTCCAGTGGATCAAGACCGCGGCGGGCGTGGAGGACGAAGAAGACGAAAGCCTGATCGAAGGTGAAAACAACGACGAAGACGATGGCGATGGCGTCGAATTCCCGCAACGAGATGACAACGATGGCTACAAAGCGTAATCATCCCGACGAATTGGTGATCGGCCTGGTGTCGATCAGCGATCGCGCTTCGCAGGGCGTGTACGAGGACAAGGGCATTCCATCGCTGCACGAGTGGCTCACGAGCGCGCTGAGTTCGCCCTGGCGCGTGGAAACGCGGCTGATCCAGGACGACGCGGCGACCATCTCGGCCACGCTGATCGAATTAGTGGATGAAACCGGCTGCGACCTGATCCTGACCACGGGCGGCACAGGCCCGTCGCGTCGCGATGTAACGCCGGAAGCCACGCTAGCCGTCGCCACGAAGCCAATGCCCGGTTTCGGCGAACAAATGCGCCAGATCAGCCTGAATTTCGTGCCGACCGCCATTTTGTCGCGGCAAGTGGCCGTGATTCGCGAAACGCCGGATCACGCGGCGCTGATCGTGAATTTGCCTGGGCAGCCGAAATCGATCCGTGAAACGCTGGAAGGTCTACGCGACGCGGATGGCAAATCCAGCGTGCCGGGCATCTTTGCCGCGGTGCCTTATTGCATCGACTTGATCGGCGGTCCGTACATCGAAACGCGGCCCGAGGTAGTAGCCGCGTTCAGGCCGAAAAACGCGATCCGGCCGCCGAAAGCCTGAGCCTTTTCCGGCTTAAACCGGCGTTGTATTGCCGGTAGCCGATGGAATCAGGAAATGCTCGCGGTAGTACTTCAGTTCGTCGATGGATTCGTGAATATCGGCGAGCGCCGTGTGCATCGCGCGCTTCTGAAAACCCTTATAGATAGCCGGCTGCCAGCGGCGGCACAATTCCTTGAGCGTGCTGACGTCAAGGTTTCGATAGTGGAAGAAGGTTTCCAATTCGGGCATCCACCGGGCCATGAAACGGCGGTCCTGGCAGATGGAATTGCCGCACATGGGCGACTTGCCCGGCGGCACATACTGACCAAGGAATTCGCGAATTTGCCGTGTGGCTTCCGCCTCGTCCACCGTCGACGCCCGCACGCGCTCTGTCAGTCCCGAGCGGCCGTGCGTGTTGCGGTTCCATTCATCCATCTTGCCCAGCGCCGTTTCGTCCTGGTGAATCGCCAGAACCGGCCCTTCCACGAGTTTGTCGAGCGTCGAATTCGTCACCACCACCGCAATTTCGATAATGCGGTCGGTATCGGGTTCGAGACCCGTCATTTCCATGTCGAGCCACACGAGATTCATGTCGCTGCGAACGAGGTCGGTGGAGCTTGGGGAAGATGCGGAATCAAGCACGGAATCGGCCATAGGTGGGCAACCTGAGAGGGGTTTGACGCGGGTTTCACGCCTTTCCGGGCGCGGTTTCAGATATCAGACACAGACCGCGCGCGGCGGCGGCCAAGAACCTATAATTCTCGCATAAATCAAATGGATTCCCGCTGATGTCCAATTTCAATCTCGCCTTCTCGGTCGTGTTCGTCGTGGCGCTGGTCGGCATGGTCGGCACCAAGCTGTGGCTCGCGTCGCGCCAGATCCGGCACGTCGCCGCGCATCGTAAGGATGTGCCGCCGCAGTTCCTGCAGACCATTCCGCTCGCCGCTCACCAGCGCGCCGCCGATTACACCGTCGAGCGCACGCGCCTGACCATGGTCGAGGTTTTGGTCAGCGCAGCGCTGCTGATCGTCCTGACGCTGCTTGGCGGCATCCAGCAGATCGAACTCGCCGTCTCCGACTGGCTCGGCCGCGGTTATGTGGGGCAAATGGCGCTGGTGGCCATCGTGGTCGCGATCACCAGCGTGGTGGACCTGCCGTTCGACTACATCCGGCATTTTGTGATCGAAGAGAAATTTGGCTTCAACCGGATGACGAAGAAGCTCTTTTTCCTCGATCTGGTGAAAGGCATTGTGCTGGGCGCGGCAATCGGCTTGCCGGTGCTGTTCGTGACGCTGTGGCTGATGAACCAGGCCGGCGCGTTGTGGTGGCTGTGGGCGTGGGTGCTGCTGGTCGCATTCCAGATGCTCGTGCTGATCCTGTACCCCACGTTTATCGCGCCGCTGTTCAACAAGTTCGAGCCGCTGAAAGACGAGGCGTTGCGCTCGCGCATCGAGAACCTGATGTCGCGTACGGGGTTCGCCGCGAAAGGTTTGTTCGTCATGGACGGCAGCCGCCGTTCGGCGCACGGCAACGCGTATTTCACCGGTTTCGGCGCGGCGAAGCGCATTGTTTTCTTCGATACCCTCCTCGCCCGGCTCTCCGGCAACGAGATCGAAGCGGTGCTGGCGCACGAGCTTGGGCACTTCAAGCGGCGTCACGTGATCAAGCGCCTGATCGTCACGTTCGTGCTCAGCCTCGCGATGCTTGCCCTGCTCGGCTGGCTCGCGCAATGCGTGTGGTTCTACGAAGGTCTTGGCGTACGGCCATCGCTGCTCGGCAACAACAACGGCCTCGCGCTCGTGCTGTTCATGCTGGCGTTGCCCGTTTTCATGTTCTTCGTCACGCCGCTGGGCAGCTTGAGCTCGCGCAAACATGAATTCGAAGCCGATGAATTCGCCGCCAGCCAGACCGATCCGCGCGACCTCGTGAACGCACTGGTCAAGCTGTACGAAGACAACGCGTCCACGCTCACGCCTGATCCGCTCTACTCGGCGTTTTACGCGTCGCATCCGCCTGCATCGCAGCGCATCGAGCGCTTGATGCAGTACGCCGCATGAGGCCGCGTATCGCGAAGAAAGCGACGAACGCGCGCATCGAAGGAAAGGTTATTGCGGCACACGGGCGGCATTATCTGGTCGCCCCCACCGACGGCAGCGCCATGCTGCAATGCTTCCCGCGAGGCAAGCGCAGCGAGATAGCGGTCGGCGACCGCGTGAGTTACGAGCAGTCATCGGCGGATCAAGGGGTGATCGTCGAGATTGGCGAGCGGCGCAATCTGCTGTATCGATCCGACCAGTTCAAGTCGAAGCTCTTCGCCGCCAATCTCGACCAGTTGATGATCGTGCTCGGCACAGAGCCGCATTTCAGCGAGGACTTGCTCGGGCGCGCGTTGATTGCCGCCGAAGCGCACGGCCTCGTGCCGTTGATCGTGCTCAACAAGATCGACATGGAAGGACCGCTCGCGGTGGCGCGCAAGCGGCTGGCGCTGTATCGCGAGCTTGGGTACACGGTGGTGGAGTTATCGGCGAAAGCGGCGCCCGAGCACGTGCACGAAGAACTCGATGCGCGCCTGGCGGACCGCGCAACCTTGCTCCTTGGACAATCGGGCATGGGGAAA
This sequence comes from Caballeronia sp. LjRoot29, assembly GCF_964252755.1. Taxonomy (NCBI): domain Bacteria; kingdom Pseudomonadati; phylum Pseudomonadota; class Betaproteobacteria; order Burkholderiales; family Burkholderiaceae; genus Caballeronia; species Caballeronia sp. LjRoot29. The sequence continues at coordinate 90,344 of NZ_CAXUPU020000010.1, read as the reverse complement.
TCGACGCTGGTGAACATCCTCGTGCCCAATGCCGAAGTTGCTACGCGGGAGATATCGAAGGCATTGAACAGCGGGCGGCACACGACTACATTCACGCGGCTGTATCCGCTGCCGGGCGGAGGATCATTGATCGATTCGCCGGGGTTCCAGGAGTTTGGGCTGCATCACTTGTCGGAGGGACAGTTGGAGCGCTCGTTCGCGGACTTCCGGCCTTTCCTCGGCAAGTGCCGCTTCTATAACTGCCGGCATCTGCATGAACCGGGCTGCGCGATTCTGGAAGCCATGGCGGAAGGCAAGATCAGGCCGGCGCGACATCAGTTGTATGCGCAACTGGTGCATGAAGCCAGCCAGATTGTTCGATGATTTCATCGGCCTGATCTCATGCACGGTCAGCAACTGCTTCTAAAACATAGTGCGACGGGATGAAGAAACTGACGCGGGCTCCGAATCTGATTACGGCGCATCACTGGGTGAATGTGCTGGAGACAGCGGGGATAGCGTGCGAGTTGCACAACCGCTATTTGAGCGGCGCAATGGGCGAGATTCCGGCGGAGCAATGCTCGCCCGAGATATGGATACTCGATGACCGCGACGAGGGGTTGGCGACAGGCATCCTGGAGCGCGCCCGAAGCGGCCCGGCGACCAACGCCCGGGGATGGCGCTGCCAGCAATGCGGTGAAGCGCTGGAAGCGCAATTCACCGTGTGCTGGCAATGCGGAACGGAGAGAGATCCGTTGAACGACGAGTAGGACTGCCCCGTTCAATCAAGCGGGCAGAACGCTCAGGCCAGCCACACCGCAATGCTCAACATGAGCAACAACAGCATCCAGAGAATCACGGCACGCCAGACGAGGCCCACTGCAGACTGCAAAGTCCTTGGCGTGCAATCATCGCCGACGGGCAATGGGCTTGCATCGCCAACCGCCAACGCATCGACGCTCAGCGGCTCCGCCAGCGGTCCCGCTAACCGGGCCCCCAGCGCCCCGCTCCCCGCCGCGAGCAGAACCCCTTCGTTGGCATCAGGCCATTGCTTGGCGTGATTGCGCCACGCATAAATGGCGTCCTCGAAATTCCCGACAATCGCGAAGCCGAGCGAAGTCAGCCGCGCCGGCACCCAGTCGATGAAAAAGAACGCCCGCTGCGCAAAGGTGGAAAACGCCGGTGTGCGTTCGTCGGTCGGCTGGACCCACGACCTCGCCAGATACTCGGCGATCCGATAAAACACCGCGCCCGCCGGTCCGATCGGAATCAGGAACCAGAAGAACACACCAAACACGTGCCGATGCGATGCCACGACTGCATGAACCAGGGTATGCCGGACGATCTCGCTGACGGGCATATCGAGCGTATCAATGCCGGTCCACTCGTTGAGAACATCGCGAGCGCGGGGCACGTCGTCGTTGTTCAGGGCGAGATGGATGTCGGTGAAATAGTGGCTGAACTGCCGGAAGCCCAACGTGAAATACACGATCACGACGTTCCACAGGAACGCCAATGCGAAGTTGATGCGATAGAGCACGTAATAGACAAGCCCGACGGCTAACGTCCATGGCACCACGACCACCAGCCAGGCGAGCACGCCGTGCCGCTGCTTGCCGGCATCGAAGCCATGAGCTGCGGATTCCGCATGGTACTGAAGCAACGACGAAATGGGATTCTGCGGCGAGAGCGCGCGCAACTGCTCAATGATGAGAGCCAGCAATACAGAGAAAAAAGTCATGCGATGCGCCGAGACATTCGAGTTTTACGAATTTCTTGTAAAGATAGCACAGCACCGTCCGCGCCAGAGGGACACATCGGCCGCATGGCTAGCCGAGTCTCTGCACGTTCGGCGTCAAGCCGCGAGGAAGCGATAGAAATTGCGTAACATACCCGCCGTTGCGCCCCAAATGAAATACGCAGCCACATTCTCGGCAGGTGAAAAAGGCATCGCAAAAAAACGACGCTCGCCGCCTTCCCATCGAAACACGCGGACCTGATGGTTGGCCGGGTTCATGAGAAACGCGAGCGGGACTTCGAAGATATCGGCGACTTCGAGGGTATCGGCGTGCAGTTCGAACGGGGGATGCACTAGCGCCACGACGGGTGTGACACGAAAACCCGTGCCCGTCAGATACTCGGGCAACTCCCCCAGCACTTCGACGTGCTTCGCCGCGAGGCCCACTTCCTCTTGCGCTTCGCGAAGCGCGGTTGCGGCGGCGTCGAGGTCTTCCGGCTCCCGACGTCCACCCGGAAAACTGATCTGCCCGGCGTGATCCGAAAGATGGTCCGCGCGCTGCGTGAGCAGCACGGTCAAGCCCGTCTCGCGCAACACCAGCGCGACCAGTACCGACGCCACCCGCGGGTCGCCACCCAGCGCCTTGATCCTGTCGTCGCGTGCATCCGGCGTCCAGTCGAGCGTCTGCTTGAAGCGCGCGCGCAGTCCGGCCGGCGTCAAGATTTCACCGCGCACAGGCGGCAGGTCTTCGCCGGTCGATTCGATCGGCAAGATCTCAGGCTCGAGGATTCGGGGAGTCGACAGCTTGGTCGGAGACACGAGAGGCTTTTAGTTCTTGGACGTCTGGTTCTGATTCCGATTCTGAAAAATCGTTGCGGTCAGGTCGCAAATAAGATTCAAGCGGCGTGCACGAAACGGCAAAACGCGGCAAAGCATGATTTGACCACACCAAAGAAAAAAGCACCTGTGAAGGTGCTTTTTTCAGTGCAGCTTCGGAGCAGTTTATTGCGCCTTGGCAGCAGCACGGTCTTTCGACACGAGCTTTTCCTTGATCCGAGCCGACTTGCCCGAACGATCGCGCAGGTAGTACAGCTTTGCACGACGCACGTCACCGCGACGCTTCACGACAATGCTCGCCAGCAGCGGCGAGTAGGTCTGGAACGTACGCTCGACGCCTTCGCCCGACGAAATCTTGCGGACGATGAAATTCGAGTTCAAACCACGGTTGCGCTTCGAGATCACAACGCCTTCGTAAGCCTGGACACGCTTGCGCGTACCCTCAACTACGTTGACGCTAACGATCACCGTATCGCCGGGGGCGAATACAGGGATAGTCTTTTCGCCGAGCGCGCGCGCGATTTCTTCTTGCTCGAGTTGCTCAATCAGATTCATTACAGACTCCTGGAGCCATCTTGCCGAAGTTGTTTGCCATATAAGTGGCCTCGGTAGAGGATGGGTTCACATCTGGCGCCCGCTTGAATTCACAAGCCTGGCACCACCCTTTCGTCTCGCCTCGTGTTCAGCTTCCAAAGCCTACTGCGCTTTAGAGCGTTCCTTGGCGAGACTTGCAAGCCATGTTTCATCAACACGGCTCAACATTTTAGCCTTGCGCGCCTTTTCGATCAGATCAGGCCGCTTTTCCTGCGTATTCTTGAGCGCTTCACGACGACGCCATGCTTCGATTTCCTTGTGATGGCCGCCAAGCAGTACATCAGGAACCCGCACACCGCTGTATTCTTCCGGGCGAGTGTAGTGCGGGCAATCGAGCAGCACATCGACGAAGCTATCCTGCACGGCCGACTGCGAGTCGTTCAGCACGCCGGGCAACTGGCGCACCACTGCATCCATGAGCGCCATGGCCGGCAATTCTCCGCCCGACAACACGAAGTCGCCGAGACTCACTTCTTCGTCGACCACGCGATCAATCAAGCGCTGGTCGATGGCTTCGTAACGGCCGCACAGCAAGACAAGACCGGGTTCCTGAGCGAATTGCATGACCCGCTCATGATTCAACGTCTTCCCTTGCGGCGACATCATCACCACACGCGATCCGCTGATGCCCTGTTCCGCTTGCGCCGCTTTCGCAGCCGAGATCGCGTCTTCCAGCGGTCGTGCCAGCATGACCATGCCGGGACCACCGCCGTACGGGCGATCATCGATAGTTCGATAACTGTCCGTCGTGAAATCGCGAGGATTCCACGTGCGCAGTCCAAACCGTTCCTGCTTGACTGCCCGGCTGGTAATACCCCAATCGGTCAGCGCGCGAAACATCTCGGGAAAGAGCGTCACGACGTCAAACTGCATCGCTCTCTCCTTGCAGTGAATCGATCAATAGTCAGCTTCCCAGTCGACGACAATCTTGCGCGCCGCCTGATCCACTGTCTTGACGAATACGCCAACGAACGGAATCAGCCGTTCGCCAATAGCGGGCGAACCGTCCTTGCCCGTAGTCGGAAATTCCACGCGCATGATGGAATGCGCGCCGTTGTCGATCATGCCCGCGACCTGGCCTAAAGCCACGTCCGCTTCGTTCACGACGTCCAGGCCGATCAGATCGACCCAGTAGAACTCGTCATCGCCAGTCAGCTTCGGGAAGTCGCTGCGCAACACATGAATAGTGTGACCACGCAACGCATACGCCGTGTCGCGGTCATCGCAGCCAGCAAAATGCGCAACGACCGTGTCGCTATGCACTTTGGACTGCAAACACCGAACCGCCTTGCGTTCGTTTCCCTTGACCAGCCACCAGCGCTTTGCTGCGAGCATTGCGTCGCCGCCATGACCCGCATGCGCGTGTGGCGCAATCTTGACCCAGCCCTTCAGTCCGTAAGCGTCGACGATTGCACCCACTTCTATGGCGTTATCGGGCAAACTTTCTACGGACTCGATCGATCCTGCGTCATCTGAACCGTCGATAGCCACGCGGCGCGCTGCCGGCTTGCGGACAAACGCGCCAAACGTGGCTTCGTTCAGCTCAGGTTTTTCGCCACGTGCGGCTGTCAAACCTGAGTCTGAAGCAGTATCACGTGTCGACATGAGCCAATCTCCCGCGAACCTCGGCAGCTGGAATCGATCGGATCACAAGTACCCGAACGATCGACTGCAGCAAGTGCACTTAAGCAGCCGGCTGAGCTTGTTGCGATTGCTTGACCAGACGGGCAACCGTCGGCGACATCTGCGCGCCGTTGTCTTGCCAGTACGTCAGGCGGTCCTGGGCGATACGCAGCGATTCGCCTTTGGTCGCGACCGGGTTGTAAAAACCCACGCGTTCAATGAAGCGGCCATCACGGCGGCTACGCGAATCAGTTGCAACGATGTTGTAAAACGGGCGCTTCTTGGAGCCGCCACGAGCCAAGCGGATGATAACCATGCTGAAATCCTTGAAAACCGGGGTTCGGAACTACCAAAACACGCGATTATAGCGGCAAAACGGAGCCTTAACAAACACTTGCGTCGATTAATCGAGATGGAACGGGGTCGGCGGCACGCGATTTGACCGTCCATCGCCCGCCCTGACGGGGCGCAAAGCGGGTTTTTAAAGACTTCGCAAAGCCGCGCAGGATGTCATTTTGGGGAGACAAACTTGAATTCGCTCATGGCTTTTATCGGTAAAGCTTTCTTTGGCGACGATTCGCAACAGGCGGGCAGTCTTGTCCGATCTCCAAGGCGTTCGACGCGTTCCGTCTTTCTCTTTTTAGCGGCGAATTTGCTGGTTGCGCTCGCCAGTGCGTTCATTACAGGTCACGCCCGCGCTGCGCTGCCGGTTGATCAGATCAAACTGCCGCCGGGCTTCAGCATCGCTGTTCTCTCCGACGACGTGCCAAGTGCCCGTGCGATGATTTTATCGCCGAAAGGGGTGCTTTATGCCGGTAGCCTCGACGGGCACGTCTACGCGCTCGAATTGAAGGACGGCCGCGTGACAGCGAAGCATGTGATCGCGTCGGGTCTGGACGAGCCCGCAGGCGTGGCGTGGCGTAACGGCGCGCTGTATGTGTCCGCGATCTCACGCATCCTGCGCTTCGACGACATAGACAATCACCTCGATACGCCGCCCAAACCCGTTGTGGTCACGGACAAATTGCCTCCCGACCGGCATCACGGCTGGAAATTCATCGCGTTTGGGCCGGACGGAAAGCTGTACGTGCCAACCGGTGCGCCGTGCAACGTCTGCAATCCGGATCGCAAACGATATGCACTGATCGCGAGGATGAATGCGGACGGCAGCGACTATGAAGTGTTTGCGAACGGCGTGCGCAACACGGTGGGTTTCGACTGGGACCCGCAGACAAAACAGCTCTGGTTCACCGACAACGGCCGCGACATGCTCGGCGACGACATCCCCGACGACAAACTCAACCACGCGCCGAAAGCCGGCATGGACTTCGGTTTCCCCTATTGCCACGGCGGCGACGTAGCGGACCCTGAATTCGGCGCCGGTCATCCGTGCTCCGGGTTCACGCCGCCCGCAGTCAAGCTGGGCGCACACGTGGCGTCGCTCGGCATGCGCTTCTATACAGGCACGATGTTCCCCGCCGGCTATAAGAACAACGTGTTCATCGCGGAACACGGGTCGTGGAACCGCAGCACGAAGGTGGGGTATCGGGTTGTGCGGGTCGTGCCGGGTGCGAATGGCGAAAAACCGCGCATGGAACCGTTCGCCCAAGGGTGGCTTCGGGCAGACGGCGATGTTTGGGGCCGTCCTGCCGACGTCCTGCCAATGCCCGATGGCTCGCTACTCGTCAGCGACGATTACGCGGGCGCGATCTATCGGATTACCTACGCGCAACCTTGACGCTGTGATCTTGCAGTCATTTTTCCGCGACCCGGTCGATGCGCACTGAGCGGATTAGCCGCGTGAGTGCGCGTCGGAGCGGGCGTAGAATGCCGCGTCGGCGCGAAAGTGTTGCCGCTTACGCCAATCCGCTTCCTTTGCTCACTGCATTTCCTTTTCGTTTCCCGATGAACAATTCGCCGTCCACTGCCACACATCCATCGAAACCAGCGGCAAACGGGCGTTTCCGCTCGAAAACGCTCACCGCCGCGCTCGCCTTCTTTTTCGGCAGCATTGGCGCGCATCGCTTTTATCTGTACGGCTTACGCGACAAGTTCGGCTGGGCGCACATTCTTGGCATCGTGCTGGGCGTAGTCGGATACCTGCTGCTCGCGGCAACGGATCGGGCTTCGATCCTCGGCTGGGTCCTGGTCGTTCCGGGAGCGATTTCGCTGCTGTCGGCGTTCTTGTCGGCGATCGTTTATGGCCTCCGCCCGGACGAAAAATGGGACACGCAGTTCAATGCGCAAACCGGCCAACATAGCGATTCCGGCTGGACAGTCATTTTCGTCGTGATCTTTGCTTTGTTGTTCGGCGCGTTCTTGCTGATGGCCGGTCTCGCCGTCACCTTCCAGACTTACTTCGAAGGTCAGGTTCAGGCAGCTAAAGAGTTGTCGCAATAGTAAGTATTGATGTGAGGCTTGGCAGCCGTAGCGCCTCTGCCCGGCAGTCGCTGCGGCCACGCTTCTCAAAACAACTTCATCTGCGCACTGTCCTCGGCTGCACGTGGTTTTCGACCCGTCACCTTCTCGACCTGCCGGAATTCCGACATATCCAGAATTCCGTGCCGCCTTTGATTCAGGCCAAGCCGCTTCGTGGCGTTATGGAAGCGCTGCTTGAGCATGTCGGCCCATAAGCCTTCGCCTTTCATCCGCTTGGAAAAATCCGAGTCGTAGTCCTTGCCGCCGCGCATATCGCGCACACGCCCCATCACACGATCCGCCCGATCGGGGAAATGCGCCGCAAGCCAGTCTTTGAACAGCGGCGCCACCTCCCACGGCAGACGCAAAACGATGTAACTCGCACTTGTCGCACCCGCTTCTGCGCAGGCTTGCAGCACCCGTTCCATGTCGGGTTCCGTGACGAACGGAATCATGGGCGCGACGCTCACGCCCACCGGAATGCCCGCCTCGGCCAACGTCCGGATAGTGCGCAACCGTCTTGAAGGCGTGGCTGCGCGCGGCTCAAGCGTACGGGCGATATCCGCATCCAGCGTGGTAATCGTAATGGCGGCCATGACCTGGCCCTTCTGGGCCATGGGTGCGAGCAGGTCGATATCCCGCTCGATCAGCGACGACTTCGTGATCGCCGCGAATGGATGCCCCCGTTCGCTCAGGATCTCGATCACCCGCCGCGTGATCCGCAAATTCCGTTCGACGGGCTGATACGCGTCAGTAATCACGCCCAGCGCGATTGGCTCCGGCTGATAAGACGGTTTGTCCAATTCCCGCTCGAGCAATTCACCGGCATTGATCTTGGCGTAGATCCGGCTTTCGAAATCAAGCCCCGGCGACAGGCCCAGATAACTATGCGTAGGCCGCGCGAAGCAATATATGCAGCCGTGCTCGCAGCCACGGTAAGGGTTCAGCGACACGGTGAATGGAATATCCGGCGACGAATTGCGCGTCAGGATGCTCTTCGCGCGTTCTTCGAATACTTGCGTGCGCAGGACAGGCGCGTCATTGGTTTCACCCTCCTCACTGACATGTGTCCAGCCGTCATCCACGCGCTCGCGCTGATCCTTCTCGTAGCGCCCCTGAAGGTTCGTGACCGCCCCTCGGCCCTTGAGCGGCGCGGGAGGAGCAACAGGATATTCGTGGTCGTCAGAAGCCATGGCCAAGGGAATGAAAGCGATAAAGTACTGTATAAATATACAGTAAATTTCCCTGGCCGCAAGCTCATTTAGGCGTCGACAGCAATGGTCAACGTTTCCTTGATTTCCTCCATGACCACATAACTTTTCGACTGCACGGCACCCGGGAGTTGCAGCAGGATGTCGCCGAGCAGCTTGCGGTAATCGGCCATTTCACCAATGCGCGCCTTGATCAAATAGTCGAAATCGCCGGAAACGAGATGGCATTCCAGCACCTCGGGAATGCGCTGCACCTCCCGCCGGAACTGCTCGAACATGTTGCCGCTCTTGTGATCGAGGGTGATCTCGACAAACACCAGCAGCGACGCCCCTAGTTGATGCGGATTCACCCGCGCGTAATACCCCGCGATCACCAGGTCCCGCTCCATGCGTTTGACGCGTTCAATGCACGGCGTCACCGAGAGCCCTACCTGCTCGGCCAGGTCTTTCATCGCGATACGGCCATCTTGTTGAAGGATCCTCAGAATACGGCGATCGATCTTATCGAGTTCTCGTACTGAATTTCGTTGTGTTCTCATTGTTTTCCACTGAAAAGTGAACAAATACAATAACAAAAACTGGTACGGTATCAATACTATAGTCGATACCACTATGTAACCCGCTACTCACATGGCTTCATGTCAAAACGAAGCGAATGACCGGCGGACACACTTTGCACGGAGCAAGGCATGCGAGTCGTAATTCTGGGAAGCGGTGTTGTCGGCGTCACAAGCGCCTACTATCTGGCGCGCGCGGGGCACGAAGTAACGGTGATCGATCGTGAAGCGGGACCGGCGCTCGAAACAAGTTTCGCCAACGCGGGTCAGATCTCGCCCGGTTATGCCTCGCCGTGGGCCGCGCCCGGCGTGCCGCTCAAAGCAATCAAATGGATGTTTGAGAAACACGCGCCGCTCGCCATTCGACTGGACGGAACATCGTTTCAATTGAAGTGGATGTGGCAGATGCTGCAAAACTGCACGCAGGCACGTTATTCGGTCAACAAGGGGCGCATGGTGCGTCTGGCCGAGTACAGCCGCGATTGTCTGCAGGCGCTGCGCGCGGACACCGGTATTAATTACGAAGGCCGTACCGGTGGCACGCTGCAGGTTTTTCGGACCCAGCAGCAACTCGATGGCGCCGCGAAGGACATCGCTGTGTTGCGCGACGCGAACGTGCCGTTCGAATTGCTCACGCCGGCTGAACTGCATCACGCTGAACCGGCGCTTGCCGTGGTGTCGCACAAGCTGACCGGCGGTCTGCGCCTGCCGAATGACGAAACCGGCGATTGCCAGAAATTCACCACGCGCCTCGCGGCAATGGCCGAACAGTTAGGCGTGAAGTTTCGCTACAACACCCCAATCGACGCGCTCGCGGTAAGCGGCGGCCGGATTGCGGGCGTGCAGTGCGGCGGCGAGTTGGTCCGTGGCGATTCATACGTCGTCGCGCTCGGTTCGTACTCCACGAAATTGCTGGGCAGTCTTGTCGATATCCCGGTTTATCCGCTGAAGGGTTATTCGATCACGGCGCCCATCGTCAACGAAAGCGCGGCGCCAGTTTCTACCGTGCTCGACGAAACGTACAAGATCGCGATCACCCGTTTCGATGACCGGATTCGCGTCGGCGGAATGGCGGAGATCGTCGGCTTCGACAAATCGCTGCGCCAGGCACGTCGCGAAACGCTGGAAATGTGCGTGAACGACCTGTTCCCTGGGGGCGGGGACACCGCGAAAGCATCGTTCTGGACTGGATTGCGCCCGATGACACCGGACGGCACGCCTATTGTCGGGCGTACGCCGCTGCCGAACCTGTTCCTCAATACGGGCCACGGTACATTGGGCTGGACGATGTCGTGCGGATCGGGGCAGTTGCTGGCCGACTTGATGTCGGGCAAGCAGCCTGCGATTCAGGCCGATGATTTGTCGGTGCATCGGTATATCGGCGAAACGCGCACGAGCGCGCGGCCGTCGTATGCAGGTGCGTGAGGTGGGGTTTTACGCGTAGCTTTTGAACGCACGCTTCAGAGAAAATGCCGTCCCTGACTTTCGTCAGGGACGGCATTTTTCATAGCCCGGCTTAACCTCAACAAATCAAAACTGATCCTCGCTCAGCGCGAGATACCCGTCCCGCCCATTACCGCTGACAATCGACGCTTCAATCCCCGGCGCTTGCGACAAAAGATGCTCCGCGAAAAACTGCGCCGTCGCGATCTTGGCGCCATAAAACGCCTCGTCATCGCCACGCTTGTCCGACGCCACCAATAGCGCGCGCGCCATCTGCCATCCGCCCAGCACAATGCCCGCCAGTTTCAAATAAGGCACGCTGCCGGCAAACACCGCGTTCGGATCGCTTTTCACCTTGGCGACCATGAACTCGACCACCCGTGCCAGCGACAAGCTTCCCGCGCTCAAATGCCGATGCATCGACGTGAAAGCCTGCCCTTCCCGCTCGGCGAGTTGCGCGATGGTCTGATCCATCTGCGCAAGAATTGCCTGCGCCGTCGCGCCGCCGTCACGCACGGTCTTGCGGCCGATCAGGTCGTTGGCCTGGATGGCGGTCGTGCCTTCGTAGATGGTGAGAATGCGGGCATCGCGGTAATACTGCGCCGCGCCCGTCTCCTCGATAAATCCCATGCCGCCATGAACCTGCACGCCGAGGCTCGCGACATCGATGGAAAGCTCCGTACTCCAGCCCTTCACGATCGGCACGAAAAACTCGTAGATCGCCTGATGGCTCGCGCGTGCGGCCTCGTCAGGATGATGATGCGCGAGGTCGCAATGCGCCGCCGCGACATAGGCGAGCGCGCGCGACGCTTCCGTCAGCGCGCGCATCGTCAGCAGCATGCGCCGCACGTCGGGGTGATGAATGATCGATACAGGCTGTTTGGCGGAGCCATCGACCGGCCGGCTTTGCACCCGATCCTTCGCGAACGCGACGGCCTTCTGATACGCCCTCTCCGACACACCCACGCCCTGCATCCCGACCGCGAACCGCGCCGCGTTCATCATGATGAACATGTACTCCAGCCCGCGATTCTCTTCACCGATCAACTGACCGATCGCGCCGCCGTGATCGCCGAATTGCAGCACGGCGGTCGGGCTCGCCTTGATCCCGAGCTTGTGTTCAATCGATACGCAATGCACGTCGTTGCGAGCGCCGAGCGTGCCGTTTTCATCGGTGAGGAATTTGGGTACGACGAATAGCGAAATGCCTTTCACACCATCGGGCGCGTTGGGCGTGCGCGCCAGCACGAGATGGACGATGTTCTTCGCCATGTCGTGCTCGCCGTAGGTGATGAAAATCTTCGTGCCGAAGAGTTTGAACGTGCCATCGCCTTGTGGCTCGGCGCGCGTGCGGACCAGCGCGAGATCGGACCCGGCTTGCGGCTCGGTGAGGTTCATCGTGCCGGTCCATTCGCCCGAAATCAGCTTGGGCACATAGAGCTGCTTCTGCTCCTCGGTGCCGGCAGTCAGCAGTGCTTCGATAGCGCCATCGGTAAGCAGCGGACACAACGCGAACGACAGGTTCGCCGCATTCAACATCTCGATGCAAGGAGTCGCGATCAGCTTGGGCAACCCCTGGCCTTCGTACTCGACCGGATGCAGCACCCCTTGCCAGCCGCCCTCTCCAAACTGGCGGAAAGCTTCTTTGAAACCAGGCGTGGTCGTGACTTCACCGTTCTTCCAGAAGCTCGGATTCTTGTCGCCTTCGAAGTTCAACGGCGCGACGACTTCGTGGTTAAAGCGCGCCGCTTCTTCGAGCACGGCCTGCGCGGTGTCGAGACTGGCGTCCTCGAAACCCGGCAACGCCGCGATGCTTTCTATATCGGCTAGTTCCTTCATCACGAACAGCATGTCCTTGACGGGCGCTCTATAGCTCATGTCTTGTCTCCCCCAACAGATGTGAAAAGGGGCGCACGTATGTCGCCCCTTTTTTGCAGTCTTGCTTTCTTTCCAGCCAGTGGCTTTAAAAACGATCAGCCCAGTTCTTTCACAAGGTCCGGTACGACCGTGAACAAGTCACCCACGAGTCCATAGTCCGCCACGCCAAAGATGGGTGCTTCGGCATCCTTGTTGATCGCGACGATGACCTTCGAATCCTTCATCCCGGCCAAGTGCTGGATCGCGCCCGAGATACCGACGGCAACATACAAGTTAGGCGCCACGATCTTGCCGGTTTGACCGACTTGATAGTCATTCGGAACGAAGCCGGCGTCGACTGCCGCACGCGATGCGCCCAGCGCCGCGCCGAGTTTGTCCGCGAGCGGTTCGAGTACTTTGGTGTAGTTCTCCCCGCTGCCCAAACCCCGTCCACCCGACACGATGATCTTCGCCGACGTCAGTTCCGGCCGGTCCAGCTTCGTCAACTCGCGGCTCACGAACTTGGAGATGCCCGTATCTGCCGAGGCTTCGATCTTCTCCACCGATGCACTGCCACCTTCTGCCGCCACCGGATCGAAGCCCGTGGTACGAACCGTGATGACCTTGATCGCATCGCTCGATTGAACGGTCGCGATGGCATTGCCCGCGTAGATCGGGCGCTCGAACGTGTCGGGGCTGTCTACTGCAGTGATGTCGCTGATCTGCGCGACATCCAGATGCGCTGCAATCCGCGGAGCGATGTTCTTGCCGTACGGGGTCGCGGGCGCCAGGATATGCGAGTAGTTCTTCGCGATCTGGACCACCGTTGCGTCGATATTCTCAGCCAGGCCATCGGCGAGTTGCGGAGCGTCGGCGAGCAATACCTTCGCTACGCCGGCAATCTTTGCAGCAGCATCTGCCGCCGCTTGGGCGTTCGAGCCCGCGATCAGCACGTGGATATCGCCGCCAATCTTCTGCGCTGCCGCGATGGTGTTCAATGTCGCCGATTTGATCGACGCGTTGTCGTGTTCTGCAATTACAAGAATAGTCACTTTGGAAACTCCCTCACAGAACCTTGGCTTCGGTCTTCAACTTCTCGACCAGCGTCTTCACGTCCGGCACCTTCACCCCAGCGGAGCGTTGCGGCGGTTCAGCGACTTTGAGCGTCTTCAGGCGCGGCGTCACGTCGACACCCAGGTCCGCCGGCTTCAACGTTTCCATCGGTTTCTTCTTGGCCTTCATGATGTTGGGCAGCGTCACATAACGCGGCTCGTTCAGGCGCAAGTCCGTGGTAATCACGGCGGGCAGCGACAGCGACAGCGTTTCCGACCCGCCATCGACTTCACGCGCGACCGTGGCGCGACCGTCGGCGACCGTCACCTTCGAGGCGAACGTTGCTTGCGGCAAACCGGCGAGTGCGGCGAGCATCTGACCCGTTTGGTTCGAGTCGTCGTCAATGGCTTGCTTGCCGAGGATGATGAGTTGCGGCTGCTCTTTATCGATCAGCGCCTTCAGGATCTTCGCGACCGCCAACGGCTGCAATTCCTCAGTTGATTCGACCAGGATTGCGCGATCCGCGCCGATCGCCATGGCCGTACGCAGCGTTTCCTGACATTGCGTCACGCCGCACGATACCGCGATCACTTCCGTCGCCACGCCCGCTTCACGCAGACGCACGGCTTCTTCCACGGCGATTTCATCGAACGGATTCATCGACATCTTCACGTTCGCGATGTCCACTGCGCTGCCATCCGGCTTGACCCGGACTTTCACGTTGTAGTCGACCACGCGTTTGACTGGCACCAAGATTTTCATGCACACGCTCCTAAGTTACGAATACATCATCCCAAGCCCATTATAACGAGTGACTCCCGACGCCGAATGCTTACGGCGAACCACAGAGGACCCCGAAGGCTTTGCGCAATCAGTAGACGCTTATTTTTTACAGCACGATCGTTCGATTTTACGCGCGAAAACGCATGAGTGGCAATCGGGGATGTGCTCTAAACGGCAGGCCGGTGATTTTCCGGTGTGTTTTTGTAGGTAGTGGCGATCGAACGCGTGTGCCGCGCTCAAACTTGGGACTTCAGGCTCGCCGCACAGCCGCTGCTCAAATATCAGCCAGCTCACGCACATGCGCGACCACGCTACGCCCAAGCGCCGACAGGTTGTAGCCGCCCTCGAGCGTGCTCACGATCCGGCCCTTCGCATGCCGTTTCGCCACCTCACGGATCTGTTGCGTCAGCCACGCGTAGTCGTCCTCGACAAGACCCATGTTGCCGAGATCGTCCTCGCGATGTGCATCGAACCCTGCGGAGACGAAAATCATCTGCGGCTTGAATTCATCGAGTCTCGGCAGCCACATCATGTCGACGGCTTCGCGCACTGCCATGCCTTTCGTACGCGCGGGCATCGGCAGATTGACCATGTTCGATGCGTGATTGTCGGCGCCGCTATACGGGTAGAACGGGTGCTGGAAAAAACTGCACATCAGCACGCGCGGGTCGCCCGAGAATGCGGCCTCCGTGCCGTTACCGTGATGCACATCGAAATCGATAATCGCCACGCGCTCGAGCCCATGCACTTCGAGCGCGTGACGCGCCGCGATCGCGATATTGTTGAAGAAGCAGAAGCCCATCGCGCGGGCCGGTTCTGCGTGATGTCCAGGCGGCCGCACGCTGCAAAATGCGTTGTCGTAAGTGCCGGCGATCACGGCGTCGGTGGCGGCGACCGTTGCGCCCGCAGCGCGCAGCGCCGCGTGATAAGAACCTGGCGACATCATCGTGTCCGGGTCAATCTCGACCCGGCCGACTGACGGCGCCGTCTCCTTGACGAAATCGATATGCGCCTGCGTATGAACCCGCGCCAGATCCTCTTCGCTCGCGAGCGGCGCTTCTTCACGCACGATCAGGGTATCGATGCGGCTTGCGATCAACTGATCCTCGATCGCCTGAAGCCGCGCGGGGCATTCGGGATGCCACGGCCCCATGTCATGAAGAAGGCAATCTGAATGGGTATAAAAGCCGGTAGCCATGATGGGTTGCGCAGCCGGGTGCGCCGTGCCGCGTGTCTCTTGTCGTTCAGATGTTTTTGTCGGTCGCGGTGCCTGGCCGTTCCTGCCGCGTGCCAGCAAGAGGCCGAACGCCGCACCGCGCGGGTTATTGTTAAGTTACCACACTCGAAATGGCGCGGCTGTACGTCTTCCCTTTTGCGGCGTCAGCGCCCGCTCACGGGGCTTTCGGGATAGCGTCGAAAACGCGTCGGTTATACTGATCCGACTCTCGTATGCCCTGCGCGTTTTTCCTGCGCGCCTCGCGTTACATCGCCACAATTACGCACACTATGAACTTCAAGTTTGCTTCGACCGTCTTGCCTCTTTCGGTGCGAACCACGCGCCTCGCCTTATTCGCCGGCCTTGTTTGTGCATTTGGCACACTCAGTATCGGCCAGGCAGTTGCGCAATCGCAGCCCCAATCCGCGCCAGCGCAGGGGCAGATGTTCGAAGAAGAAATCGTGCCGCAGCGTTACGCGAACAATCCCAATGTGGACGCGTTCATTAACGACCTGGTGGCGCGTTACGACTTCGATTCCGCCTCCTTGCATGACCTGTTCAATCGCGTCAGTTATTCGGCCACGGCCGTGAAGCTGGTGCTGCCCTCGCCTACTCCCGCCACCAAAAACTGGCGCGCCTATCAGGCACGTTTTGTGGAACCCATCCGCATTGCGGCCGGCGTGAAGTTCTGGCGCGCGAACCAGGCGACATTGCAGCGTGCATCGGATCAGTACGGTGTGCCGCCGGAGGCGATTGTCGGGATCATCGGCGTGGAGACAATCTATGGGAAGTACATGGGCAACTTCCGCGCGCTCGATGCACTGACCACGCTGACCTTCGATTATCCCGACACGCCGAACCGCGCAGAACGGCAAGCGACGTTCCGCAAGAATCTCGAAGATCTGCTGGTGTGGACACACGACCAGCAAATCGATCCGACCACCGTGCTCGGTTCGTACACGGGCGCAATCGGCATTCCGCAATTCCTGCCGAGCAGCATCGTGCAATACGCGGTAGATTACGACGGCAACGGCCACATCGATTTGCGGACCAGTCCCGCCGATGCCATCGGCAGTGTCGCGAACTATCTGAAGCAGCATGGCTGGGAATCGGGACGGCCAGTGGTCTGGAGGATCTCCGGCGACACCGGCAGCCAAGGGATTGCACAGGCCGCCGCGGACGGCCAGCCTGAGCCGCATTGGTCACTCGCGCAGCTCACGAAAGCCGGCATGCTGACGAGCGAACCGGGGCTCAACACCATGGCGGAAGCGGGCACGCCGGTGACGGTCGTGGACTTGCCGACACCCGGCCGCGCGACCGAATACACGCTCGGTCTGAAGAACTTCTACGTGCTCACGCGCTATAACCGAAGCTTCTTCTATGCACTCGCCGTGTATCAGCTTGGCGAAGCCGTAAAAGCGCAGATGAACGCGGGAAATGTCGGGGTTTCAGCATCGCAATGATCTAGCTTTCTGGGCGTCTTTTGACTCGCGCACCATGCAAAAAGCCCGGTTTATACCGGGCTTTCTTGTTTCTGCCTATGTGAGCGACCAAGCCGATGTCAGGCTGGGAACACACCTGTCGACAAGTATCGGTCACCGCGATCGCAGACCACGAACACGATGGTCGCGTTCTCAACCTGGCGCGCCACGCGCAACGCCACTTCGCACGCGCCTGCTGCGGAAATCCCGCAAAAAATGCCTTCCACCGATGCCAGCCGCCGCGCCATTGCTTCCGACGCAGCCTGGCTGACGTTTTCCGTGCGATCCACGCGGCTTCGATCGAAGATCTTCGGCAAGTAGGCCTCAGGCCACTTCCGGATGCCGGGAATACGCGAGCCTTCTTCCGGCTGCGCCCCAATGATCTCGATGTTCGCGTTCTGTTCCTTCAGATATTGCGACACGCCCATGATGGTGCCGGTGGTGCCCATGGCCGAAACGAAATGCGTGATGCGCCCTTCCGTCTCGCGCCAGAGTTCCGGGCCGGTCGTCTCGTAGTGCGCGAGTGGATTATCCGGATTCGCGAACTGGTCGAGGATGATGCCTTTGCCGTCGCGCTGCATCTGCTCGGCGAGATCGCGGGCGTATTCCATGCCGCCGGTAACTGGCGTGAGCACGATTTCCGCGCCATAGGCGGCCATGCTTTGGCGACGCTCGACCGACAGGTCCTCCGGCATCAACAGCACCATCTTGTAGCCACGAATGGCGGCGGCCATGGCCAGCGCAATGCCAGTATTGCCGCTAGTCGATTCGATCAGCGTGTCGCCAGGCTTGATGCGGCCGCGCTCTTCCGCCTTCTTGATCATCGAAAGTGCCGGACGGTCCTTGACTGAACCCGCCGGGTTGTTGCCCTCGAGCTTGCCGAGGATCACGTTGTTGCGGCTGCGGATTTCATCGTCCGGGATGCGGACCAGTTGCACCAGCGGCGTATTGCCAATGGTGTCTTCAATAGTCTTGTAAGCCATAGTGGTCGTGGGGTTGCTGCCGTCGATAAGCTACCGATTGTAGCCCAGGGGGTGTCCGGCTGCCGGGCGGCCCTATTGCACGGAGGGGATGATGTGACGGTGTTTTTGGAAGCCTGGAAGCTGCAGACCGCGAGTTCCCGTGAAAGAAGGCGCATCAAGTCGACCGGCGCGCCGACCGATGCGCCATGCCGCATTACTTCTTGACCACGACCGCGCCGGCAGCCGGCTTGGCAGCGGCGCCAGCGCCTGTGATCGCCGCAGGCGTGCCGCCCGGTCCAATGGTCAACCCTTCAGCCTGCAAGCGCTCAACCGTCTTGCCGCCCATGCCCTTGACGCGTTTGCTCAGCTCGGCCGCATCTTTAAACGGGCCATGCGCTTCGCGTTCATCGAGGATGGCTTTCGCCTTGGCCGGCCCAATGCCCTTGATGCCGCGTAATGCATCGGAATTGGCGTTGTTGATATCGATGGCAGCGAATGCCGAACCGATTGATACAGCCAGCGTGAACGCCGCGAGAAGTTTCTTGATCATGTGAGTCTCCCTTGAAAACCGGTCCGCGATGATCGCTGACCGGGAGACCCAGTGTATGAAGATAACGAATGCTGTTATAGCTGACCGAATAGCCAACGCACGTACCGGTCGACGCCTTCCTGAACCGTCAGGAACGGGGCGTCGTACCCGGCCTCGCGCAGCTTCGACTGATCCGCTTGCGTGAAGCACTGGTACTTGCCGCGCAGTGCATCGGGGAACGGGATGTACTCAATCAGCCCACGCTGCACCAGCTCCGCCAGCGACAACGGCGCTTCGCCGTTGATTGCGCGCAGCGAGTTCACCACCGTCGACGCAATGTCGTTGAACGGCTGCGCGCGCCCTGTGCCAAGGTTGAAAATTCCCGACGTATCCGGATGATCGAAGAAGTGCAGATTGACCTTCGTCACGTCTTCCACCGACACGAAATCGCGCGTCTGCTCGCCCGCGCCATAGCCGTTGTACTCGCCAAACAGCTTGACCTTGCCCTCGGCGCGGAACTGGTTGAAGTTGTGGAACGCAACGGAGGCCATCCGCGCCTTGTGATTCTCGCGCTGCCCGTACACGTTGAAATAGCGGAAACCGGCAATCTGAGTGCGTGCTGTCGGCAGGATCTGGCGCACGATCTGATCGAAGAGAAATTTCGAATAACCGTACACGTTCAACGGCTTCTCGACGTCACGTCGCTCGACGAATTCACTCGATCCGCCATACACCGCCGCCGACGATGCATACAGGAACTGCGCGCGTTGTTCGAGGCACGTATCCAGCACGTCGCGGCTATAGCGGAAGTTGTTTTCCATCATGTAGCGGCCGTCGGTTTCCATGGTGTCGGAACACGCGCCTTCGTGGAAAACAGCCCTGACCTTGCCGAAATCGCCGCGTTTAAAGCGCGTGACGAATTCCGTCTTGTCGAGAAAATCGTCGATCTCGCAATCGACCAGGTTCTTGAATTTGTCGGCGCGCGTGAGGTTGTCGACGGCGATCACTCGCTGCTCGCCACGCTCGTTGAGCGCCTTCACGATATTGCTGCCGATAAACCCGGCCGCGCCGGTAACGATGATTGTCATGGTGGTGTTTAGCCGAAAGGTCAGGCGAAAAGTTCGTTGTAGTCGACGGTCGCCGTACCCAGCTTTCCGACGACAATTCCCGCAGCACGGTTGGCATATGCGATGCAGTCCACCAGCGGCACACCCGCGCCCAGCATGGTTGCAACGGTTGCGATGACCGTGTCGCCGGCACCCGAAACATCATACACTTCGCGTGCATCGGCCTGCGTATGGACTACTTGACCGGCGGTAAAGAGCGTCATGCCTTCCTCCGATCGCGTGAGCAGCAACGCGCTGATATCGAGCGACTCGCGCAGCGCCGTGACACGCGCGAGCAGGTCTTCTTCCGAGCTCCAGCGCCCGACCACTTCACGCAATTCCGCACGGTTCGGCGTGATCAGCGTGGCGCCGCGATAGCGGTCCCAGTCGTCGCCTTTTGGGTCGACCAGCACAGGTTTGCCAGCCCGCTTCGCGTCCGCGATCATTTGCGTCACGTGCGTCAAGCCGCCTTTCGCGTAATCCGACATCAGGATCACATCGTGTTGCGGCAGGAGCGTTTCGAACCGGGCGAGGCATGCGCTCAGGACTTCGTGAGTGGGGGAATTCTCGAAATCAACGCGCAGCAATTGTTGCTGCCGCGACAGCACACGCAGCTTGATGGTGGTGAGCAATTCGGGATCGCGTTCGAGGAATGCCGTGACCCGGCTCTCGCCGAGCAACGTCACAATGCGTTCACCCGGCTCATCACGCCCGACCACGCACAGCAAGCCCGCCCGCGCGCCCAGTGCGGCTGCGTTGCGCGCCACGTTCGCCGCGCCGCCAAGCCGGTCTTCCTGGCGCTGTACGTGCACGACCGGCACGGGCGCTTCCGGAGAAATGCGGTTCACATCGCCGAACCAGTAACGGTCGAGCATCACGTCGCCGACGACCAGCACGCGCGCCGCCTCGATGCGTGCACGCGGGACCGGTGGAACGGGAGCATGTGCCGCGACGGCAGGCACCGACGGCACCGCTGCGTCAGGTGACAGGAAGTTCGACATGGGGACGTCCTATTGCAAAATAATCGATGCCGAGTTCCGCCATCGCTTCAGGTTCGTACAGGTTGCGGCCATCGAAAATGACCGGCATCTTGAGCTCGTTCTTCAGATGCGTGAAGTCCGGGCTCTTGAATTCCTTCCACTCGGTCACGATCACAAGAGCGTCCGCGCCGGGCAACGCGTCCTTTTGTGAATCGACGAAATGCAGGCGCTCGAGTTGCAGCGGTTTATCGGCGAGATCGAGCGCGAATACACGGCGGCTTTCCGCCACCGCCACGGGGTCGTAAGCGCGAACCGTCGCGCCGCGCTCAAGCAGCGCGCCGATCAGCCGGCGGCTCGACGCCTCGCGCATGTCGTCGGTATTCGGCTTGAACGCGAGGCCCCAAACGGCAAACGTGCGGCCGCGCAAGTCTTCGCCCATGCGCTTCGTGATCTTGCTGACGAGCACTTCTTTTTGCAGATCGTTCACTTCTTCCACGGCTTCGAGAATCCGCAACCGATGCCCGTTTTCACGCGCCGTCTGCGCGAGCGCCTGCACGTCTTTCGGAAAACACGAACCGCCGTAGCCGCAACCGGCATACAGGAAGTGATAGCCGATACGCGGGTCCGAACCAATGCCGCGACGCACCGCTTCAATATCCGCACCCACGGCATCGGCGAGATTCGACAAATCGTTCATGAACGAGATACGCGTGGCAAGCATGGCGTTCGCCGCGTACTTCGTGAACTCGGCTGAACGCACGTCCATATAGAGCGTACGTTCATGATTGCGGTTGAACGGCGCGTAGAGGCTCTTGATCTTGTCGCGGGCAATCTGGCCGGCTTCGTCGTCGTCAACGCCAATCACGATGCGGTCGGGACGCATGAAGTCGTCAACAGCCGCGCCTTCCTTCAAGAACTCCGGATTCGATAGAACCGAAAAGTCATTCTTGCCCCTCGGCTCAATACCGCGCGCCCTCAGTTCCTGCTCGACTACGTTGCGCACGTGTTGGGCTGTGCCGACAGGAACCGTCGATTTATCGACGATCACCTTGAAGCCGTTTGCATAACGCCCGATGTTGCGCGCAGCCTCGAGCACGTACTGCAAGTCGGCGGAGCCGTCCTCGTCCGGCGGCGTTCCCACCGCGATGAACTGGATCTCGCCGTGCTCGACGCTTTCCTTGATATCCGTGGAAAAGCGGATACGGCCGGCCGCACGCGTACGCTTCAGGATCTCGTGCAGGCCCGGCTCGTGGATCGGCACGCCGCCGTTATTGAGGATGTCGATCTTGCGGGCATCGACGTCCAGGCACAGCACGTCGTTGCCAATTTCAGCGAGGCACGCGCCGGTCACTAATCCGACGTAGCCCGTCCCGATGATGGATATTTTCATAAGCGTTCCGGAGAGACCGGTGATTGTCGATAGGTCAGGCCAAAACGGCCACGGAGTCCGATCGTGTCAAACGTTGCGTGTCCTGCGTATCCCGCGGGAGCCAGGCTACGCAGGAAAAACGCGCCGCGTTCAGGCGGACGCGGTGATCGGCTCGACGCGGCGTGGCGCATAGGTTTCCCAGCCGCTGCAGCCGGGACATTGCCAGTAAAAGAGACGTGCCCGGAAACCGCAATTCTGGCACGTGTAGCGCGGCAGGTTCTTGGTCCGCTGCTTGACGAGCGTGCGCATCAGTTCGAGTTCGCTGCGACGCGGTTCCTCGGCCGTCGCCACTTGCGCTTCCAGCAGCCGTGTCATGCCGGCGAGATTCGGCGATGTCTGCATCTGGTGCCGCGCAAGCGCGTGGGCTGCGTCCATGCCGCGCAATTGCGAGACGTGCTTGAACGCCACGTCGAGCAGATCGTTCGACGGATAGCGATTCACGTAGTCAACCAGCAAATCCACGCCCTCAGCCGTACGGCCGAGTTGCTCGTAAGCCTGCACCAGTTTTTCGGCCACCAGCGGCAGATACGCCGCATTCTGCTCTTCCACGCGACGCCAGCACACGATAGCCGACTCCAGATCGCCGCCGGCGGCATCCACGTCGCCAACCAGAATGGTCGCCCGCACGTTATCGGGATTCGCCGCGAGCGCGAGTTTCAGTTCAGCACGAGCGTCTGCCGGGTTCTTGCGCTGCAGTGCTTCCTGCGCGAGTTCGCAATGGAACTGGGCGACTTCTTTTTCAAGCGTCGCCGCGCCCATTTCCTGGATCCGGCCGGCGGTTGCAATCGATTTGTTCCAGTCTTTCTCGATCTCGTAAATGGTCAGCAACGCCCGTTGCGCGCCCAGCGCATATTCACCCGCTTCGAGCGACCGGAAGGTTTCCTCCGCACGATCCAGCAGACCCGCCTTCAGGAAATCCTGCCCGAGTTCGAACAGCGCGTGATCGCGTTCAGCGACGGGCAGATCAGCGCGGCCCAGCAAGTTCTGATGCACGCGAATGGCCCGGTCCGTCTCACCGCGTCGGCGAAACAGGTTACCGAGCGCAAAGTGCAATTCGATGGTTTCAGGATCGAGCTTCGCCACTTCGATAAAGGCGTCGATGGCCTTGTCGTGCTGCTCGTTCAGCAGGAAATTGAGGCCGCGAAAGTACGAGCGCGGCAGATTCGCGTTTTCGGACAGCAGCGTTTTCAGGTCATAGCGCGATGCGATCCAACCGAGAGCAAACGCGACCGGAATGACAAGCAGCCACCAGAAGTCTAGATCCATGCGAATTCTTGGAAAGGGTTAAGGGCAAGCGGCGTGCCGGAAGCAAGCACCCGATCGCGCTGGCACAGGGCCGGTCACTGCACGACCCGTCAAATCAGCGGCGGCATAGGCGGATCCATTGGCACGACGGGAATATCGCGCGCCGTGCGCAATTCGCGTTTGAGGCGTGCATTTTCCATCCGCAGGCGAAACAACGAAGGCAGCGACGAGAGCAGACCAGCCACGAGGCCAACCACAAAAAACGCCAGGCCAATCAGGATCAGCGGTGCTTGCCAGGAGTAGCCAGCGAGAAAATTGAGCGTCACGCTTTGCGTATTGGCCAACGCCAACACGAGCAGGAGCACGAAAACCAGTACACGGATCAGCCAGACAAAAAATTTCATAAGGGTCTCTTTGACGGCAATAGCGGAACGACGCAGAAGGTAACGCGGGCGGCGAGTACTACACCGCCATCCAAGAAAGACGCAAAGCGCGGACCACGCTGCATTGGGTCGTTAGCGTGCGGTATTGTAATTGAAGCCTATGGGGCAATGCGCAACGGCTTGGACGATAGGCCGATCAGCAGGACGTTTGCGGCAGTTTGCCGCTTCACGTCAAGCGTGAAAATACCGGTGACGAACGATCGTGCAGAACAGCGATGCCACTGGCGTACGTTCGGCCGGGGCATAAAAAAAGCACCCTTGCGGGTGCTTTTTTCGGTCATTTGCCTCTGGCAGAGAGCAGTTCGATACGGCCTGAACTCTGACGCCGGTCAAACATCGTCGTCTTCGTCACTATCCGCTTCGTTCGACTGCTTCAGCGGCTCGCCCGAGCGGCCATCTACTCGTTCGCGCAACTCCTTGCCAGGCTTGAAATGCGGTACGAATTTCTCCGGTACCTGCACTTTCTCCCCCGACTTGGGATTGCGTCCAACGCGCGATGGACGACGATTGAGGCCAAAACTGCCGAAGCCGCGGATTTCGATGCGATGGCCGTTGGCCAAAGCGTCCGACATCGCATCGAGCATCGTCTTCACCGCGAAATCCGCATCTTTAAGAACAAGTTGCGGAAATCGCAGCGCCAGTTGGGCGACCAATTCCGATTTGGTCATGCTGCAGCAATACCTGCGGCTTAGCCGTTCTGGCCGTCGAGCTTGGCTTTCAACAGCGCGCCAAGGTTCGTCGTGCCGGTTGCAGCCGTGCTCGAGTCAGCCGAAGCCAGACCACGGATAGCCTCCTGTTGCTCAGCCGAATCCTTGGCCTTGATCGACAGGTTGATGCCACGCGACTTGCGATCGATGTTGATGATCATCGCGTTGACCTTGTCGCCTTCCTTCAGCACGTTGCGAGCATCTTCCACGCGGTCCTGAGCGATTTCCGACGCGCGGAGATAACCTTCCACGTCTGCCGTCAACGTCACGACTGCGCCCTTCGCGTCAACCGACTTGACCACGCCGTCAACCGTCGCGCCCTTGTCGTTCATTGCCACGAAGTTGCTGAACGGATCGCCTTCGAGTTGCTTGATACCCAGCGAGATGCGTTCCTTCTCGACATCGATGCCCAGAACGATAGCCTGGACTTCGTCGCCCTTCTTGTACTTGCGAACCGCTTCTTCGCCCGTTTCGCTCCACGACAGGTCCGAGAGGTGAACCAGACCGTCGATGCCGCCCGGCAAACCGATAAACACGCCGAAGTCGGTAATCGACTTGATCGCGCCTTCCAGCTTGTCGCCCTTCTTGAAGTTGCGGCTGAAGTCGTCCCACGGGTTCGGCTTGCACTGCTTCATGCCGAGGCTGATACGGCGGCGGTCTTCGTCGATTTCGAGAACCATGACTTCGACTTCGTCGCCGAGTTGCACAACCTTCGACGGTGCAACGTTCTTGTTTGTCCAGTCCATTTCCGACACGTGGACCAGGCCTTCGATGCCCGATTCCACTTCGACGAATGCGCCGTAGTCGGTGATGTTCGTCACCTTACCGAACAGGCGCGTGCCCGACGGGTAACGGCGGGAAATGCCTTCCCACGGATCGTCGCCGAGTTGCTTGATACCGAGCGATACGCGGTTCTTTTCCTGGTCGAACTTGAGGATCTTGGCGGTGACTTCCTGGCCAACCGACAGCACTTCGCTCGGGTGACGCACGCGACGCCATGCGATGTCCGTGATGTGCAGCAGGCCGTCGATACCGCCGAGGTCCACGAATGCGCCGTAGTCTGTGATGTTCTTGACCACGCCTTCCACGATCGCGCCTTCCTTCAGCGTTTCGAGCAGCTTTGCGCGCTCTTCGCCTTGGGTCGCTTCGATCACGGCACGGCGCGACAACACGACGTTGTTACGCTTGCGGTCGAGCTTGATGACGCGGAATTCGAGGGTCTTGCCTTCGTACGGTGTCGTGTCCTTGACCGGACGCGTATCAACCAGCGAACCCGGCAGGAACGCACGGATGCCGTTGACCATCACGGTCATGCCGCCCTTGACCTTGCCCGTGATCGTGCCGGTCACGAGTTCGTTGTTGTCGAGCGCTTTTTCCAGCGACAGCCACGAAGCCAGACGCTTCGCCTTGTCACGCGACAGGATGGTGTCGCCATAACCGTTTTCCAGGGCGTCGATAGCCACGGAAACAAAGTCGCCCGCCTGCACTTCTACCTCGCCCGCGTCGTTCAGGAATTCTTCGAGCGGAATGTAGGCTTCGGACTTGAGACCCGCGTTGACAACCACGAAATTGTGGTCGACGCGCACGACTTCGGCGGAAATGACTTCACCCGCACGCATGTCCTGCTTGGTCAACGACTCTTCGAACAGAGCCGCAAAAGATTCGGTAATCGGGGTAGATGTTTGCAGGTCGGACATAAAAATCTATAGTTGCGCAGCTGCTTCGCAATGCCTGCCCGAACTGTTCGGGCCGATGGCAAAAAAGGCGAACGCCACACGGGGTTGAGGGGTTAAACCACGCTCCATGTTTCTCATGGAGCTCCAAAACAAAGCCTTCGAAATGTCGGCTTTTTCCAACAATTACAGTGTTCTACGGCTAACTACACGTGAATCGCATTAAACCAGCCGATGATCTGATTGACCGCCTGGTCAATGGATAACCCGGAGGTGTCCAGCGTCTTCGCGTCCACTGCGGGCTTGAGCGGTGCGGCTACACGGTTACTGTCCCGTGCGTCCCGCTCGCGCAAATCTCGTAGCAAGTCTTCCATATTAGCAGAAAAGCCTTTTTGTATCAATTGCTTATGCCGCCGCGCGGCCCGCGCTTCAACGCTTGCCGTGAGAAACACCTTGAGCGTTGCATCGGGGAAAATAACGGTGCCCATGTCGCGGCCGTCGGCAACCAGCCCCGGAGGCTTGCGGAACGCCCGCTGGCGCGCAATCAGCGCCGTCCTAACCTGGCCGTGGACAGCAATCGCTGACGCCCGGTTGCCAATTTCCTCGGCACGAATTTCCGTCGATACATCTACGCCGTCGAGCTGTGCCAAACCTTCCCGGAACGTGATGTGAAGATCTGCGACAAGTTCGGCGAGCGCATCGCCATTCTCGGGTTCGATGTTGTATCGCGCGCTCGCGAGCGCGGTGAGCCGGTACAGCGCGCCGCTATCGAGTAAATGGAAGCCGAGCGTGGCGGCGACCGATGCGGCCACAGTCCCTTTGCCCGAAGCCGTCGGGCCGTCGATGGTGATAACAGGAGTCTGGTGAAACGGACGAGTGGGTTTCATCGGAGACGTCCGGATCGGCGGGAAATGACGCGCGGGGTCGGAGCTTTCATTGATGCATTCATATTAGTCATGGTCATCAAGCCTTCGCGAGCTTCGCGAACTGCTCGAAGTAATCCGGGAAGGTCTTGCCGACGCATTTCGGGTCATTGATACGCACCAGCACCCCGCCTAGGCTCACGAGCGAAAAACACATGGCCATGCGGTGATCGTCGTAGGTGTCGATAGCCGCATTCGGCGTCAACGCGGCCGGCGGCGTGACGACGAGGTAGTCCGCGCCCTCCTCGATCGTCGCGCCAACCTTGCGCAACTCGGTGGCCATTGCAGCAATCCGGTCTGTCTCCTTCACGCGCCAGCTCGCAATATTGCGCAGCGTGGTCGTGCCGGTGGCGAACAGCGCGGCCACGGCAATGGTCATGGCGGCGTCGGGGATCAGGTTGAAATCCATGTCGATGGCCATCAGCTTGCCGTCGTCGGATTCCACGCCGCGTACTTCGATCCAGTCATCGCCCAGCATGACGTTCGCGCCCATGCGGATCAGCGCATCGGCGAAATTCACGTCGCCTTGAATGCTCGCGCGGCCCACGCCTTCCACCCGCAGCGGACCGCCGCCCAGCGCGCCGGCCGCGAGGAAATACGAGGCCGACGACGCGTCGCCTTCCACCGCGATCGTGCCCGGCGACGCGTAGCGCGCGCCGGCCGGCAGCGTAAAACTCTTCCAGCCATCACGTTCGACGGTCATCCCGAAACGCTCCATCAGCTTGATCGTGATGTCGATATACGGCTTCGAAATCAGCTCACCGTCCACTTCCACGACAATCGGGCCATGCGTGTTCTGCGCGAGCGGCAAGCTCATCAGCAACGCGGTCAGGAACTGGCTGGAGACATCGCCACGCACGCGGATCGGCTGGTCAACAGCAATTTCAGCCGGATGAATCCGCAGCGGCGGAAAGCCGTCGTTCGCTTCGTAGTCGATCTTCGCGCCAATCTGGCGCAGGCCATCGACGAGATCGCCGATCGGCCGTTCGTGCATGCGCGGCACGCCATGCACGCGATATTCACCACCGTTGAGCGCGAGCGCGGCCGTGAGCGGACGCACTGCGGTACCGGCGTTGCCGAGAAAAAGCTCCGCCGATTCCACCGGAAAGCGGCCGCCGGTGCCTTTCACGACACAGCGCTCGCCGTCGTTTTGCACCTCGACGCCCAAGGTGTTGAGCGCCGCAAGCATCACGCGGGTGTCGTCGGAATCGAGGAGATTCGTGATCACCGTCTCGCCCTCAGCCAGCGCGGCGAGCAGCAAGACACGGTTAGAAATGCTCTTCGATCCGGGCAGCCGAACCGTGCCGGACGCACGCGAAAAAGGTCCGAGATCGAGGTGTTCCATGGTTCTAGTCCAGTTAGCTATTGCTAGTGTGCGAATTATTGGGCCGATTATCGAGCCGACTATTGTGCCGACTCGTCGGCGGCCTTGATCGCGCCGCCTTGTTGCCATTCGGTCCGTGCCGCGCGCGAACGCTCGAAGGCGGTTTCGAGCGCAGCGCCGTCGGAGGTTTCAATGGCCTGGCGAAAACGCGCCAACACGTTCGTATAAGCATCAATTTCGGTCAGAAGCGCCGCCCGGTTCGCGATGCACACGTCGCGCCACATTTCCGGACTCGACGCCGCGATCCGCGTGAAATCGCGGAACCCGCCGGCGGCGAACGAAAACTTCAGCGCAGCATCCGGCGCTTGCAGAATCATCTCGACGAGCGCGAACGACAACACGTGCGGCAAATGACTCACCGATGCAAACACGCCGTCATGCTGCTCGGCCGTCATCCGATGCACGCTGGCGCCGGTCGCAAGCCACATGTCGGCGACGCGCTCCACCAGCTCCGGCGAATTCTCCGGCAACGGGCACAGCACGACGTTTCGATCCACATAGAGATCGGGTATGGCGGCGTCAGGTCCACTCGATTCCCGCCCGGCGATCGGATGCCCCGGCACGAAGCGCGAAACGCGATCGCCGAGCGCTGCACGCGCCGCAGCGACAACGTCATTTTTTGTGCTACCGGCATCGGTGACGATGGTGCGCGCGTCCAGGAACGGCGCAATCCGCCGCAGCAGCGGCTCGGTTTGCGCCACCGGCGCGGCGATCAACACGATATCGGCGTCACGCAGCGCGAGATCGAGCGCGCGGTCATCGTCGAGAAAAACGGCGGAGTCGATCACGCCAAGTTCCAGCGCACGCTCGACGGATTTCACCGAGCGCCCGACACCAATGACTTCGCCCGCTGCGCCAGCGCGTTCGCGCAATGCGCGCGCGAGTGATCCGCCGATCAGGCCGACGCCGAAAATCACGATTTTATTGAAAGAGAACGCGGCCACGAGACATCGATAAAAACGCGCCTTTCGGCGCGAGGGGTGAGCAATCGGACAAACCCGTGCCTCTTCACGAAACGCACGGGTAAAACAAAACAATCAGGCAGTGGCCGCCAACGACTTTTCGAGCGCCGCAATAAACACGTCGTTCTCTTCCGGCAAGCCAATCGTGACACGCAGCCACGGCAACAAACCGTAGTTCGCAACCGGCCGCACGATCACGCCTTGCTTGAGCAACGCGAGATTCACGCGTTGTCCGGCAGCGTCGTCATCGCCCACGCGCACCATCACGAAGTTGCCATCGGAGGGGACGTATTGCAGGCCGAGTTTGTCGAAGGCTTGCGTCAGCTTGCGATACCCTGCCGCGTTGATCTCAGCGCTCTTCGCTAAAAACTCGGTGTCCTTCAACGCGGCGATCGCGGCGGCTTGCGCCATCGAATTCACGTTGAACGGCTGGCGCAGGCGATTGAGCAGATCGGTTTGCTCCGGTCGCGCAATGGCGAAACCCACACGCAATCCAGCCAGTCCAAAAGCCTTAGAAAACGTCCGCGACACGAGCAAATTCGGATAACGACGCACCCATTCGATGGAATCGTAGCGCTTGTCCTTCGACAGGTATTCCGTGTACGCCTCGTCCAGCACGATCGCGACGTGACGCGGCACGCGGGCAATAAACGCCTCAAGCGTCCGGCCATCGATAAACGTGCCAGTCGGGTTATTCGGATTCGCAACAAATACGAGACGCGTGTCATCAGCGATAGCAGCGAGCATTGCCTCGAGATCGTGACCGTACTTCACGGCCGGCACGACAATCGCGCGCGCGCCCAAACCTTGTGTGGCCAGTGCATAAACCGCGAACGAATACTGCGCATAGACGATCGACTGACCCTTCTCGACGAACGCATGCGCGGCGATTTCGAGGATGTCGTTGCTGCCGTTGCCCAGCGTGATCCATTCCGGCGGCACGCCGTAACGTTCGCTCAACGCAGCCTTCAGATCGAAACCGTTCGCGTCTGGATAACGGCCGAGTTCCGCGATCGCTTGCGCCATCGCGAGCTTGGCCGACTCGGGCATGCCGAGCGGATTTTCATTCGACGCGAGCTTGACGATATCCGCTTCGTTCAGTCCGAATTCACGCGCCACTTCCGAGATCGGTTTGCCGGCAATATAAGGCGCGATTGCGCGCACGTAGGAAGGGCCGAATTGCGATGTCATGT
This sequence comes from Caballeronia sp. LjRoot29, assembly GCF_964252755.1. NCBI lineage: Bacteria > Pseudomonadati > Pseudomonadota > Betaproteobacteria > Burkholderiales > Burkholderiaceae > Caballeronia > Caballeronia sp. LjRoot29. The sequence goes on along the minus strand of NZ_CAXUPU020000010.1, from coordinate 60,018 downwards.
TTTCTCCAGCGATTTTTAAAAGGCTCAACGAGCGCGAGGATACGAACCGAGGATCTTGAGAAACTCGGCTTTTTCGCCCAGTTCCTCGAGCGCAGCGGCGACCGGCGCGTCGTCGCGATGGCCTTCCACGTCGATATAAAAGTAGTATTCCCACGTGCCGACGCGCGCAGGACGCGACTCGAAACGCGTCATGGACACGCCATGACGCGCGAGCGGTTCCAGCAATTTCAGCAACGCGCCAGGCTCGTTCGCCACCGACACGATCAGCGAGGTCTGGTCATGCCCGCTCACGCCTGTGCGCTCCCGGCCGACCATCACGAAGCGCGTGCGGTTGTGCGGGTCGTCCTGGATTAGCGAGCTGACCACGCCGAGCCCGTAATGCGTGGCCGCGCGATCTCCGGCAATCGCCGCAATGGTCGGGTCCCCCACCGCCAGCCGGGCCGCTTCGGCATTGCTCGATACAGCCTGGCGCGCGAGCGTCGGCGCATTCGCCGTGAGCCAATGCTGGCATTGCGCGAGCGCTTGCGGATGCGCGAACACGCGGGTCACGCCATTAAGCGTGCCGGATGCCGTCAACAGATTGTGGTGAATCGGCAAAGCCAACTCGCCGCCAATCACAAGCGACGTTTGCAGAAACAAATCGAGCGACCGCGAGACCGCGCCTTCCGCAGAATTCTCAACCGGCACCACGCCAAACTCGGCCGCACCGGCTTCAACCGAGCGAAACACTTCATCGATAGAAGGACATGGCACGCCTTCGATGGAGTGTCCGAAATACTCGACCATCGCCTGCTCGCTGTAGGTCCCGACCGGACCGAGATACGCCGCGCGCAGCGTCTTTTCGAGCGCACGGCTCGCGGCCATGATCTCGCGCCAGATCGAGCTGATGTGATCATCGGCAAGTGGCCCTTCGCTCATCTCCTGGAGCCGCGCGATGACTTGCAACTCGCGCTCGGGGCGAAACACCGGCGCGTTGAAATGCTTCTTCACCTCGCCCACCTCGAGCGCCACGGCGGCGCGCTGATTCAGGAGCGCGATGAGCTGCGCGTCGAGCGCATCAATGCGGTCGCGCAGCGGTATGAGTCGTGAATTAAGGTCGTCGTCCATGCGTTGTATGAGATGAGTCGGTCCGGCTTGGGCTACCAAGCGTCGGATGGGAGGCCGTGCCTGAACTCAGGCACTGGCCTGCTCGAATTCCTTCATATACTCGACGAGCGTCTTCACCGCTTCGAGCGGCACCGCGTTATAGATGGACGCGCGCATGCCGCCGACTGACTTGTGGCCTTTCAGCTGCAGCAGGCCGCGCGCTTTTGCGCCGGCCAGGAATGCTTCGTTACGGGTTTCGTCGGCGAGAAAGAACGGTACGTTCATCCTCGAGCGCGACTGACGCTCGACTTTGTTCAGATAGAAACTGCTGGCGTCGATAGTGTCGTACAGCAGCGTCGACTTTTCGATACTGCGTGCTTCCATGGCTTCCAGGCCGCCCTGCTTCTTCAGCCACTTGAACACCAGGCCGGCAACGTAGATGGCATAGGTTGGCGGCGTGTTGTACATCGAATTATTCGCGGCGACCGTCTTCCATTCGAACGCCGACGGGCAGATCGCCAACGCGCGGTCGAGCAGATCCTCGCGCACGATCACGACCGTCACACCCGCCATGCCGATGTTCTTCTGCGCGCCGCCAAACAGCACGCCGTATTTCGCGATGTCCATTGGGCGGGAAAGAATGTGCGACGACGCGTCCGCGACGAGCGGCACCGAACCGAGATCGGGGATCTCAAAGGTCTCGACGCCGTCGATGGTTTCATTCGTGCAAAGATGGACGTAAGCCGGGTCGTCGGAGAGATGCCATTCGGCGACCTTCGGCACATGCGTGAAACCCTGCTCCGTCTTGCCGTTTGCAGCAATGTGCGGCGTGCCGTACTTCTGCGCTTCCTTGAAGGATTTCTGCGACCAGGAACCGGTCACTATAAAGTCGGCGGTTTGACGCGCGCCGAGCAGGTTCAGCGGAACGATCGCGTTCTCGCCAATGCCGCCACCCTGCAAGAACAGGATTCTGTGCGACGCGGGTACTTTCAGCAGATCGCGCAGATCGGTGAGCGCGGCTTCATGAATCGACATGAACTCAGCGCCGCGATGGCTCATTTCCATCACGCTCATGCCGCTACCGTGCCAATCAAGCATTTCGTCGGCTGCTTGACGGAGTACTTCTTCGGGCATTGCTGCAGGACCAGCGGAGAAATTGAACACGCGCATCTGATAAACACCCCGAAAAGCCCGACGCGATAAAGAGAACGCTAGCAGACCACGCCAGCGCGAGCGGAACGCTGAATAAAGCCTGAATCACGCCACGAAAAAGAAATGGCTGTTTGCGTCTGAACGCAAACAGCCATTATCGCACCGTCCCGAAAACCCGCCAAACTACAGCCGCGCGAGCGGCAGCGGGCTTTGGCAGCCTTACTTACTTCGGCTTGACAGCAGCCACTTCCTTGTCCGCCTGCGCGCGGGTGGCCTTGATCGATTGCGGCATGTACTTCTGCATCAGACCGTTCACCACGTCACGACCAACCTGGTCCTGAACCTGGATGAACTTGCGACCCGTCGGGCTCTTATAGAACGACGTCAGGTCTTTGATTTCAGCTGTGGTGTAGTACTTCGCGTACGCGTCGTACTGAGCCTGCATGGCGTCCTGACGGAACGAGTCGGTCGCGAAAACCTGACCTGCCGAATCAACCAGCTTCGGTACCGTGTCCTTCTGCAGTTGAGGAACGGCAGCTTGCTTCTGCTTGTCGTTCATCGTCTTGTTTTCGCTCAAAGCGTCAGACAAGATGGCCGGAACCAGTTGCTTCGACTGCATTTGTGCGCTGTTACCAATGGCGCCGACGAGCTTTTGCGCGTCGATTGCGTCCAGCAGGTCCTTGATCGCAGCTTGCTTCGCCGGATCCGGTGCCGCTGTGGCTGCATCCGGCGCCGGCGACGTTGCTTGGCTCTGGAGCGATTGAGCCGATGCGAAAGCCGGTACCAAAGCAGCCAGCAACATCCATTGTTTAAACTGTTTTTGCATCATTACTCCCTTAAAAAATTTTTACTTTCAGCGCGACGCGACTTGGCATGTGCTCAAGTCGCGCAGCTTATCCATTCAAGCTTTCAGAAACAGAACAGGCGCTCGGTGCGAACACTCGGTCAGGACGTGCCGTCCTCATCACCTTCCGACGTGTCGCCCGGCGTGTCACCCGAGGCGTCGTTCGAGGCGTCGTTCGATGAGTCGCCAGCATCAGCCGAATCATCAGCAGCCGCGCTGGCCGGAGTTTCGCCAGCACTGCCAGCATCCCCCGCTTCACCTTCCAGATCGGCGTCGAGTTCGACTGCGACTTCCGCCTCGGCAATATGCTGCAAACCGGACAGCTTGGTGCCGTCGTCAAGACTGATGAGTGTAACACCTTGGGTTGCGCGGCCCATTTCACGGATCTCCGACACCCGCGTGCGGATCAGCACGCCGGTATTGGTGATCAGCATGATCTCGCTTTCCGGTTCGACGAGCGTTGCGGCGACTACCTTGCCGTTGCGTTCCGATGTCTGGATAGCGATCATTCCCTTCGTGCCACGGCCGTGTCGGGTGTATTCGTCGATAGGCGTACGCTTGCCGAAACCGTTCTCGGTCGCCGTCAGCACCGACTGGTTTTCACCGCCGGCCACGAGCAACGCAATGACCTGCTGGCCTTCTTCCAGTTGCATGCCGCGCACGCCCCGGGCTTCGCGGCCCATTGCACGCACGTCGTTCTCGTCGAAACGCACCGCCTTGCCCGAATCCGAGAACAGCATTACGTCATGCTGGCCGTCGGTAATCGCCGCCCCGATCAGGAAATCGCCGTCGTCCAGGCCAACGGCAATGATGCCCTTGCGCAGCGGCCGGCTGAAGGCTTCCAGCGGCGTCTTCTTGACGGTACCCAGCGAGGTCGCCATGAAGACGTATTTGTCCGCGGAGAATTCCTTGATCGGCAGCACGACGTTGATCTTCTCGCCGTCTTGCAGCGGGAACATGTTCACAATCGGCCGGCCGCGCGAATTCCGCGAACCCTGCGGCACTTCGTAGACCTTGATCCAGTAAACACGGCCACGGTTCGAGAAACACAACATGTGGTCGTGCGTATTAGCGATGAAGAGCGTGTCGATCCAGTCGTCTTCCTTCATCTGCGTAGCCTGCTTGCCGCGGCCGCCACGCTTTTGCGCGCGATACTCGGACAGCGGCTGCGACTTCACATAGCCGGTGTGCGACATGGTCACGACCATTTCCTGCGGCGTGATCAGGTCTTCGGTATTCAGTTCGGTTGCATTCAGCTCGATGCGCGAACGGCGGTCGTCGCCGAATTCAGCACGAATAGACGCCAGTTCTTCCACGATGATCGCGCGAATCCGCTCCGGCCGAGCCAGGATGTCGAGCAAGTCAGCGATCTGCGCCATCACTTCCTTGTACTCGCCAACAATCTTGTCCTGCTCGAGCCCGGTCAGGCGTTGCAGGCGCATTTGCAGAATTTCCTGCGCCTGAACGTCGGACAGCTTGTACAAGCCATCGGCCTGCATGCCGTACGCCGGGTTCAGTCCTTCCGGCCGGTACGCCTGACGCCCGCCCGATTCTTCGGTTTCGGCGCGCGACAGCATTTCGCGCACGATTTCCGAGTCCCAGGCGTTGTTCATCAAGTCCTGCTTCGCGATTGGCGGAGTCGGCGCGGCCTTGATGATGCGGATGAATTCATCGATATTCGCCAGCGCCACCGCCAGGCCTTCCAGCACGTGGCCGCGATCCCGCGCCTTGCGCAGCTCGTATACGGTGCGCCGCGTCAGCACTTCCCGCCGATGCGACAGGAAGCACTCCAGCATTTGCTTCAGGTTCAGCAAGCGCGGCTGGCCGTCGACCAGCGCAACCATGTTGATGCCGAACGTGTCCTGAAGCTGCGTCATCTTGTACAGATTGTTCAGCACCACTTCCGGTACTTCGCCGCGCTTCAGTTCGACCACGACGCGCATGCCGCTCTTGTCGGATTCGTCGCGGATGTCCGAGATGCCTTCAATCTTCTTCTCGTTCACCAGCTCGGCAATACGCTCAAGCAGCGTGCGCTTGTTCACCTGATACGGGATTTCATCGACGATGATCGCCATCCGCTGGCCGCGGTCGATCTCTTCGAAATGCGTGGTCGCGCGCATCACGACGCGTCCGCGACCCGTTCGATAACCGTCTTTTACGCCCGAGACGCCGTAAATCACGCCGTAGGTCGGAAAGTCCGGCCCCGGCACGATTTCCATCAGTTCGTCGATTGTGCTGTCGGGATTGTTCAGCAGATGCATGCAGGCGTCGACGATTTCGCGCAGGTTGTGCGGCGGAATGTTCGTCGCCATACCCACGGCAATACCGGCCGAGCCATTGATCAGCAGATTGGGGATACGCGCCGGCAGAACCAGCGGCTCGCTTTCGCTGCCGTCATAGTTCGGGCCGAAGTCGACCGTTTCCTTGTCGATATCCGCAAGCAGCTCGTGGCCGATCTTGGCCATGCGGATTTCGGTGTATCGCATGGCGGCGGCGTTGTCGCCATCGACCGAACCGAAATTGCCCTGGCCGTCGACCAGCATGTAGCGCAGCGAGAACGGTTGCGCCATCCGCACGATGGTGTCGTAGACCGACTGGTCACCGTGAGGATGATATTTACCGATGACGTCGCCCACAATACGCGCGGACTTCTTATAGGCGCGATTCCAGTCGTTGTTCAGTTCGTGCATGGAATACAGTGCGCGACGGTGGACTGGCTTGAGGCCGTCGCGGACATCGGGGAGCGCTCGCCCCACGATCACGCTCATCGCGTAATCGAGATATGAGCGGCGCATTTCCTCCTCGAGGGAGATTGGCAGGGTCTCTTTGGCGAATTGATCCATTTATCCGTGTCTTGAACTGTGCGGCGCCGGCGCGGAATAAAAGCCTCTTTTGCGGCGTTTTACCCGGATTCACCGTCGTTTAGCATCGGCATTGCGAACGCAACGCATCACGCGATTCTAACATGCGCGACATCCGCTTCCGGAGCACCTGCGTATACACATACAGTCGGCACAGACAGTTTGGACATTGTTCACATGAAACAGATCGAGGAATTCAGGGGCAAATCAGTGAGGTCGGGGACGAGATCAGAAAAGTGCCGAATGGCGCTAGCCGATGACCAGCATGACGGGAGGCCGTGGAGCAAACGGTTGCGAAAGCTTACAAATTGCTGCACACAACAAAGTGAAAACGTCAGACTAACCCGCTATCATTCGCCCTCACTGGTTTTGACGCAGCCGTTTAACGCGCGAAAAACCAGTCGAAAAAAATGTATTGATGTTTTTGGAAAAAGTTCCGGGGTGGCACGCATTGTGCGCATGTTCCGCACGTATCAAACCCTGCAATTCCTTGCCCCGTCTTGTTGCGCATGCACCACATAAGGTTGCGGGCGTTGGGGCCCCAGGGATATTTTTATCGATGCAAGGGAACGATATGGCAAAATGCGAACGCACAAAGTTAGACACTGCTCGAAGTCTACACACAGCGTTTTGTTCCGCGGTAATGTTATACTTCGAGCAATGTATGACTTGTCTTCGTCAACAAGGCTCGCAGTAAACCTGCGGTAATCTCAATTTCGAGAGGAGAAATATGAATAAACTTTCAAAGCTCGCGTTCATTGCAGCTACCGCAGTTATGGCTGCATCGGCGATGGCGCAATCGGTCCCGGCTTCACGCCAGGCGGTGAACGACAACTGGGTGAACGGCACGGGCGAATGGGTGTGGATGAACGGCACGAACGAGCTTTGCTGGCGTGACGCGTTCTGGACCCCGGCAACGGCTAACGCGAAGTGCGATGGCGCGCTGGTAGCCCAGGCACCGCAGCCGCCGGTCGCTCCTCCTGTTGCTCCGGTCATCCAGAGCCAGAAGATTACGTACCAAGCTGACGCTCTGTTCGACTTCGACAAGGCAATCCTGAAGCCGGCTGGCAAGGAAAAGCTTGACGATCTCGCATCGAAGATTGGCGACCTGAACCTGGAAGTCGTGGTCGCAACGGGTTACACGGACCGTATCGGTTCGGACAAGTACAACGATCGCCTGTCGCTGCGTCGTGCACAAGCTGTCAAGGCATACTTGGTCAGCAAGGGCATCGAAGCCAACCGTATCTATACGGAAGGCAAGGGCAAGCGTAACCCGGTTACCACGGGTTGCAACCAGAAGAACCGCAAGCAACTTATCGCCTGCCTCGCACCGGATCGTCGCGTGGAAGTCGAAGTTGTTGGAACCTCGCGTCAGCCGCAGTAATTCGCGACAGATTGGCGCAGGATCAAAGCCCCGCTTCGGCGGGGCTTTTTTTATGGACAACTTTTATGTGGAACCTGCGGGCGCAACCCCTCCAGCGGCATGCCGGGAGCGCTCCCCTGCCCGGCCGGCCTCGATGAGCGCCTCGATTCACCGGCTCTCGCCGCCGCCTATATACTTGGAACTTGACCGTTCCTGACCTTACGACCTTCCGTTTCAAGGCTATCCGCACATGATCAATGCCGATCCCCACGAGCTTCAAAAATTCAGCGAGCTGGCTCATCGCTGGTGGGACCCGAATGCGGAGTTCAAGCCACTGCATGAGCTCAACCCCGTGCGGCTCGACTGGATTGACCGGCTTGCGCATCTGTCGGGCAAACGCGCGCTGGATATCGGTTGCGGCGGCGGCATCCTGTCTGAGTCGATGGCCGTGCGTGGCGCGAAGGTGAAAGGCGTGGATTTGTCGTCGAGCGCGCTGGGCGTGGCTGACTTGCATAGCCTGGAGAGCGGCGTCGAAGTCGAATACGAAGAGATTGCGGCCGAAGCATTGGCGGCGCGAGAGCCCGGCAGCTATGACGTGGTGACCTGTATGGAGATGCTCGAGCACGTGCCGGATCCGGCGGGCATTGTTCAGGCGTGCGCCACGCTCGTCAAACCCGGCGGCTGGGTGTTTTTCTCCACGCTCAATCGCAATGCCAAGGCCTATTTGTTCGCGGTGATCGGCGCAGAATACATTGCCCGGATGTTGCCGCGCGGCACGCACGATTACGCCCGCTTCATCAAGCCGTCGGAACTTGCGCAATTCGTGCGTTCTGCGCAACTTGATATCGCCGAGATCAAGGGGATCACGTACCGGCCGCTGAGCAAGCGCTTCGGTCTCTCCGACGACTCAAGCATCAACTATCTGATGGCTTGCCGCCGCGTGGCCTGACGGGAAATGACATGAGCGATCGACCCAGTGATGCCGACCCCACGCCTCCGAGCGTCATCGAACCTGTACGGACTTTCATGAGCGACGATCCGACGCCCTTGCCCAAGCAGCAAATCGACAAGACCCGGCTCAAGCTCTGCCACGCGGTGTTGTTCGACCTCGACGGCACCATCGCGGACACGGCGCCCGATCTGGTTGCCGCGGTCAACAAGATGCGACATGACCGTGGGCTGGAAATGCGGCCGCTCGAGACGTTGAGGCCATTGGCTTCCGCGGGTGCGCGCGGTTTGCTGGCCGGCGCGTTCGAGATCGAGCCGGAGCATCCTGATTACGCGTCCATGCGCGAGGAGTTTCTCGCCAACTACGAAGCGGATTTGTGCATCGAGACGACGCTGTTTCCAGGTATCGACAAATTGCTCGATCAACTCGATGCACGCGGCGTGCGCTGGGGCATTGTGACCAACAAGGCAACGCGGCTGGCCGAACCGCTCGTGGCGCTGCTTGGACTGGCCGAGCGCGCGGCGTGCCTTGTTTGCGGCGATACCACCTCGCATTCGAAGCCGCATCCGGCGCCGCTGCTGCATGCTGCGGAATTGATGGAAGAAGCGCCCGAGCGGGTGGTGTACGTGGGCGACGACCTGCGTGATGTCCAGGCCGGTTTTGCCGCCGGCATGGTCACCGTGGCGGCCGCCTACGGGTACTGCGGGACGGACCTGCCGCCCACGCGGTGGCACGCGGATCATGTCGTGGAAACAACCATCGAATTGCAACATCTGCTACGCGACGTGCAATAACACATCAATTCATCAATGGCCGGTGAGGGCTGCGGCTCCCGGAGGGGGCGGGCTCGCCGGCCAAAACGCGGATGAACTGTGAGATAATGATTAATGCTTCGGGGGCGACCTGGTTTCGACAGGGGTTGCGAAGCGGCTAGGGCATACCGAGGACCCGTCACCTCGTAAATCAATGGGAAAAACGTAACTGCAAACGACGAAACGTTCGCACTGGCAGCCTAAGGGCCGCCTGCCTCTCCCTAGTTTACTGACGGACTAGAGTCGCAAGACCGGTAGCAATACCGCGAGAGGTCATATACGTCAGATAAGCCTTGTCGGCGTCGCGACGCCAAGGTCGAAAATTTAGTGAATCGCCGAAGCGAAGCGTGTTCGTCCGCGTCGCCAGGTTAAATTAAATGATAGAACTAAGTATGTAGAACTGGTCGTAGAGCGCTACTGGACGCGGGTTCGATTCCCGCCGCCTCCACCAATATCGCATCCGGACGTGTGCCGGATTATTTGAAACCCCGTAGGCCGAAAGGCTCGCGGGGTTTTTTATTGTTTTTTATTGACCGGCCTGGGTGTCGGCGCACACGAATGCTTCCTGCGCCATGCGCTAAACTGCCCTGCTCTCTTTTGATCTGACAGAATTCATGTGGACTGCAATCAGCAATGTCGGCGATGCCGCGTTGACTCTACCCATCGCCCTGACCTGCGCGATCTGGCTCAGGCTGTCGGATAAGACACTGGCCGTGCGCTGGGTGACGCTTCTGGCCGCCGGGATGGCGCTGGTCGGCATCACCAAGATCCTGTATGCCGGGTGCGGAGTCGAGATCTCCTCCATAGGGTTTCGCGTGATCAGCGGCCATACGACCTTGTCTACGGCTGTCTGGACGGTTGCCATCGCCCTCCTCTGGCGAAGTGCGGGCGGCAGCGCATGGGTGGGCGCCATGGCGGGACTGCTGGTCGGGTTGCTGACGGCATGTGCCCGCGTCTTCGACTATGCCCACACCGTTCCGGAAGTCATTGCCGGCTGGCTGCTCGGAGCCTTGGTCGCGGCGCTTTTCGTGCACCCATTGGCACGCTCCAAAGTTAAGCTGTTTCGTCCCATTGCCGCCGCTACCGGGCTCCTGCTCGTGACCACGGTGGCGTATGGGCGTCACGCTCCGATCCAGGCAATGATCGACACCTACTCTCATGGCGTCTGTTCCCGCCTGTGGGCTGGCATTTCTGCCCTTCTCTAACGCGCAGCTTGGGCTTCGATAGCCAGCGTTGCACGATGGCCGGCTTGCTTCAGCATTTGGTCATCTGATACGAGGATCGATCGCATGCAGTTGGAACCGCTTCACGTCACGAACCGGGTAGTCGCCGTCGTGGCGCCCACGGCACCATTTGTTGAATGGATCAACGCCGTAGATCCCTCCCCGCCCGATGTGAAAATCGCGCTGGGCGTCGCACGTGACGACCCGACGGCATTTCTGATCCCCACCGACAATACCGACGACCCGATTAATACGGGCAATCGGTGGATTCAGCGCAACTGGAAGGTGATCTTCGAGCACATGCTCGAGGAGTGGTATGTCGATGCTGATTTATGGCCACGCAACCGGACTATCAAGATGTTCCGGGAACGCTGCGAGGTGTCCATTCACTCGACTGTTCTGGATTGCGCTAATAAACCGATCGAGTACGAGGACTGATCCAGATTCAGCGTACGCGGTTTTAAACCGGTCGCACACAGCAAACCGCCGACTCCCATGGGAGCCGCCGTTTGCACACTCCAAAGTCGTGCCGGGTTATTGATCATGCGGGCACTGCAAGTTACAGCCGTTCGGATCACCCAAGTCGCCGCGCCTACGCTTCGCGGTCACGCCGTTCTGGTACTTATCCGACGGCGCCGATGCAGCAAACTGCAGCTGCGGGTGTTCTTTCAGGCGAAACTGGTCCTGCAAGATGCCACCCGGAACACCTGGCGAATTCTGGGCAAAAGCGACGGGCACAAAGGCAACGGCGCTAACAACGAACGCGATCAACGCGGCAACGCTCAAAAGCAATTTCATGGCAGCAGTAACGGTGAGTAAAACGGTCGTCGATTAAACATTTGGCCAAGAGCATTTCCGGCTTGGTGAGCCGCGACATAATGTTGCATATAACGGCACCGGACTGCCTTGCCAACCCTAGCCAGCCATAAGGTTAACGTAATTCTAGACAGAAGGCTTCGGATCGGCGGTACACACCGGGTCTAAATGGTTACCGCGCGTTTCCAGTTTCCCCGCCAAGCGCTTCATCGAGTTCAAGCAGTTGGCCGCAAAAGGCCGGATCGTAGCCCTCCAGGTGCGCCACGCTGTCGCGGTATGTATCGCTGCGCAATACCTCCAGCAGGCCGCTGAGTCCGGCGCCGTTGAGCTTGTCGCGGTTGCAGGCGAACAGGTAGTCCTCATCGATGATCGGAATGAAGTCCAGCGCGAACTGCTGCGCGGCCGGCTGCACACCAAAACCAAGATCGGCCATGCCGCTCGCGACAAATGCAGCAATGGCCGAATGGGTCAGTTCAGCCGTGGCGTAACCGTTGATACTCGCCGGGTCGACGCCAATCTGGCGCAGCGCCAGATCCAGCAACATGCGCGTGCCCGATCCCGGTTGACGGTTGACGAAGCGGATATCGTCGCGGGCGAGATCGCGCAAGCCGCGTATGCCTTTCGGGTTCCCCTTGGGCAGAAACAGGCCTTGCGTGCGCCGCGTCAAATGAATCAGCCGATGCCGCCCCGCATCCAGCCACGGCCGATAGATCTCGGCGCAACTCGCGCGGAATTCGCCGATCGGCAAGTGAAACCCCGCCAGTTCGCACTCGCCGCGCGCGAGGGCGGTAACGGCTTCAGCGCTCTCACGGTACTTGATGTCGGCGGGGATCTGCTTGGCGGCAAGCGCGCCCACCAGCGCAGCGACGGCGTATCCGTGCGAGGCGTGAATCCGTATCTCGCCAACGGCGCGCGACAGCCGACGGTTCAGTTCACCGGCCACTTCGCTGGCCAGCGCCTGAAGCGGCCCGTCGAGCCGCTCGTTCGACAAACGTTGCGCCCGCAGCACAGCTTCGCCCAGTTCCGACAGCACCGACCCGCGCCCACGCGACTTCGTGATCAGTGCGCCGCCCAACCGCGTCTCTATATCGCGCAAAAGACCCCATGCGTGCCGATAGGACAAACCCTTAGCCGAGGCGGCCTGCGCGATGCTGCCAGTCTGTGAAACCAGCAGCAAAAGCGGCACGGCCGCGCTGAGACTGGCTTCGCGGCCTGCGGCGTCGCGCAGGACGAGCTCGGTACGGCATTCAACATCGATCATATGTAATCCCAGTTCCTATTGCCATCGACCCGCTAGCCTCGTATCTTGCATATCACGGGCTCGGTATAGCAAATTATAGGTCCGATATATGCTCTTAAAAAACATATGCCGAGCAATGGAGACTCCCCACATGGTCCAAATGCCTCATAACCACCAAAATCAGCCGGCCGGCACGCCCGATGAGCGCGTTGCGCGCCATCTGAAAAAGGGCGCGTCGCTGCTCGCCGTGCTGCACGCTATTCAAGACGAAGCCGGCTACATTCCCGCCGATGTCATCGCCCCGCTCGCTCAGGCCATGTCGCTGTCGCGCGCGGAAGTGCACGGCGTGATCACCTATTACCACCATTTCCGCTCCGAGCCGCCGGCGCGCGTGACCGTGCAGTTGTGCCGCGCCGAGGCTTGCAGGAGTATGGGAACGGAAGCGCTGGCGGCGCATATCGAAGGGCATACGGGGTGCAAGTTCGATTCCGGCCATCAAGTCGATACCGAGCTGGAAACCGTGTATTGCCTCGGGCAATGCGCGCTGTCGCCGGCCATGACCATCAACGGTGAGTTGCATGCCCGCGTCACGCCGCAGAAATTCGAGCGGCTGTACGAAGCGGCGCGCGTTCATTCGAGCGCGGAGGACCTGGTATGACGCGCATCTACGTCCCTTGTGATTCGTCGGCATTGGCGCTCGGCGCTGATCGCGTCGCGCTGGCGGTTGCGGCTGAAGCTCAGAAACGCGGCATCGAAGTTGAAATCGTGCGCAACGGTTCGCGCGGCATGCTCTGGCTGGAACCGCTGGTCGAAGTGGAAACGGCGGAAGGCCGTATCGGTTATTCGAATGTCGATGAAGACGATGTCCCCGCCCTCTTCGATGCCGATCTGGCAACCGGCGGCGCGCATGAAAAGCGCGTCGGCGTGGTTGATACGTTGCCGTGGCTCGCGAAACAGCAACGCCTGACGTTTGCGCGCATCGGTATCACGGACCCGCTTTCCACCGATGACTACGTCAAGCACGGCGGCCTGGACGGATTGCGCAAAGCGCTTGAAACCGATGGCGATGCCGCCTGCGAAGCGCTGCTTGAATCGGGCCTGCGCGGACGCGGCGGTGCAGCGTTCCCGGCCGGCATCAAATGGCGCACGGTGCGCGCCGCTTTGGCGCCGCAAAAGTACGTCGTCTGCAACGCTGACGAAGGCGATTCCGGCACGTTCTCGGACCGGCTCGTCATGGAAAGCGACCCGTACATGTTGATCGAAGGAATGATCATCGCGGGGATCGTGACCAAGGCGACGAAGGGATATATCTATGTGCGCAGCGAATATCCGCACGCTATTGCGACGCTGAACTGCGCGATAGAAAAAGCGCGCGACGCCGGCTGGCTTGGCGCAAGCGTACTCGGCAGCGACAAAGCGTTCGAACTGGAAGTGGCCAAAGGCGCCGGTTCGTATGTTTGCGGCGAAGAAACGGCGTTGCTGGAATCGCTCGAAGGCAAACGCGGCGTGGTCCGTGCGAAGCCGCCGGTGCCTGCTTTAGTCGGCTTGTTCGGCCAGCCGACGGTGATCAATAACGTCATTACCCTGGCGACCGTGCCAATCATCTTCGCCAAGGGCGCGGCGTTTTATCGAGACTTCGGCATGGGCCGCTCGCGCGGCACGCTGCCGTTCCAGATCGCAGGCAACGTAAAGCAAGGCGGCCTCGTGGAGTTGGCGTTCGGCGTGACCCTGCGCGAACTGATCTATGAATATGGCGGCGGCACGGCAAGCGGCCGGCCGGCGCGCGCCGCGCAAGTCGGCGGCCCGCTTGGAACGTATCTTCCGGAAAGCCAGTGGGATATTCCCATGGACTACGAAGCTTATGCAGCGGTTGGCGCTGTGGTCGGACACGGCGGTATCGTGATCCATGACGACACGTCGAATCTCGCCGATCTGGCGCAATATGCGATGCACTTCTGCGCCGTCGAATCATGCGGAAAATGCACGCCTTGCCGGATCGGATCGACGCGCGGTGTTGAAGTCATCGCGAAGATCCGTGCCGGAGACGTCTCGCCGAAACAAGTAACGCTGCTGCGCGATCTCTGCGACACCATGGTTTCTGGCTCGCTCTGCGCGATGGGTGGCATGACGCCGTATCCGGTGCTGTCGGCCCTCGACCATTTCCCTGAAGACTTCGGTCTGTCCAAAAAGCCGTCGCAGAAAGCGGCTTAAAGAAGGAACACAATCATGTCCAACTCTTCCTGCGGTTCCGGCAATTGCGCGTGCAAGACAAAGCCGCGCGATCCCTTCGACGATACCGACTACGGCACGCCGCTGCGGCATGCGGATATCGACGTGACGTTAGATATTGACGGCACGTCGGTGACCGTGCCGGCGGGCACGTCGGTGATGCGCGCGGCGATCGAAGCCGGCGTCAACGTTCCTAAACTTTGCGCGACGGATTCACTTGAACCGTTCGGTTCGTGCCGTCTGTGCCTGGTTGAAATTGAGGGCAAGCGTGGGTATCCGGCGTCGTGCACCACGCCGGTTGAAGCTGGCATGAAAGTGCGCACGCAGACGAACAAGCTGCAGTCGCTGCGCAAGAACGTGATGGAGTTGTATATCTCCGATCACCCGCTCGATTGCCTCACTTGCCCCGCCAACGGCGACTGCGAGTTGCAGGACATGGCAGGCGTGGTTGGCTTGCGCGAGGTTCGCTACGGCTACGAAGGCGCGAATCACCTGAAGGACAAGAAGGACGAATCGAATCCGTATTTCACGTACGACGCGTCGAAGTGCATTGTCTGTAATCGATGCGTGCGCGCGTGCGAGGAAACGCAAGGCACGTTCGCGCTGACGATCGCGGGACGGGGTTTCGAATCGCGCGTGGCCGCGAGCGAAAACCAGCCGTTCATGGAATCCGAATGCGTATCGTGCGGCGCGTGCGTGGCGGCCTGCCCGACCGCGACGTTGCAGGAAAAAACGGTCATCATGCTCGGCCAGCCCGAGCATTCGGTTGTGACGACGTGCGCGTATTGCGGTGTCGGCTGTTCGCTCAAGGCCGAGATGAAAGGCAGCGAAGTCGTGCGCATGGTGCCGAACAAGAACGGCGATGCAAACGATGGTCACGCGTGCGTCAAAGGCCGCTTTGCGTGGGGTTACGCCACGCACAAGGACCGCATCACCAAGCCGATGATCCGCGCAAAGATCACTGATCCGTGGCGCGAAGTGAGCTGGGAAGAAGCGCTCTCGTACGCAGCCAGCGAATTCCGTCGCATCCAGGACAAGCACGGCGTGGATTCGATTGGCGGGATTACTTCGTCGAGATGTACGAACGAGGAAACCTACCTCGTGCAGAAACTCGTGCGCGCGGCGTTCGGCAACAACAATGTCGACACCTGTGCCCGTGTTTGTCACTCGCCAACCGGTTATGGCCTGAAGACAACGCTCGGTGAATCGGCCGGAACGCAGACGTTCGCGTCCGTCGAGAAAGCCGATGTGATCGTGGTGATCGGCGCGAATCCGACCGATGGTCACCCGGTGTTTGCATCGCGTCTGAAGCGGCGTGTGCGTGAAGGCGCGCAACTGATCGTGGTCGATCCGCGCCGGATCGACATCGTCGATACACCGCACGTGAAGGCCTCGCATCACCTGGCATTGCGGCCTGGTACTAACGTCGCCATGGTCAACTCGCTTGCGCACGTGATCGTGACTGAAGGGTTGGTCAAGGAAGATTTCGTGGCCGAGCGCTGCGAACCGCGTGCGTTCCAGCAATGGCGCGACTTCGTGACGCTCGAAGAGAACTCGCCCGAATCCATGGAAGCCATCACCGGCGTGCCGGCGCAATCGGTACGCGAAGCCGCGCGCATTTATGCGAATGCCGGCAACGGTGCGATCTACTACGGCCTGGGCGTGACGGAACATGCGCAAGGATCGACGACGGTCATGGGCATCGCGAACCTTGCGATGGCTACTGGCAACGTCGGCCGTGAAGGCGTGGGTGTGAATCCGCTGCGTGGTCAGAACAATGTGCAGGGTTCGTGCGACATGGGTTCGTTCCCGCATGAGTTGCCGGGTTATCGCCATATCAGCGACGCGGCTGTGCGCGCGTTGTTCGAAGAAGCGTGGAGCGTGAAGCTGCAATCGGAACCGGGCTTGCGCATCCCGAACATGTTCGATGCCGCCGTTCATGGCAGCTTCCTTGGCCTTTACTGCCAAGGTGAAGACATCGTTCAATCCGATCCGAATACGCAGCACGTAGCGAAGGCTTTGTCGTCGATGGAATGCATCGTCGTGCAGGACATCTTCCTGAACGAGACGGCCAAGTATGCGCACGTGTTCTTGCCGGGTTCATCGTTCCTGGAAAAGGACGGCACGTTCACCAACGCCGAACGGCGCATCTCGCGTGTGCGCAAGGTCATGCCGCCGCTGCCGGGTCTGGCTGACTGGGAAGTCACGATCAAGCTCGCCCGCGCGCTTGGTTATGAAATGAACTACACGCATCCGTCGCAGATCATGGACGAAATCGCGCGCCTCACGCCCACATTCACCGGCGTGTCGTACAAGCGTCTTGATGACCTTGGCAGCATTCAATGGCCGTGTAACGCGCAGGCGCCTGATGGCACGCCGACGATGCACATCGACGAGTTCGTGCGCGGCAAGGGGCGCTTCGTCATCACGAAGTTCATCGCGACGCCGGAGAAGGTCACGCGCAAGTTCCCGCTGCTGCTCACCACGGGCCGTATCCTGTCGCAGTACAACGTGGGCGCGCAGACGCGGCGCACCGAGAACTCGCGCTGGCATGACGAGGATCGGCTGGAGATTCATCCGGTTGATGCCGAGGATCGTGGCATCAAGGCGGACGATTGGGTCGGCATCGAGTCGCGTGCCGGGCAGACCGTGCTGCGCGCGAAGATCACTGAGCGCATGCAGCCGGGCGTGGTGTACACGACGTTCCACTTTCCTGAGTCGGGCGCAAATGTGATCACGACCGACTCCTCCGATTGGGCGACGAATTGTCCCGAGTACAAAGTGACGGCGGTGCAAGTCATGCCGGTGGAGCAGCCATCGCAATGGCAGAAGGATTATTCGCGCTTCAATACGCAGCAGCTGGAGTTTCTCGAGTTGCGTGATTCGACCGTGGCTACAGACGCGACCGTGACGTCGTCGGGGAAATGATCATGGACGGGAACAAATCATGGATGTGAACAGCCTGGTCGAAATGGCAAACCAGATCGGTCAATTCTTCGATTCGATGCCCGATCGTGCGGAAGCGGTCGATGGCGTGGCCGATCACATTCACCGGTTCTGGGCGCCAAGGATGCGGATTGCGTTGCTTAACGGCCTGGACGATCCGGGCATTGTTTCCCAGCTGGAGCCCATTGTGCGGGAGGCGCTGACGAAACATCGGGTGGCGCTGACGCCGGCGGGGGCGGTGGTTTAGCTGGCGTTTGGCCGCGGTAGAATCAGACGATTTGCGGGCTCCTATGACTCGGAAGATGCCCGCCGAGGTCGTTCTGCATGAAGAAGCATTTGCAACAATCCCCAGAAGATGTGCGTGATCGGTTGACACGCGAAGCATTGGCGAGCTTACGCGCCGGGCTTCGCGTTTCGCACGCCGAGCTGCGCAAGTGGGCCGAACGCTTGAACACGGCCAACCCTCTGCCGCTGCCGAAAACAAGCTAACCCTCCCCTCGCGGCTGCGTCGAACCGAACCACGTTTCGCAATGACGCAGCAACGCCTGCGTATCCGACGGCGCCCGCCCCCTCGCGGCAATATACCCATCCGGGCGCACAAGATAAAAGCAAGGCCGCGTGCGCCCGTACGCATCGGTCAGCGAATTCGCGTTGTCGCTGTCGTTATCGGTGATACGCCACACACGCACCGTATTCGGCAACACTTCCTCCACTAATACCGCCAGCTCATCCAGGTCCTTATCGCGGATAGCGTGCGCGACGGTGAGCGTCGCGGGCGCCAGCGCAATGTCCTTGTCCGGCGATGGGCTCACCAGCAAGAACAACGAGAAACATGCGGGATCGTGGAGATCGAAGAGACAGCCCACGCCGGGCGCCCGTCCAAGCGGGCCGTCGATGACATGCACCCATGCGTCCGGCGCGCGCTCACCGGCTCGCGGACCGCCATCGAGCAAGCGATCCAGCGTGAGCGGACTACGCCGATATTGAATCGACAACTCGCTGACCGTGCGCCGGGCGGCATCGCGCAACGGGCCGATTGCCGACAAAGCCGGCATCACGTGATCGCGAATCAGCTTCATCGGCCCATGCTCGGCAGCGGCCATTTGCGTCATGAAACTGGATTGCCGCAGCACTTCGCGCTCGATCGGGTGACGCTCGTCGTGGTACGTATCGAGCAAACGATCCGGCGCGATGCCCGCCAGCATCCACGCGATCTTCCAGCCAAGGTTAAATGCCTCCTGAATGCCCGTGTTCATGCCCTGAGCGCCGGCTGGACTATGAACATGCGCGGCATCGCCGGCGAGAAAAATGCGGCCCGAACGCAGTCGGTCGGCCATGCGGCTATTCAGATGAAAATACGACGACCATTGAAGGTTCGTCACGGTCACACGATGATGAATACGCCGTTCGATAATCGCGCGGCATTCATCGAGCGTCGGCGCCGCGGTTTTATCGGGACTATCCGTCGCGTTGTCGGACGCCAAGCCATGTTCCACGCCCGGCACCGCACCAGACGCCGACGTCATACGTTTGTCCGCGATCAGGCGCGTGCAGCCGCCGCCCATCGGAAACAGGGTTGCAATGCCCTGGCCGGACGCGAAGATATGGAATTCGTCGTCGGGCCATTCTGTATCGGCTTGCAGGTCGGCGAGCAGGAACGTCTGCTCGAAAGTCTTGCCCGTGAACTCGATATCCAAGCCGTGACGCACGGTGCTATGGGCGCCGTCGGCTCCAATCAGGTAGGACGGACGAATCGATTCTTCAGCGCCATTCGCATGCCGCACGGCGGCCTCCAGCCCCGCCGATCCTTGCCGGAAACGCATCAATTCCACGCCACGTTCAATCCGCACGCCGGACGACGCAAGGTGCTCCGTCATCAGGCGTTCGGTGACGGATTGATCGAGGAATAACAGGTACGGATACCGCGTTTGCAAGGGATCGAAGTCGAGCCGCGCGAGGCGCTGCCCATTCGAATAGAGATTCGCGACGCGCGCCCGATGACCGAGTTCGAGAAACGGCTCAACCAGCCGATGCTGCTCGAAGAGTTCGAGCGTGCGTGCCTGGATGCCGATGGCGCGTGACCACGGCGAGGGTTGAGGCGCTTTATCGATGAGACGCACGGGAATCCCGGCGCGGGACAAACTCATCGCGGCGGCGAGGCCCGTTGGACCGGCGCCGGCGATCAGAACCGGCGGGACGTCGAGGATTTTGTGTCGATTCGGCGTCTGCGCAAGCATGCGCGTCTCCCTCAAACTTCACAGCACCTAGTGTACGCTGGTCACCTCGGACGAACGACTGCTCGCTCAATGCGAGTGATGGGCGTGCGGCTCTGCCGGCGATCGTTCATGCAGCGAGCAGTGATGCTCGGTCGTGCCTCTTTCCACCTGCAGCGTGGCATGGTTCATCGCGTGATCGCGGCGCAAGGTCGCCACGATGCCGTCCACGAAACTATCGCCGGGATGGCCTTCCGGCATCACCAGGTGCGCGGTCATGGCGCTCTCCGTGGTGGACAGCGCCCAGACATGGAGATCGTGGACGTCGGTGACACCCGGTACGCCCGCCAGATACCGTTCGATACCCGTCTTGTCCACGCCCGGCGGCACTGCGCCCATGGCGAGACACATGGCGTCGCGGCCGAGGCTCCACGTGCCCACCACGATCACGCCGACCACGATGATGCTCATCACCGGATCGACCCAGCTTGCGCCGGTGAACAGGATCACGAGGCCACTGATGGCAACCGCCGCGGAAACGCCGGCGTCGGCGGCCATGTGCAGGAACGCGCCGCGCACGTTCAGGTCCTCCTTGCTGCCGCGCATGAAAAGCCACGCCGAGAAACCGTTCACGACCATACCAATCATTGCAACGATAAACACATCGAGGCCCGCGACCGGCGCCGGATTGAGCAGGCGCTGCACGGCTTCGAGCACGATCGCACCGCACGCAAAGAGCAGCAGCGCGGCGTTGGCGAGCGAGGCAAGTATCGACGAACTGCCCAGCCCGAACGTGTAGCGTTCTGACGGTTTGCGCGTGCCGAGCCAAACGGCGCCCCAGGCGAGCAGGAGGCCGAGGACATCGGAGAGATTGTGGCCGGCGTCGGCAAGCAGCGCGGTGGAATGGGCGATAAAACCGTACACGGCCTGCACCACCACGATCAGCATATTCAGCCCAACGGCGATCGCAAACGTGCGGCCCTGCCCGGCTTGCGGCGCGTGATGGTGATGATGGCCGCCCGCGCCGTGGTCGTGCGCGTGACCTTCCTCGTGCTGATGTTTCTCTTGAGGTGCCATTTATTCGTTATCCGGTCGAAAGTCTGCCTGCGGCTCGGCAACGTGCTCGAGCAATTCGGCCAACATGCCGCTGATGTGCTTATCGGCGGCGAGATAGAAAACCTGCTTGCCTTCACGCTCGGCACGTACGATCCGCGCCGCGCGCAGCAAACGCAGGTGATGACTGACCAGCGACGCCGACAACCCCAGCGATTCCGCAATCGCCCCCACCGCGCAGCGCCGGTCAACGCACGTCAGCACAATGCGCAGCCGCGTGGGATCGCCCAGGAGGCGGAACAAGTCGGCAAGCGGAACAACGCGCTCATCGGTTGCTACAAAGGGAGAAGACAAAATAGCTCGGCCAACAGTTGAACAAGTGTTCATATGTTACAGAAGCGAAGCGGGAAGCGTCAACGCAAAATTCCGCAGAATTCGGGATCGGTGTCGAACGTGTGTGAAAATGAGGCGTTTGCATTCGATTTTCCTCAATGGATACAGTTTTTGCGCGTGGCTTCGCGGCGCATCGCGATGGCCGCCTCACCGAAGCGGAACGCGACTATCAAGCCGCGCTTGCCGCAGAGCCCTCCCACGTCGACGCACTTCATCTGCTCGGCGTGCTGCGCCATCAACAAGGCCAGCACGCGGAAGCAGCCGAACTGGTGCGTCGCGCGGTGGACTTGCGTCCCGCCGATGCCGGCCTGCAACTCAATCTTGGCAACGCGCTGAAGGCGCTGGGCCGGATTGACGACGCCATCGAGCGATTCCGAAACGCGCTGCATCTGGAGCCCGGCTTTTCGCTCGCGCAGTACAACCTCGGCAATGCGTACGCGGCGGCGGGCCGTCACGAAGACGCCGCCGATGCCTTCGAAAAAGCGCTGCGCCTGCAACCGCTGGATGCCGCGACCTGGAACAACTTCGGTAATGCGCTGCTCGGCATGCGTCGTTTCGAAGAAGGCGCGAAGGCATTTCGCCGCGCGCTGCAGATCCGTCCCGGCCACGCGGGCGCGCACAACAATCTCGGCATGGCGCTCAATTCGCTCGGCGATACCCACGGCGCGATCGAGCAATTCCGCGCCGCCATTGCGGCCGAGCCGAACTATGTCGCGGCGCACTTCAACCTGGGCAATCTTCTCGATGCCTCCGGCCATCCGCAAGACGCCGTGCCGGTGCTGCAGAACGTACTGCGCATGCAGCCGCAATTCGCGCCGGCGCACTTCGGATTGGGTCACGCGCTTGCGGCTATCGGTTCGCACGAGGCGGCGTTGCCGCAATTTGAACGCGCGGTCGGGCTCGATCCGAAGTACGGCGTGGCGTGGCTTGGCTTGGGCAACGCGCATCTGGCGCTAGGCGCGCATAAACCCGCGTTGCGCGCGTTCGATCAGGCTTTGCGGCTCGATCCCGGCCTGGTCGCGGCGAATCTGAACCGGGCGCTGACGCTGCTTGCACTCGGCGATTACACGCGCGGCCTGCTCGCCTACGAATGGCGTCTGCGCACGCCGGGCAGCATTACACTGCCGTCGCTGCCGAAGTGGAACGGTGAGCCGCTGCCGCGCCAGACGTTGCAGATTCGCGCGGAACAAGGTTTCGGCGATACCCTGCAGTTCGTCCGTTTCGTCCCCTTCGCGGCGAAGCTCGCCGGACAGGTCGTGCTTGAAGTTCAGCCGGAACTCGTCGCACTGCTGGAGCCGGCGGCGCATGCCGCGGGCGTTTTGTTGAAGAGCACCGCCAATGCTGCTACGCCCACTACGCCCACTACGCCCACTACGCCCACCAATGCCGATGCTTTCTCGCCGTTGCTGAGTTTGCCATTGGCGCTGGGGTTATCGAGTGTCGACAAGGTGCCGGCGCGCACGCCGTATCTCGTGGTGCCGGCGGCTTATCGGAAGAAGTGGCGCGGCTCGCTCGGGGGGCAATCGAAACGCAAGCTGGGCATCGCGTGGTCCGGGCGCATTCAGCCGGGCGAAACCCGCTCGGCGTCGCTTGGCATGCTTGAACCGCTGCTCAGCTTGGAAGGCATCGACTGGATCGTCTTGCAGCCTGCGTTGACCGAGGGGGAGCGTGCCTTGCTGGACGCTCATCCGCGCGCCCGCTTTATCCAGCGGCTGGAAGGCAAGCTCGAAGATTTCGCCGATACCGCGGCGATCGTGGATCGTCTGGACGGCGTGGTATCCGTCGATACCGCCGTCGCTCACCTGAGCGGCGCGTTAGGAAAACCGTTATGGCTGATGCTGCCGTTCGCGGCTGATTGGCGCTGGGGTATCGATACCGCGTCGACCCCGTGGTACCCGAAAGCACGCTTGTTCCGGCAGCCCAAACCCGGCGCATGGGACGATGTGATCGCACGGGTGGCGAGCGAGATCAGCGCTTCGTAGAACGGGTTCAAAGTTGAACGCATAAACAAAAATCCCTCGTCATTCGCGAGGGATTTTTTGCTTCCAAAGCCGCCCTGTCACGCCGTCTTGTATTGACTGCGCGCTTCCGTCGATCGATACAAAACCAGCGTCGCGATCAGCCCGCATACCGCGGCGACAGCCATCCATGCACCCGGCGCGGCCTTGTTGCCGGTCACGTGAATCAAGTACGTGGAGATGGCCGGCGTGAACCCGCCGATAGTCGTCGCCAGGCTATACGCGAGCGAAAAACCTGTCGTGCGAACTTCCACGGGCATGACTTCGGTGAGCGCCACGACCATCGCGCCGTTATAGCTGCCGTAGAGGAACGAGAGCCACATCTCCACACCGAGCAGGCGCAGGAACGATGGATCGGCAACCAGCCATTGCACGGCCGGATACGACGTGAGGATGGTGAGGATCGTGAAGAACAGCAGCACCGGGCGGCGGCCGACGCGATCGGAAACCGCCCCGGAAAGTGGCAACCAAACAAGATTCGACAAGCCGATAAACACCGTCACCACGAGCGCATCGATGGAAGAAAGCTTGAGCACCTCCTTGCCGAAGGTCGGCGTGTAGGCCGTGATCATGTAGAACGACACGGTGGTCATGATAACCATGCCCATGCCTGCAAGCACGACGCCCCAGTTGGAGATCATCGACTTCATGATCTCGCCCATTTCCGGACGATGCTTGCGCGCGAGGAACTCTTCAGTTTCCCGCAGCGAACGGCGAATGATGAACAGGAACGGCACGATCAGGCAGCCGATGATGAACGGCACGCGCCATCCCCACGACGTCATCTGCTCAGGCGGCAAAATCTTGCTCATGCCTACGCCGATCAACGCAGCGAACACCACGGCCACTTGCTGGCTACCCGACTGCCATGAGCAATAAAAGCCCTTGTTGCCCTTGGTCGCGATCTCGGAGAGATACACCGACACGCCACCGAGTTCCACGCCGGCCGAGAAGCCTTGCAGCAGACGACCGAGCAGCACGATGATCGGCGCTAGCACGCCGATGGTTGCATACCCCGGAATCACCGCAACGAGCAAGGTACCGATCGCCATCATGGTCAAGGTGAGTATCAGGCCCTTGCGTCGTCCGTGATGATCGATATAAGCGCCGAGCACGATGGCGCCGATCGGACGCATCAGAAATCCGGCGCCAAACACGGATAACGCAAGCATCAGCGACGCGAATTCGTTACCGCTCGGGAAGTACGTCTTGGCGATGGCCGAAGCGTAATAGCCGTAGACCATGAAGTCGTACATTTCGAGGAAATTGCCGCTGACAACGCGGAACACCGACTTCGCCTTCGACTCGTTCGCGGGCGTTGCATGTGACGGGCTGGACATGACGATCTCTAAAAACGGTGGCCAGCTTCCGGCGGCTGATGCGCCGCGGATCGACCGGATGTTGACGACGATCCGATAGCACTGCATCGGATGCCTGTGTAAGCTTCGCCGTGCTCAGGCCGGCGAAAAATGCTCAAAACCATGCACGTCGCCAATGTTACAGCGGGAAAGTGAAATTCGCCTACCCGGAACATCGCGTATATGGGCATAAAAACACCTTAAACTTACTTTACATATGTCTATCGATAAGCCTACATTTTCCGATCCATCATGGCCGTTTGTGCTGCGCACAGCCACGTCTGGCGACGCGCAGCTCATCGCGGGCATCCATGCGCAAAGCTGGGCGTCGGCGTATCGAGGAATCCTGCCGGACGATTTTCTCGATCGCGAGATGACGGCAGAACGAGCAACGCACTGGAACACACGATTCGATGAACTGGCCGGCGGCGCGGGCGAGGTATTGATCGCGATGCAAGATGACCGGGCGATCGGATTCGTTTGCCTGGTCGCACCCGATGAAAACGGCAGCATGCTCGTGGACAATCTGCACGCGCTGCCGGAAGCCAAGGGCAGCGGGTTGGGCACCGCCATGCTGAGCATCGCCGCGCAATGGGCGCACAATCGCGGCGCGGCCGGCATGCATCTATATGTACTCGAACCGAACGTTGCGGCAATCGGTTTTTATGAGTCTCGCGGCTGGAAGCTGGCCGGTCGAGAAGACGACACGATGGGCGGCATTCATATCATCGCGCTGCGTTATGTCCTCCCTATTGGCCGATGACGTGGCGTTTCTTTTGCCTTTGCAAATGGGGCGCTGTAATCTCGTTCAACGCCTGTGCACTGACTAAAAGGCCCGTGTCTCCAGAGCTGTGTGTCGTCCGCTGAAAAACGTCCGTTGCGTCCGTGCCGAATTAGCGAATTTTTTTCATTTCGAACGCCTCTTATTCAAGGAACTAAGAAGGTTCTGGGCGACGCCCCAAGCGGGCGCTGGGTATCATCGAGGGCTGTTCTGTAGCGGGTCCGGCGAAGGCGAAGTATTTAATACCTTTGCGGCAACAACCGGGCGACCTCCACACGGCTGCCCCGCTTGTTCGTTCGTTGAGCAGTCCTGACGACCGCTTTCGGGAATGAGAAAAGATGAATGCTCCTATGGTCGTGGTACAAAGCGATCTGCTTGCCGACGCTGTTCCCGCTTGCCGGTATGCCCAACGCCATTTATGGCGAAGAGTGGACGTTAACCGGCACGCGTCCGTATTTGACCGAATATGAAATACCGTTTTACGCGGCGCGTTTCCTCACCGCATATGTCAGTGTGCTATCTCTTCGCAACGATCGGTTCCCCTATACACCGGCCAGTCTATGGGGCAAGTTCAAACGCAATGATGAAGTTGATCACGTAGCGCAAGGCGTTGACGCTCCTCCTATTGTGATTGGCGAAGCACCGCAAGCCGTGGAGCCCGCGCCCTTCGCGTTCGAGCCGTTCACCGCGCCCGATGACCGGCATGGGAAAGCGCCAGCAGCGAATAACGATCATCACAAACAACTTGCCGGTGGCGCGATTGCCCTGGCATGTGCTGGATTTATTGCGTGGGCATTGTTCGGTACGAAGATCGGCCATCAGGATACCGAAATGCATCAACCCACGGTTGTGCTGAGTGCAACCCCGGTAGTCACGCCGGCGTCTGATTCTGAAATGACTCATAGAGCCGGTGCGCCTAGCGCAACCGTGGTGGTTGCTGCGACTTCAGCAGCTGCCAAGACTTCGACTACTACTGCGGCACCGGTAGAGGCTTCTGCCTCCCGTACCAGCTGCGATTGCCGCGTTGCCATCTGTGCAAAAACCGGTGGTTATCAGCGGCGTTGGCCAGTCGCCAGTGAAGACGGACTCGGCGACAAGCACAAACGCTATTGCCAGTCATGACCGGCCTGCTGCACCTCGCACCGTGTCAGAGCGCGCAGCCAAATTACAGCCAGTGGCACAAAAACATGAACGCCATGGCGCGAAAGCCAAGGCGAAACGCAAGCGCGATGCGCGTCGGTACGAGTTGATTCATCGGCTCAAAGGCCATGAGTACCTCGGCGCACCGGTTTATCGCATCACCGGGCGCGAAGCTGCCCTTGCATCGCCAGGCCGCCGTACGCTCGCGCGTGATGACACGCGTCCCAACACGGCGAGCGCATCGCTTAGCGCCACGGACATGTACAACATGCTCGCGCACTCGGCCGTGCTTGATGACAACAGCGGCGCTTCGCGTCAGTCAGTTCGCGCGGCGCCCGGAGAAACGGCCGCTTTGCCGCCAAGGCGCGCAAGCGCCGGCGAAACACCCAGTTGGAATTCCGACTTGAACCAACGCCGCGTCACTGACACGCCCTCACAATTTTGCAAGTGATCGGCAGCCCTCATGGCCGCATCGTGCGACGCACAACGCCTTTCCTACGCGCGCAGCACGATGCGTCGTGAATCGGTAGCCGACACTAACTTAATCTTGAAGCCTCGCTCCATGAAGTCCCGCACCCTCTCCATCCTTCTGAACGCGTTGTTCGTTACTGTGATCGCGTGTGGCTCATCCGTCGCGTCGGCTTATCAGCCAGTGGGGATGCTGCTCTCGGCGACTGGTCTCGCCGACCCCATCCGGCAACCGACCGTAAATGGTTCCATCGACGATTTTCAGATTAGTACCGACGCAGCAGGCGCAAAAGTCCTTGCTCGAGCGTGTCATTGCAGTGTCGAATGATCGGGCGCCGCGCCTGACTGCTGACTTGTCCGTTGTTCGGGTGCAGGAAAATGAAGTGTCGCAATGTCGGCAACAGATGCAGGTAGAATCGGCGGCATTATTGAACGAGAAATCCGTTGCATCGTGCAAGCTGTTCATGTTGCAGTGGCGGGTTCAGCAGCTTGAGGATCAGAACGAAACGGGACTTGTTCAGTAACGCGCAAGCTTGATCCAACGTTTGATCCGAGCAAACCATGTAGCAACAAAAAAGCCCGTTCCAACTTTCAAGTTGAAACGGGCTTTGTCATTGATCTTCAAAAAAGCAGTTACGGACCGATTATGCGCTGTTCGACAACGATCGCCTAGAAACGAGTTTCGCGTGCCACGCGAAGGAACGTATCGAGTAACGGCGTGCAATCGAGCAATTCATCTCCACCCGCGCGATGGAACTCCGGGTGCCATTGCACGCCCATCACAAACGGCGCGCGGCGATAACGCACCGCTTCAATAATGCCGTCGTGTGCCGATACCGCTTCGATGTTTAAGTCACGGCCAACCGTCTTGACCGCCTGATGGTGGATCGAGTTGACGAGCGCCTCACGATGCCCCGGAAACATGTTGACGAGTGTTGATCCATCGGGAAAACGAATCGGGTGTCGATGCTGATCGTATTGCTCGTTCACATGCACACCGGCCGTGGGGACATCGGTCGCAATATCTTGATAAAGCGTTCCGCCAAACGCGACGTTGATCAGTTGGCAACCGCGGCACACACCCAGCACCGGCTTGCCCGCCTCGACGAATTCATGCAACAGCTCAAGCTCGTACATGTCCCGCACGCGGTCGCCAGGCCATTCGTGGCGCGTGGCGGCTTCCGCATACGATTGCGGCGACACGTCAGCGCCGCCTTGGAGCAGCAAGCCATCTAGCTGTTTCGCGTAGTCGCGCAGCCGGATGTTGCTCGGGTGCAGCATGCCCTGATGGCCAACCGTCGGAATCATGAAGACCAGCACGTCGCGCGACATCACCCAATGCGCAATCGATTCCTCCAGATACTGCAGCGTCTTGCCGCGCAGCCCTTTGGCGCCCGGTTCAGGATGAAAAATCCGCGCCGACACACCGATTCGTAACGTCCGCTGCGTGATCCGCTGACCTGCGCGGTCGAAGATTTGACGCGCGCGCGCCTTGATCACCCGGCCAAATACCGACCAAGCGGAATCACTTTGGTGCAGGTACGCAGGCGGCGCCTTCATGTCAGGCGCATCGGGTGAAATGGGTGGCGGACGGAATGTGCCAAAGTCCGGTGCAACGGTGAATTCCGGCGGCAAGCTGGAAGCGGGTTTCGATGTGACGCTTTCCGTCACGCTCGCGCTTTCTTTCACGCTCGCGGCTTCAGCCTCAGCGGATTGCGCCTCTGTCGCGTTCTCAACCTCTGTCGCGAGACTGGCTTGCGCTTCCGTCGCCGTCTCAACTTGCGCGGCGAGATTCGCCTTGGCATCGATCGTTTTATTCGCGGAAGATGCGGACCGCGCGGTTTCACGCGCGACCGTTTCCTGCTGCGCCGTCGCCTTCGCAGCCGATGCACGTGCAGCGGCGGCATCGTCGCGTTGGGCTTTGGCTGTATCGACAGGTTCTACTGTCGACGCGCTGCCAGGCGCATCCGTCGATGCCCGTTCGGCTGCAGTGGCCTTCGGCTCCGTTTGTGTAGCTGGCGCGGGAATATCAGGACTCTTTGTGGAAGATACGGGCGGGACGGCCGGCGTATGGCCGCTCTGGACTGAGCCTGAAACGTCGGCTGCGGGAGCACCGGTAAGGGGCGTGCCCGGTGTTATCGACCCACTTGATTCATTTGACTCGTTTGACTTGTTTTCGCTCATTCCGTTTTTAGGCGCGAGGCGCTGTGAGAATGGTCAGAGTTTAATTATCCGCCTCTGGTCCGGGGGCGGCAAACCATCAAACAATTGCTCACATTATCGGGGAAAACAAAGCTTTCATGCTCAAGGATGATCTCTCGGCTCCTCGAATGTTTCTCGCAGCGCGATCTGCATGGTTGCGTGAATTTTGACGCACCAGCGCCACAGTACCGTGAGCAACAACGCCGCGCAGACAAGCACCGCGATCATCAAGCCGAATGGCGGCAAGATGCCGCCCGAGAGCACGGTCACCAGCAGGAAAACACCGAACATCGCGAGAATCGGAATCAGGCCGGAAATGGCCGACCGCAACGCGCGCGTGAAACGTCCGGCCTTCGCGGGCTGCACGCTCACTTCGGCGAGCATGAGTGCGAGCGACCCCAGTTTGCGATACACCGCCACCAGGAACGGCATGGACACCAGCAACGCCAAGCTCCAGAGCGCGACACGCTGGGCGTTATTGGTGGGCAGCCAGCGTGACAAATATTCGGTAGCAAACGGCGCCGAGTAGGACGCCGACAGGAAGATCGCGGCCACCAGGGCGAGATTTACGGCAATCTGCACCACGATCCGCCGCGTCATGCTGAATAGCGTGGGCCCGCCTGTGTCAGGCGAAAGGCTCGCGAGCCACTGCGAATAGAGGCCAAAAGTGTTCGCGACAGGAACGGGCATGGAGCGGGCGATGCGGCGCGTGATCGGATCGGCGGCCTTGATCAGATAGGGCGTGAACAACGTAGTCAACGCGGAAACCGTGACGGCGATCGGGTACAGGAAACTGCTAGTCACTTTCAGCGACAACCCCAGCGACGCGATGATGAACGAGAACTCGCCGATCTGCGCCACGCTCATCCCCACCCGCATTGACGTGCGCCCATCCCTGCCCGCGAGGAAAGTGCCAAGCCCGCAGGACACGATCTTGCCGAACACGACCGCACCCGTAATCACCGCGATCGGCCACCAATAATCCACGAGCACCGCCGGGTTCAGCATCAGGCCGATGGTCACGAAGAAGATGGCGGAGAACATGTCGCGAACCGGCGCGATCAGGTGCTCGATGCGCTGCAGGTTGCGCGATTCAGCCATGATCGCGCCGATCAGGAAAGCGCCAAGCGCAATGCTGTAATCGAATTTCACGACCAGCAAGCAGAAACCAAAACAAAAGCCGAGCACGGTAACAAGCAGCATCTCGTCGCTCTTGGCTTTCGCGACATAGTCGAGTGCACGCGGCACGATCAGGATGCCGACCACCATCGATACGGTCATGAACAGCAGCAACTTGCCCAGCGTGACAAACGCGATGCCCGCCGAGACGGAACCCGTCTGCGCGATGCCCGAGAGCAGCACGAGCATGGCGATGGCGAGAATGTCCTCGACGATCAAAATGCCGAAGATCAGTTGCGCGAACGGCTCGCCCTTCATGCCGAGTTCGGAGAGCGCCTTGACGATGATCGTTGTCGACGAGATGGCGAGCATAGCGCCGAGGAACAGCGAATCCATTGCGTTCCAGCCGAACCACTGCCCGATCTCATAGCCAATCCAGATCATTAGCACGATCTCGGACGCCGCTGCCACAAACGCCGTCGCGCCGACCTTGAACAGCTTTTTCAGGCTGAATTCGAGGCCAAGCGAAAACATCAGAAAAACCACGCCGAGTTCGCCGAGCGTCTGGATGGTAGCTTCGTCGTGGATAAGCTGGAACGGCGGCGTGTACGGCCCGATAATCACGCCCGCCACGATGTATCCCAACACGACCGGCTGCTTCAAACGGTGAAACAACACTGTGACGACACCCGCAATCGCCATGATTACCGCTAGATCCTGAATGAAGCCGATCGCGTGATGCATCCACAAATCCTTACAAAAAGCACACAAGGATGCAGATAGTACCGCAACGATTTTTTACGTTGGTGACGGAAATGTTCAGACGATGGGCAGAGCAACAAACGCCATCGGACATTGCCGATGGCGGTATGGCGCGCGATCTTAGTCTCAAAGGCAAGCACGCCTTAAGAGGCGTGCCGGCCTGAACCGATATCAGGCCCGCTTCAGACGAACAGGCTTAGACCGCCGCTTCGTCTTCTTCGCCCGTGCGAATGCGGATGACGCGTTCGACGTCGCTCACAAAGATCTTGCCGTCGCCAATCTTGCCGGTCCGGGCCGCGCCGATGATTGCGTCAATCACCTGATCCGTCTGTGAGTCGGCCACGACCACTTCGATCTTCACCTTCGGCAGGAAGTCGACCACGTATTCCGCGCCGCGATACAGTTCCGTGTGGCCCTTCTGCCGCCCGAAGCCCTTGACCTCGGTGACCGTCAGACCAGTGAGCCCGGCGCCGGCGAGCGCTTCACGGACTTCGTCGAGCTTGAACGGTTTGATGACTGCGGTGATGCGTTTCATGGCGCGCCTCTTGAGAAATTGTACGAATAAGCGAGAAAACGGATTTAAGAATCGATAGTTTGATTCTAGCCGCGTTTTCTCAGTTAACTGTAGAGATCTCGCGCCATAACACCGGGATCACGCCGTTATCGACGCATTTACGCGCAGATATGGTGCAAACGGCTCAATCCACCGGGATATTCTTCAAATCATTCATCCAGACGACCGACTCCGAATCACTCGGCGCGCGCCAATCGCCGCGTGGCGATAACGAACCGCCCGTTCCGACCTTTGGTGCGTTCGGCACGCAAGACCGCTTGAACTGGCTCGTCCGGAAGAACCGGTCGAGGAAAATACCCAGGTTGTGCTTGATGGCCGGCAACGCATATTCGTTTCGGGCGACATGCGCGCCTTCGGGCCAGTCGCCCGCATCGCGATCCTTCCAGGCGGTGTAGGCAAGGAACGCCACTTTCGTTGGCGCGAAACCAAAACGCAACGTGTAGTACAGGTTGAAATCCTGCAACTCGTACGGCCCGATGACGCTCTCGGTTTTTTGCTCCGGATTGCCGTTCGATTTACCGGGAACGAGTTCCGGGCTGATGTCGGTATTCAGGATGTTGATCAGGACGTCCGATCCCGAGTTGCCGATTTGCCCGGTCTCCGCGACCCAGCGGACCAGATGCGTGATCAGCGTTTTCGGAACGCTGGCGTTGACGTTGTAGTGCGACATGTGATCGCCCACGCCGTACGTGCACCAGCCAAGCGCGAGTTCGCTCAGGTCGCCCGTACCAACCACGATTCCGCCCTTGAAGTTCGCAAGCCGGAACAGATGATTCGTGCGCTCGCCTGCCTGCACGTTCTCGAACGTGATGTCGTATTCCTCCTTGCCCGACGCATACGGGTGGCCGAGGTCTTTCAGCATCTGCTCGCAACTTGGCCGGATGTCGATCTCGCTCGCCGTACAACCAACGATCTCCATCAGTTGACGCGCCTGCAGGAGCGTCCGGTCGCTTGTGGCGAATCCGGGCATGGTCACGCCGAGAATATTCGTGCGCGGCAGCTTGAGCCGGTCCATGGCCTTCGCGCAGACAAGCAATGCATGGGTTGAATCCAGGCCGCCTGAAATGCCGATCACGACCTTCGATATGCCGCTAGCCGAGAGCCGTTGCACGAGTGCCTGCACCTGGATGTTGTAGACCTCGTTGCAGCGTTCGTCGCGGCGCTTCGGGTCGGACGGAACGTAGGGGAAACGCTCCACGACGCGGTCCAACGGCAATGCACGATTGATCGGCAGATCAAGATTGAAGCGCACCGTTTCGAATTTCGATACCTCGTCGGCATGCCGGCGCACCGACTGGCCAAACGTGGTCTGGCGCATGCGCTCACGCGAGAGCCGCTCCAGGTCGACATCGGCGAAAACGAGATGCGAGGTGTCCAGAAAACGCTCTGACTCGGCGAGCAGTTCGCCGTTTTCGTAGATCACCGCCTGACCGTCCCACGCCAGGTCGGTCGTCGACTCGCCCCTACCCGCCGATGTGTACAAATACGCCGAAAGGCACCGCGCGGACTGCTGCCCAACCAGTTGATGCCGGTAACTCGACTTGCCGACCACCACGTTCGATGCCGACAAATTCACCAGCACCGTTGCCCCCGCGAGCGCGGCGAACGACGAAGGCGGCACCGGCACCCAGACGTCTTCGCAAATTTCCACGTGGAAACGGAACAGCGGCATGTTGGCGATTTCAAACAGCAGCGCCGCTCCGAATGGCACTTCGGCACCGAGCAACGTGACGCGATCCGTCGATGCGTTCTCAGCTGCACTGAACTGGCGCGCTTCGTAGAACTCGCCGTAGTTCGGCAGATAACTCTTGGGCACGACGCCCTGGACCTGACCGCCCGCAACCACCACGGCGCAATTGAAAAGCGTATGGTCAACGCGCAGCGGCATGCCCACGATCATTGCAATGGAGAGCGTCTTCGATGCCGCCACAACCGACCCGAGCGCCTCTTCGCAGGCATCGAGCAAGGCCCGCTGGTGGAACAGGTCGTCGCACGTGTAGGCCGGAAGCCCAAGCTCCGGGAACGCGACCAGCACCGCACCGTTTGCCGCAGCCTGCTTAGCCAGGTCGATGGTTTCGGCGGCATTGAACGCCGGATCGGCAACACGGCAACGGGGCACACCTACCGCCACGCGAGCGAAATCGTGGCTGTAGAGATTGAAGAATCGGTTTTTCATCTTGAGCTTGTCCATACGATGCCCCGCATTCGGGGATCCTGTTCCGGCGCATAACGGGTTAAGGGCGGATTTAGAGTGACCCCTGAGAGTGACCCCTGAGCGACCGCTGTAAAAGCGAAAGCATTTCGACATGATGATAAGTCGAGTTGCCGTTTCCGGGCGTCTATTGGATCAAGGGTTAGCCATCCGGTCAGGATTCGAGAGTATCAAACGCCCGGCGCTATGCCTTTTTTCTGAAGGGCGTATGCGCTTCCAACTCCTGGATATGCTGGTCCATCGCCGCCGTCTCTTCATCGAGGAATTCACTGATCGCGTGGGCAAACCGCGGGTCCGCGACCCAATGCGCGGACCAGGTGGGCGTAGGCAGCATGCCGCGCGACATCTTGTGCACGCCCTGCGCGCCGCCTTCGAAACGAGCCAGCCGGTTCTCGATGCAATACTGGATTCCCTGCATGTAGCAGGTTTCAAAATGCAGGCCCGAAATGAATTCCTTTGTGCCCCAGTAGCGGCCGAACATCACGTCGCCGCCGATCATGTTCAACGCGCACGCGAGCCGCTGGCCGTCCACTTCGGCGATCACGAGCAAAATGCTGTCGGGCGCCCCCGCGTGGATCTGGCCAAAGAATTCGCGCGATAAATACGGCGGATTCCAGTGCTCGCGGTAGGTATTTTCATAACACGCGTAGAAGAAATCGAGCGCTTGCTCATCTATTTCCGCCCCGCGCAGCCACGTGTAGGTGACGCCGGCATCGACAACGCGCCGACGATCCTGCTTCACCTTCTTGCGCTTGTCGTGGCTCATGGTCGCGAGAAAGGCGTCGAAGCTGTCATAACCACCGGACTCGCCGGACTCACCGGATGCGCCGCGTGCATTTTCCCAGTGAAACTGCACGCCTTCGCGCAGCATGTAGCCGGCTTCGGTGAGCGCTTCGAGATCCTGTTCTTGCGGGAAAAGCACGTGCAGGGAAGACAGTTCCAACTGCTTGGTCAACTCGATCGCGCCGCGCGCGAGCATCACGCGCTCTTCGTGCGTGGCGGCGATCAGGCGCGGCCCGGTCACGGGAGAAAACGGCACCGCCGATAGACCCTTCGGATAGTACTTAAGGCCGTTTCGCTCGAAGGCGTCGGCCCAGGCGTGATCGAACACGTATTCGCCGCGGGAGTGCTTCTTGAGATAGAGCGGCATGGCGCCGCTCAGCTTGCCGTCGCGTCTGAGGAGCAGGAAATGTGGCCGCCAGCCGGTTCGGGCGACCGCGCAGCCCGTGTCCTGCAGCGCCGACAGAAATTCGTGCCGGACGAACGGGTTATCGCCAGCGAGACGGTTCCATTCCTCCGGGGTCACGGAATCGAGCGAATCGACCACATGTATTTCGACCTTGCGGTTCAACAGGCTTACCTCGCTTCGGGCTTGTTTGGGGCTTGTCTGGAGCTTGCTCCGGCTGCGTGCCGGGCGCTTGGTGCGCCGCGGAACAGTTATTCTCGCCGAAGTCACGAGATTTTGTTCGGAAGGGGTTTAACGCAGAAGCTTGAGGGATAATGCGCGGCATTGCGGCTTTCGCCTTTTCGCCAAGCTTCTCCCATGCCCTGGTTCCTGTATCTCATCGAATGCGCCGACGGAAGTCTCTATACAGGGATTGCGACCGATGTCGAGGCGCGGTTCGCGAAACACGTCAGCGGCGAAGGCGCGAAATATACGCGATCACGCAAGCCCGTGGCCGTACGGGCTTCGTTTGAGCTGAGTGGTCGGGCAGAAGCCTCGCGCGCCGAGTATTGGGTGAAGCGATTACCAGCGGCGCGGAAATGGAAGTTGGTATCGGGGGATCTGGAATTGGCAGCAGTCATGCCGGCCGTGAAAGTGGAGCTGGAAGCCGAATCCAGCACTCATGCCGAGGCGCGATAAGCGATGCACCCCGGGCGCTCAGCACGCTGCGAGTAACAAACGGGTGGATTCAGACCGCTGACTCACGATCACATCAGCTGCTGCGCCAACGATCGGAACCCGTTGGCGCAGAACCGTCCTACTGATTTTCAAGTGCGGTCATCTTTCAAAATGCCCCCCGGCTGCCAAAGCAGAACGTTCCAGCATTTCCCGCTGTCGCCGCGTGCAAATGAATGCGTCCTAACTCTGAACTGGCCACGCAATTTTTGCCCAGTTCAAACCGCCGTCCTTTACGTCCTAGACATGACCGAACATCTCGAGTGCGAATCCGTACGCTGGGGTGAGGAAACGAAGATCCGCGTTACGCGTGGCATCCGCAATCGTCAATGCACTCCATGTCACAGCGCCGTCGATGCTTGTCTCCAGATCCGTTGCTCGCCTTCTTGGAGGCTCTCTAATAATGCCGACAATCCGAGCGAGCGGGAACAGAAATCCTCCCACCGGTGTGTGCGGAGAACCATGACGCGGCATAATTGCGGCGTCGGCAAAACATTCTGCAAAGAGATATCAGGCCATTTGCAACATCGAGAAATTCATGACTCTTCGCTGACACAGTGGCGGGCGCGAAGGCGAGTGCTATGGTCTATAGCCTCGTGCGGACTTGCCGGGCCTGCAATGTCGAGCCCTATGCGTATCTGTATTATGTGCTCACCGAGATGCCACAACGGGCATCGGATGCTGACATTAAATTAGCGACCTGCTGCCGTTTAACTTCGCCAAACGAGTGCAGTTGGCTAAAACACACCCGCCCGTGAAGCACCCCGATCTGGGGTCCAATCCGCGTTCTCCACGGGCTTGGGCATAAGTCGATCATCGATCGGCAACGTAGGCGTGCTCGCTATCGCAACGTGGGCGCCAGCGCGGTGCAACTGCGACCTCGGCTAAAATAGCGGAGTGCTCGCTCTCGCATCAACCATCGGAAATCATTCCATGACCAGGCCAAATCTCAGCTCCCTCAGCATTGCTTCGGACCGTAACCAGTCTAATCTGTCGAAAGGGCAAAAGGCGTTCAACACGCTTATTAAGCAGATTGAAAAGCGACGCGCCAGACTGAGTGCCTGGGAGGCTGCAATGCCCGCCTTCCATCGGAAATACGTAAGCGATTTCGCGCCCCTTGAGCAGACTTCCAACGACTTGCGGAAGAAGCTCGTGCATCGCCTGGACCAGGCGTACGCTCAGAAGGGGCTGACCAAATCCGAGCGACGCACGATTGCAGACCTGATCAGCGACCTGGCAGGTGAGCTGGTCGCGCAAAGCGACGATCCGGAGCTTAAAACGATTTACAACCGGTATAGCGAATCTGACTTTGACAGTGAAGCTGCCGCCGAGCTGGACGACATGAAATCGGTGCTTGAGGCCATGCTCGGGGTCGAGTTGGGCGACGACGTTGATATGAGTTCTCCCGAGGATGTGCTGCAGCGTGCCCATGCGCAAATGGAACGGATGCAGGCACAAGATGCACTCGAAAATCAGGCTCGGGAAGCGCGCCGCGCCAAACGAAAAAAGACACCTAGACAACTCGCAGCAGAGGCGCGAGAACAAGTTGAGCAGGCCGAGCTTAGCTTATCTATCCGCGAGGTCTATCGCAAACTGGCCAGCGCCTTGCATCCGGACCGCGAAACCGATCCGCAGGAACGTGAGCGCAAGACCACTTTGATGCAGAGGGTCAATCAAGCGTATAGCAAAAATAGCCTGTTGCAATTGCTTGAGTTGCAGTTGGAGTTAGAACACATCGACCAGAGCGCCATCAACAACATCGGCGAAGACCGGTTGAAACACTACAACAAGATTCTGAAGGAACAGGTCGGTGAACTCGACCACGAAATCCTGCACGTCGAGAACGGATTCAAGCACAGCTATGGAATTCCGCCCTTCATCGACGTGTCTCCCAGCACCATCATGCGCAATCTTGGCGCCGATATCTTCTCGCTGCAAGAGAGCCTTCAGGCCCTTGAACATGACCTGCTCGTATTCGACGACGTCAAGCAACTGAAGGGCTGGCTAAAGGCCGTGAAACGGTCATTAGCCACGCCGCGCTTCGACGATATGCCGTTCTAGGGGAGCGCCGTCTTTCGTGCTTCATCCGTGGTGTGGAGAAACCACCGCTTACTGACAATCCATCCGTTTTGAGCAACAAATTGAACTGCTCGGATGTATCGCCCTATGAGACCGTATGAGGGGTGCGCTCAGACGGATGTCTTCCCAAGACTTCGAGCTCCGCTAGTGGCCGCATAAAAAAGTGCACCGCAACATCCGCGAAGACCTCAACGTAGCAGCTATGCGCAGGAAAATCGCGGAATCAGGATATCGGTGAGACGTCGCTTGCCACCAACCCGTGGAACAACTGGTATCGCCACAGTCATCGCCTCGCGTATCAACGATCCACTTCCGGAGCGTCATGGTCTGGCTGACGGCCACGATCGGACAGCCGCGGATCTGACCGCTCGCCTCTAGCCGGCGCCATCGGCGCGATCACCGGCCCATCGCGCAGCACGGGCATATTCCTTACGAAGTCGACGATCTCCACGGCCAGACGCCGGTCATCGGTCTCCCGTGACGCGGCCATCGCCAGCGCCATCTCGCGCCACGCGGCGAACACGCCGAAATGTGCCTCCCAGCCCGCGCGCCGCTGCGTGTCCGTCGCCACCGCGCGCCAGTACCGCGGCGTTTCTCCGCGCTCCAGCATGTACACGACGGCTTGCTTTGGATAGCGGCGCGCCGCCCCGCGCGTGCGCCGTGACGTTGCATTCGCCTCCACACCATGCGCCTGGAGCTGCTGCGCAAACCGCTCCCGCCAGCGCTGCAGGTCACGCTTTGCCGGATTGAGCCGTCGCCCGTCCGGGCCCCTCACCTGCACGCACAGATGCACATGCGGATGCGCCTGGTCGTCATGCGCGGCGAAGACGTAGTCGCGACCATCGCCGAATTCGAGCGCCGCAAAATCGCGCGCCGCATCATGTACCGCACGACGCTCCGTACCCGGGGGCATCGACAGCAGGATGTTGAACACCTCGCGATACGTGCTGGTCTCCGGTAGTCCCCAGCCGCCGAACTGCCACGCATCGGCCAGATCGTGCAGAGCGGCTGCGCCCACAATGGTCTGCCCGTCCTGGTCCTCGAGTTGGACCTCGCCGTTGCGGGAGATGTAGCGCAGATGCCGACGCACGGCACCCATGCCCTGCCCACCGGATGCCCTGTTGGTGATTTTCACCATCACCTCGGGCGTATGTTTCAGCGTGCGCGCCAGTTGCTCGCGCACACGTGCCGCCTGACTCCCGATCTGGACGTGCGAGAGCTGCGGCGCCCCGACGTGCCGCAACGGATCGTGGAACAACCGGTCGCCCCAGTTCAGGAGCATCGTGTCGATGTAGATCTTCGGAAAAGGCATGCTAGCGACTCCAGCGATCAATGTTCGCGCGAAGCAGACCCGACACCGCGCGCAGATGGGCATCGATCTGCGTCTTCAGCTCCACAAGCAGGCGAGCGTTACCTGCATCGGCAGCCGTCCCATCCCGGTCGATTTCACGAATCACCGGTCCCAGTGAGCGGCTGATCCTCGCGAGCGCG
Organism: Caballeronia sp. LjRoot29; assembly: GCF_964252755.1. Classification (NCBI taxonomy): domain Bacteria; kingdom Pseudomonadati; phylum Pseudomonadota; class Betaproteobacteria; order Burkholderiales; family Burkholderiaceae; genus Caballeronia; species Caballeronia sp. LjRoot29. The sequence continues at coordinate 20,734 of NZ_CAXUPU020000010.1, read as the reverse complement.
TGGTTCGAGGCGGCAAGCAGCACCATCTCCTGCTCGCCGAACTGGGGGACATGCGTCAACTGCGCGCGGATCATCGCAACGACCCAGCGATTCGCGGTGAACCCGCATGTCGTTGCCTGCCGCTCGACCGCGTGCAATTCGGGTCGGGTCAGGCGGATCTCGAGGCGTTCGCGATGCTCGCCAACGGGGGGCGAGCGCATGAAGTCGGCGCAGCCGGCCCGACAGTTCGGCTCATCTGCGGCAACTGCATCGAGGATCAGTTGCCGCACACCTTGGGCTGGTGTGACATCATGCAGGGCGCACCAGTCATCCCAGCGCGGCTTTATCTCGCCGAGGTCAATGGACAGACGTGCACGGGTGTTCACGGATGCTCCTACAGCGACGGCTGCTCAGGCCCGGACAGCGTACGCTCGACCTCACGCTCGGCCGACCGCCCAGGCGCCGGGCGCAGTGCGCGCAAGCGCGTGGACGGTGCCTTCGGGTCAAACACCCTCGGTGTGGGTACACGTACGCCCTCGGCGCGAAACGTGTCATAGAGCTTGCCGGCGTGCGGTTCCACCCGCCTAATCGCCCCGTCACTGAAGCCCCGTGCACGCATGACCGCAACGATGACCGCCATCTGCAGTGCCCGCTGACCATCGACAGCAGAGCGTGCCTCTCCAAGCGGTGCCGAGGCCCGGTCTGTGGCTTGGTTGCGGGAATCCGCGGATTGCGCCTGCCCAAGATCGTTGGGCATCGCCTGCTCACCCAGACGCGTCCGCACCGCATCGAATTCGCGGCGCCGGCGCGCATCGATTGCCTCTGCCACCGCTCGGTCCAAGCTTTCACCACCTCCACCCGCACCGCCCTCTTTCGGCAACGGTGCCCGCTCGATCATGTTGATCATCGGGTCCGCTGCGGCGCGCTCAGCCAAAGTCGTTTTGCTCATGATCTACCCCTCGTATGGTCCATTCACGCTCGCGCGCGCCCTCCCCGATTGAAGACACGCCCTACCGGTCAGGACTTCCACCAGTCTCGCGTTCCGCGCGTTCACGGACTTGCGCGAGCGCTACGGCACGCGCCTCACGAATCCGTGTCCACGACACCGACTGCAACTGCTCGAGCGTCGGGTCGAGGTCCGTGCCAAAACCTGCCTCGCGCGCCGATTTCTTCAGCGACGCCACCACACGTTCAAGCTGGTCACGCGCACGGTCCCACGGATAGACCTTCGGCCGCTCACCGTCGTAGCCAATCTGCACCTCGGCGCCATTCATCCGCTGGTTCTGGTCCATCCACTTCAGCCGATCCGAGACGAATTCCATGTGATCCTTGCGGTGGAACACCACGCTTCGCGACGCCACCTCCTGGATCACGTAGTGTTCGGTGTTCAACACCTCGCCGCGATAGGGGCCACCGTTCTCGCGCGGCGTCGCCATCCGGATCTGCGCGCCGAACCGGTGCTGCGCCAGCGCTCGGATTTCGCCAGGCACATCATCCAGGCCGTACAACGCCTGCCCAATCTCGCGGCGCGGTGCCGCGCGGGATTGGGCCTGACCCCGAGACCCCGCGTCCTGTGCGTCCTGTACGAACGCAAGCGCGCTGTCCGTGTCCGCGCCTGCGCGACCGGCATCCGGCTGCGGCGTACCGGACGATCCCGCTTCCAGCGGCGCGTCCTGCACTGGCACATCGCGTGTCTGCTGCCTACGGCCCGTCCTGCGCCGCTTCGCGCCTGCGGCTTCATCCGTCGTTGCGTCAGTCAGTTCCTCTTTCACGCGTCCCATGTCTGCGTCCTCCATCCATTCAAAGTTTGTCGCGCGAGCCGCCCTCCCTGCATCGGCACCGGGTGGTGCACCGGTCAACGCGGGGAGGTTCGTCGTGGTCCTGCTTGCGACATCACGTAAAAGCCCACCGACGGCATCCAGACCGCATAACACTGCCATGTCGTTGAAATCGGTCGGCTCCGTGCCATGGATGCGGGCATCCGGGACGAAGGATGGTAGTGCGAGAGCCGCATGTGCTGCCTGCGCGGCTTGGCGCGCAAAGCGCTCGCCCTTGCCAGGTTCTCCAAGGACGATGAGCGGAGCACTTGGGTATCGCTCACGCAGGCCTGAAGCAACCCGGGGCAGGTTGCCAGCGGACAGCGCCGCCACCGCAACCCAGTCGGTCGCCCGATGTGCTGACAGCGCCGTCGCCATGCCCTCCGCGATCAGGATCGGCGTGTTGCCCGCCTGCCCCGTCAAAGATCCGCTCACCCCACTCACCCAATAACCGCCCTTTTTTGCACCACCGGCCAGCGACGATTTACGTCCCATACCATCGATCAACTCGAGCGTCGTCATCGCATCGTCAACCCGCGCGGGCACGATCAGCACGCGGCCCTCAAGCGGCTCTTCGGCACTCAGCGGCATGTAGCCAAGCAGCGCCTTCAGCTCGAGTGCCTCGAGTTCGCGCAACGTTGCAACCGGCTCGAGCTGCTTGCGCACGAGGTACGGATGCTCGGGCGCAACAGGCCGCGCCCATTCCCAGATCGACACGCTCGTGTGCGCCACAGCTGCGTGGCGCGCACGTATACGGGCCTGCTCATGTGCCAACTGCCGTGCCGCCTCCCGGGCTCGACGCGCGAAGCTCTCGCGTTCCGGACCCGGTGAAGCCGCGGGGACAGTGACCGGCACTCGCGAGGCCTTGACATCGAAGCCTTGCTGCTGAGCGAGCCAGAAGAGGGAAGCCAACGTCTTGCCACCCGACGCGCGTGCGGAGCGCCATGTCGTGCGCGCCGCACGCTCGTTGTAGTTTTGCGCGCTGCGACTCCATTCATCCCAGATTTCAAAGCCCGCGTCACCCAACCCCTGCCTCACGGCGAACGCCATGTCCACCCAGGTGGCGTAGTCGTCGGCCGGGATCACCGCGAGCGCGGCACGAACACGGTTCGGCTCATCGACATAGGGTGCGTTCATCAACGGCCTCCCGTGATCGGCCCAACGTTCGACTCACACTGTGACTCACGCCTGCGCTTCGCTTTGAGATCGGCTCGTGAAGCCGGGCCGGCCTCTTCCTTTGCCCCACTCGCGTTGCCGCCCGCGCGCCGTTTCCGCGTAGCCGCAGCCGCACGCAATTCCGCCACGTCCAATTCGGACAGCGAAAGCGTACGTCTTGCCGCCACAATACGATCGCGTGGCACGCCCAGCAGCATGAAATGCCGCTCGACATAGGCACTCACGTCGTCCTCGCTGAGCTCGGCCAGTTTCGCTGGCAGCTCGCGCGGATCCCAGGCCCGCCACACCTCCAGCTGTTCGACGGGCACATCGATGAGTCCGGTTCCGGCAGCATCGACCTCTGACGGATCGAGATCGCGCAGGCGCCGTTCGGTCTGCGCGGCAAAGCAGGCGAGATCCATCGCCGCGACCTTCGGTGGCGCCGCCAGGCGTGCGGTAAAGGCAGGATCACGCCAGTAGCAGATCTTGTCGGCGAGGATGGGCTTGGTGTTCTCGAGCAGGATAATTTGCTTGCCGCGCCCGAGTTCCTTCAGCTCCTGCGGCAGAAGCAGCGGCCGGCGTTGCAAAGAGATGCTCTCGCTCGAGCCGCCCCGGGCACCGAAGATCGCATTCGAGCGGCTCACGCTGCGCGACTGTTCGGTGAAGGTGCCGAGCATTTCCGAATATTCGTTTGCATCCTTCTGCTCGCGCGGCGCGTAGAGGATCTGCATCGCGTGGTTGGTCACGAACGTGCGCGCATCGGCCCGGCCGTACACCGACTCAAGCTGCGAGACCGACTGCACGATCGACAGCATGCGCAGGTTGAACCCCGCCATGTAAGGGACGGCCCGCGCGATGATCTGGATCTTCCCGATTGAAGTGAATTCGTCCATCAGCAGCAGGCACTGGAATTTCAGCGCGGGATTTCCTTCGGGCAACTCCTTCGTATTAAGGTTTACCAGCTGCGAGAACACGAGGTTGACCAGCAGCGCCGCCTCGGCCAGGTGATCCGGCGTGATGCCGATATAGATAGTCATGCGGCGCTTTCTCACGTCGCGCAGATCGAAGTCGTTACCACTCGTCGCCGCATCGACAATGGGGTTGGCCCAGATCGTGAGCGGCGCGTTGAAGGTTGCGAGGACGCTCGCGAGCACCTTGTCGTCGTTCGCAAGGAAGCGGTTCAGCGCGTCAACACAGGGGCCGCTCAGGAGGCTGCGGTGCTGCAGCAGCGCCTCCTGCAAGTACGCCTTCACCGGCATGCCGTTGCCCGAGGACTGCCGCAGAACCTCACCCATCGTGACCGGATGGACCGGCACAGCCATGTTGCCTGTGCGGCGCGCGTCTCGCCACTCGCACAGGAGCAGCACAATACCGAGAAGGAGATTGCGCGCCTGGTCCTTCCAAAAGTCGTCGTGACCGCCCACTGGATACAGTGCGTAGCCGATCGCGAGGATGTCTCCCACGCGAAATACACCGCCCGAGATCGCTGACAGCGGGTTGTACCGGTGCGTGCGGCCATCCTCGGCAAACGGATTGAACAGGTAGACCGCCTGACCGTGTGCACGCCTGAACCCGGCGGTGACGTTATAGTTCTCCTGCTTGATATCGAGCACGACTACCGAGTCAGGGTAGCTGAGCAGGTTCGGGATCACGATGCCCACGCCCTTGCCCGAGCGCGCTGGTGCCGCAAGCAGCACGAACTGCTGTCCGGCAAAGCGCAGATAACGTCCTCGCCACACGCCGACAACGAGCGCGGGACCGGCGTTGCGAATCGTGGGCGTGTTCACAGCAGCCCCGCCGCGCGGATTTCCGCTTCGCTCGCAAAGCGCGCACTGCCATACAGTTGCCGTCGGCCGGAGGCACCCCACAACAGGGCATACGCAGCGGCACCCGGCGCACCATAGGCCAGCAGCAGCCCGAACAGGGCCGAACCGGCGATCCGGCGGCCTTCCTTCGGCAGGCCACCCGCGTACCAAGCCCGCGCTGCGTCGAACCAACCCCACGTCCCCGCATGGAACGGATTGATTCGCAGGCTCGCGTACAGGAAAAACGAGGCAAACCACATGGCCGCCACGAGACCGGCGACGAAAGCGGCCACGACCATCAGCGTGATCGCGCCGCCTCGGACGTGATGCCAGAGTTCATGCCGATCTGGTGACTGACTGTCAGACTGATCGGCCGGCATCATCATCGCTGTAGTAGCAGACGTGGTCCGGCCCTGTGCGCTAGGCTGCACGACGCACTGTCCTGCGGGATTCGGAATTGGTGCTTTCATCGGAATTTCTCCTTCCAATTTCCAGTTACCCGAGCGCGGCCCGGTATCGGCGCAGCGGATCAAACCAGATTTCGGTCATCTCCCAGCGTTTGGCGGCCTGCGTGCCGGTATCGTCGAATACTGGTTGCGCCTGCATGTGCGCCACCACATCGATCGTGAGAAACAGCAGACGCTTGAGCGCAGCATCGTCATAGGCGCGCGCTTCGGGATGTTCCTTCGCCATCAGCGCAAACCGCTCGATGGCAACCGCTGCGCTGGAGGCGTGGTAGCTCGTAATCGAGCCGGAATGCCCGGTCGTCAGCAGCTTGAGGAAGTCGTACGCTTCAGCCCCGCGCAATTCGGCCAGCAGCACGCGGTCAGGGCGCATGCGCATCGCGCTGGCGATCAGGTCCGCGGGCGTCACCTGGGCCTGGCCGTGGCCACCCTTGCTGTAGACAAGATGCACGCAGTTCTCGATATGTCGGAGGAACAGCTCCCGGACATCCTCGATGGTCACGATGCGTTCGCCCACGGGGATGTGCTGGCACAGTGTCTTCATGAAGCTGGTCTTGCCCGATCCGGTACTGCCGACGATCACGATGTTCAGACGTTCTGTGACCGCCCGTGCGAAGAAGGCCGCAAAGTCACGCTCGTCGAGGCGGCTTACAAGTTGCCGGTCCGCTAGGCACAGCAATCCGAGCGCGTCGTCATCGAGCCCTACCGGACGAAGCCACGACGTGTCGTCAAACAGGCCCTCTGCCCGATAGCGGCCGAGCGTCTTCTCTTTGGACGAGGGCCGGCGGATCGTGAGTGACACCGTGCGCGACGGCACCACTGGGGGCACCACGACCTGGATGCGCGCACCGCCCGGCAGGAGCGCTGAAAGCACCGGGTGCTCGGCCGACACTGCCTGGCTGGTAAGCGTCGCAATGGCCACCGCAAACGACATCAGCCGTTCGAAGTCGAGATCGGGGCAGTCGTGCGCCCGCCAACCGAGGTGTGTTTCGGTCAACACGCGCTCAGGCCGGTTGACCACCAGCTCGGTCACATCCGTGTCATCGAGCAGCGGCGCAAACGGGCGCATCAGCTCACGCACCGACGCATCGTCCGGCAGGCGCGCGAGAAGCCCTTCGTCAAGCCGCTCTGGTGTGGATGCGCCTGTGTTCATCGAAGCGCCTCCGGCTGCAATGCATAGACCGTGCTGAAATCCAGATCCCGTGCGACGATGATCGTGAATTCCGCGCCCTGGTCCTGCGTGAGTGTCGGCGGAATGTTGATCGTGCTGTCGAGTACGCGTGTGGCCATGTCGTTGCCCTGCTGCTGCGTGTTCTCGAAGACGACGGATCCATTGCCGTTCCCGCCACGCGTCGCGAGGTAACCGATTGCATCCTGGGTCATGCCGAGCAGCATCGCCGCGCCAATGCGCTCGCCCCAATGGTTGTTCACGTAACCACCAACACCCATGCGCCCCAGCGCGTCAGCAGCTGGTGAGTCAATCTCGATCGTCACGCCATGGGGCGTCCTGATTCTGGCTGAGAGCACGAATACGCGTGTCTGCCCCGGTGCCAAATTGGAGCGGTATTCGCTGTTGATCTGCGAGCCACGCTCGACGAGCACCACGCGCCCGTTATCCGAATACACGTTGCGGGTGACCGTGCAAGTGGAGATGCCGGCTTGCGTCGAATCGAAGGCGGTGTCCCCCACACAGTCGATCTTCGCGCCCTGGGCCAGAATTAGGCTGCGATCGCCGAGAAGTCCCGCTGTGACCCGGGGTGTCAAAGTGGGCGTCAGCGCCTGGCCAAGCGGACTGCCGGCCTGCCCACGCTCAGCAGTGGGTGTACTCACCATGCCCGACAAGGACGCGGGCGCAGGCGTACCGGCACCGCTCTGCGGTGCGGCGGTCGGTGCGCTCTCCAGTGTCCCCGCACTGCTGGAGCCACCGGTCGTCATTAACGGCGCGTCGTAGTAGCTGCGCACAGTCGGCACGCGCGCTGAATTCGCCGGCGAACGCGTGAGCGCCGCGGACGCGGGCACGCCCTTGGCCTCAGGCGCGCTTGCAGGGTGCGCAGCCGATGCCGGCATGCCAGCAGCCGATGCCTGCGGGTCGCCGAAGATCCTCCCCTGCACCGGCTGGTCAAGCGCGGCATCGCGTCGGGCTTGGGCCGCCGCGTCGTGCCGTGCCAGAAAGCCGTGCACAGTCCAGACCGCACCGGCGAGCACCACCGCTACGATAGCGAGTGGCGTCAGCCACCACGCGCGTGGACGACCGCTACCGTATTGCCCCAGCTCCGGCATGTCGCGCTCGGGCGATGCCCCGTCTGGACCTTCGGCAATAGCCGCATTCTCCAGGTTGCCCGCATTATCGGGATTGCGGCTGCGCTCAGCGGGACCGTCCGGCTCCATCGGGTTGTGCGGGGTATGGTCACTCATGGCCGTCACTTCGCAGAACACGCTTCACGCCAGTCACCGTCGTGCCATCTTTCGGTGGCACACCGTCCATGTCGTACGCGTCGTTCCAGATACCCACCGCTTCATCGGCGAGCCGCAGCACGAAGCGCCGTGCAACTTCGTGGATGACGACAACGTCACTCTCCATGTGCCGATCCACCACGCTCTCGCTACCGTCCTGCGCGATCCGGAAGATCGCAGGAACGCGGCGGTTGTTGGGGATGCGCAGGTACGTGAATCGACCGTCGTCCCATGCGGCAACCGGCGCAATGTCGTCCGAGTGCGGCATGACCTGCATCGAGTAGCGGGCATTGCGCGCAATCGGCGGCTGTGCAAGGCGCTGCTGCACGAGTGCCCGATCCGCATCGGCGCGAGCTTTTTCCTGTCCCTCATCCGGATAGCTGAACGTGACGCGATACACCTCCTCGTGATTAGCGAACTTCGCCTTCAGGGGCAGCACCACGAGATCGAAGCTGTAGCTGCGCAGGTCGGTACGGATTTCCAGGTTCGTGTCGTGCGCGGCAAGCTGGGGCTTGAGCCACACGTCGTGCTCGCCCCGGTTCGCCACGACCTGCCAGCCGTCGCGGTCTCCTGGGGCGACAACCAGAAGACGTTCATGCGCATCGAGCGCAATATGGGTGGCAAAGCCGCGCTGTGCGTCGATGCGCACCACCTCATCCGCGCGGTACAGCACCTGGCGCACACGCGAATCGCGTGACCAGCCGGGCACGTCGTAGGCGTGTGCGACCTGGGTCGCCAGCGAGGCGAACAGCGCCATAATCAGAAAGCGCGGATTCATCGGGCACCTCCCGCTGCAGATAACGAGGCCGGTGGTGTGGGTGGTGTGTATTCGGGATCGCGGCTGTAGGCCGTCACCGTGAAGCCAAACGGGTTTTCGAGCGCCGTGCTCTCCCGCTTGAACACCGGCGGCCGGTACGTGTAGGCGAGCGTCACCACGAACCGCTGGGGCGGTTCGGCGTTGTCCTCGCCATGTTTGCGAGTGGTGCGCTCGATATGCACCACCGCGCGACCCGGCTCATCGGGTGGCAGTGTGGTCGACAGGATCCGGACGCGGCGCTCGGTGCCGGCGCCAAGTTGCCGGTCAAGTGCATCCGGACCGCTGTAGAACTGGCGGTAATCCCGTGCGATCGTATCCGCGCTCATGTCGAGCACCCGGTCGTAGTCCATCTGCAGCAGGCCCCAGTCATAGCGCTCGCGCGAGCGCACATAGACGTCAACCCAGTGCTTGTCCTGGATCTCGCTTGTATGCACGTGCTTCGCATCGAGCACATCGATCACCTGTGACTCGCCTGTCAGACGATCAACCTCGATGGGTAGCGGCACCACCCGGTAGAACGGGACCATCACCGCGAGTGCCACTGCGCTGAGTGCAGCCACGCCCGCTGCCGCGTAGGCCACGTGCCATGCCCGCCGCTCGGAGCGTACCTGCATATCCGTGAGCGAAGCCTCGATGTCCAGCACGCGCCGGTAGTCATGGCTGGCTTTCATGAGCTGGCCCCGTCCGTCGATGTCACGGGTGGCGCGGGTGGCACCGGTGGTACACGATTCACCGGCACGCGATGCGAGCCATCGGGCAACACTGGTTTCGGTGGATTTGCGCTGCACGATTCGATAAGGATGACTAAAAAGACACCCGGTATGGTCATCATCAGGTTCTTCATGCTGCGCTCCTTCAGTTGCCGAACGTGGCCGGTACCATCTGGTCCTGCAACCGTGCCGTATTGCCAGCCCGGCTCATCACAAGCTCACCCTGCTGCTCGGCGATGAGCCGATCCTCGGTATCCGAGAGCATCCTGAAGAGCTGCAGCTTCGTCATCTCGTTACCCACCGCGGTACTCTCTGACTGGATGCGGGCCTGCAGCTCGGCGACGCCTTTCGGATCCTGCGTGACATCAATCTGCTGCATCAGACTCTGGATCTGACTCAACTCCTGAAGCTCGGTCTGATACGCCTGCATGCCGAACGCCTTGTCCTGGAAGGGCTTGTTTAGTGCCCGCTGACAGACCTGCTGGTCAATCCCGCTCCGGTCCTCGCAGTTGTAAATCTCGCCTGCCGAGCGCAGCGCCTGCGCGTTGCCCGTGAGTCCCGCGTAGCCGCCCTTCTGGATCGACGTATAGACGCCCGTCCAGTTCGATGGCAGGGAATTCGCCAGCACCGGATCGCTGAGCAATGCGCCGAATCCGCGGGACCCGTTCATCGACTGGTAGAGCTGGATTTCCTGCTGGACTTGCTGTTCGAGTTGCGCGACCGTCGAGATGGCCTGCGCGACGTTCTGCGCATCGAAAACCGGAATCCCCTGCGCATGAACCGGCCCCGCGAAGTCAGCAGCCAAGACCGCCGCTGCGGCAACGCGCACCAGTGCGTATGGTTTGCTCATGATGTTTGCCCTCGCTTCAGTCACCCTCGCCACCCAGATGTTCACGGGCCACACGTTGATACGCCGGCACTTCACCGCTGCCGCCCGGGGTACCATCTGTGCTTCCCCCGGGACCTCCACCGGGACCAACACCGGAACCAACATCGGAGCGGCCACGGTTGTCGATCGCACCGCCCGGGCGCCGCTCGACATGTCCCCAGCGCAGCGCAGACATGAAGCCACCGACCACCTGGCGCGAGGCAAGACCGGCGACGAATGCCCCGAAACCCGACAGCGTTGCGCCGCCAGCGAGGCCCGAGGCGACCGCAGGCAGTTGCCAGCCCACCATGGCGAGGAACGCGCCGGTCACGAAAAGTCCCAGTGCCGAGGCAAGCGTGGCCACACCGGTCAGGCGCTGCTGTGCGTTCGCAACCAGGCTGGCCGCGTTTGCGTCAGGTGCCGATGTGGTCACGTGAAATGTCGCGAGATCGCTCGAGAAGGCGGTTAGTGCCATGCCCAGAAAGGCGGCGATCAGTACCTGCAGCAAGGCATAGTTGGCGACTTTCGCCGTCCATGCCTCGAAAAAGCGTGCAGTCGGACCGAACGCGCCGCAGGCGATGAACGCCGGCCCGAGCCCCAGCACGAGAGCGAGCAGCATCCTCGCCATGACGACTTCGAATGCGAGCACCATCAGGAAGATGGAACCGCCGAGGGCCGCCACAAGCCCACACAGGAAGTCACCAACGCCCGCGACGATGCCACTTGCACTGAAGCCTTCGTGCATCGCCTGGTCGAAGTAGGCGTCCATCACAAGGTCGATCTGCTGGTCGTAGCAGTCGAGCGTCTGATAGATGGCCGCCGCACTCGAGCCCGTCACGCTGCTGCCGCTGACCGAGCCGCATCCGGGGTTGCCCGCTGCGGTGTTCGCGGCCGCGCTCTGGATCGTCTGTGCGAGCCCCGCGGTGACATCATTGACGGTGGTGACCACCTGCGCCTGGTAGATGCCCGAGCCGAGCGCGAAGGCGAGGATGGTTGCGAGTTTCAGGCCACGCCACGCAAACGCAGGCACCGACTCGTGCGCTTCACCCCGCACCACCGCAAGACCATATGCGAGAACCCAGATCGTGACTGCCGTGGTGACCACCGGCACGAGCGCACTGGAGAGCGCCGACGAAACATTGGTCACATACGTGCCCATGCCGTTCTCCAGCGTGCCGCCGACTGCGCTAAAGAGCCCGCTCATTTCAAGTCCCCTGTGCGCAAAGACAGCGCGTGGGACATCTGCGCGTCTGCGGCCCGACGCTTCGCAAGCTGCTCGTGAAAGAGCGGCAACCAGTCATCCGGGACGTCACCCACCCCGGCGCGGATGGTGTCGAGCAGCGCGACGTTATCGGTCGTGCCCGACAGCACATCGAGCACGTCTCCAAGACCAGCAAGATCTAAGCGGCCGATCGCCGAGCGGTGAGCCTGCTTGAAAAGAAAGAGCCGGCTGTTTTCGCCAAGGGTGCGTACGATGTTGAACTCGGCCTCGGTCAGCTTGAAGCCGCGCACATAATCGTCATAATCGGCGCGCGGGTTCGGCAGGAAGAAAAACGTCGCGGTCTGCTCGATGAGCGCGCGCGCAATGTCGCTGCGCAGCACATCTGCAGGTGACTGCGTATCAAAAATACCGAGTCCGTTTTGCTTGCGGATCGTCTTCTGTTTGTTGTTCGCGAAGTCCGTGAAAACCGGATCGCCGAGCCGCTTCCAGAATTCCGTCATTACATAGACGAAGCGCCGGCCGTCGATGAGGCTTTGCGTTAGATGCAGCAGATACATCGTGAGGGGCGTTGATACTTCGGGATCGTCGAGCAGCTCAGTGTCGTCAAAGCCGAAAAGACGCGCACGGGTAAAATCGAGTCGGTCCAAAGGGTTATCGAGCAGCCACCCCAGCCGCCCCCCCGCGCACCATTTCGCGAGCCGCGCATGCAGGCTGTTCTCCCCGACGTTGGGCAGCAGCTGGCGCACCACCGACAGGCGTCGCAGCCGCTTCTCCATGCGGGCCACCTCACGCACGGCCCGCGAAATATCCATCTCGTCCTTCGCCAGCAGCAGCACTCCGTGATCCACCAGCTTGCGAACAAGCCTCTCCCAGAAGTCGATCACGAATTCGTCCGGCTCAAGCTGGAAGGGATTGAGCCCTGTTGGCTCCCCCCGACGGAACACGGTATAGATGCCACCCATCGCGCGGATCGCGATCTCGGTACCCCGGTCCTTGTCGTAGAGCACCGCGGTAATGCCGAACTTCATCGCCATCGCGAGCAGCATCAGTTCCAGCACCGTCTTGCCTGAGCCCGCCTGCCCGATGATCTGGACATTGGCAAGTGCCTTCTCGTCGGTCGAGTCCTTCTTCTCGGGTGTCGCATGAAAATTGAGATAGAGCGGCTGGCCGCTTGGCGTCTTGACGATCGTGATCGCCTCGCCCCACGGATTGCCGTCGCGCTTGCCCGTTGCGAAGTTGTGCAGGCTCGCCAGCCCGCAGAAGTTGCGAGAGGTCAGCTTCGCCTCACGTGGGCGGTAGCGCCAGTTACCCGGCAGTTGCGCGAACCACGCGGCGTCCGCCACCAGGTCGACCAGCGCAGCCTGAAAGCCCGCGTCGGCCAGCTGCGTGCGTGCCTTCGCCACGTGCTTTGCAACGTCATGCGGCGTCTCGCCCAGCACCGCGAGCGAATAGTGATATTCGCCCAGCACGAACTCGCCATTGATCAGCTCGTCGAGCGCTCGGTCCATCGCAACAACCTGCGACACCGCCACATCCTCGGCCGCCATGAGCTGATTGCGCTGGCGCTGCAGCGCCTCCTTTGCGGCGGGCCGCTCGAGGATGGTGAAACTCTGCGTCTCGATATACTCGAAATCTCCATACAGCATCCCGTTGAGCATGCCAGGCTCGGTTTGCTGTGGATAATCCTTCAGGTCTAGCAATGCGGCGTAACGGGTCGCCGATGGCATGCGAATTTCGACTTTCTCGGTACGGAAGAAGAGCCTCGAAGTTGGCAACGCCTCGCGGATCATGCCGGAAGGCACGGGCACGGGCTCCCACACGGCATTGACCAGATAGCCGAGAAATTCCAGCGCCGCGGAAAAACGGCGGCCTCGCCCGGTGTACTGCATCTGCTTCGTATTGACCCCGAGCGCCACTGGGCCGTACGGTTTGAGGCCCGATTCAACCTGTGCGGCGATGTCCGCCATCACCTTGAGTGCCTCGTGCTGGTCACGCCGGATGTCGTCCAGCGTGCGCCGGTCGGCTTGACTGAACAGCCGTCCGAGTCGTGTCCGCTTCGGCCGGTAGACAACGCTCAGGTAAAGCTCGTTGGCCATCATCCGGTACCCGCTAAAGCTCTCGTAATAACGCGTTGCCAGTTCCTGGCAGAACCGGTTGGCATACGGTGTCGCGAAGCGATCCGTGACGCGCCGGCGCAGTCGGTGTGCCCAAAGGCCAACGTGGCCGCCCGCCAGCCCCCGCACCAACTGGTTGAATCCCTCATGGCGCGCGAGGATGTCGGCCGGATCAGCCGCCTCGAACGCGATGCCAGCGATCTTCCAGACACGCAGGTAGTCGCCCTCACGAGTGCGGATGACCTGATCGGTCACATGCGTCGAATACGGAATGAAGTTAGCGAGCACCACTTCCCGGTTCGCCACGGCCGAGAGCTTCGGATCGGCATTCATCTCATGCCCTCCTCTTCAGGCGCACCGGCATATAGGCATGCGCACCCCAGAACCGACGGTTGCGCTGCCGCAGGCCGATGCGCAGACGCAAGGCCAGTTGCGCGAGCCGCTGGTCGTCGTTGCGTGTGATCACGCGCATCGCGACGAATATCGGGATCATCAGCTGGAGAATGCCCACGCCGACCGGAGGACTTGCCAAGAGCGCCCAGATGGCCGGGATCAATATGCCGCCTCCGACCATCAGCGCGCACACGAGCGGCACGCCCCAGAGCATCGCGGGGCGTGTGCAGCCCTTGAATAAGGGATCCTTGAGCGCATTCATGGTTCTGCTCCGTTTCTCGGGGATCAAGAAGCCGGGATCAGCATCGCGGCGATCACCGTTGCACAGCCGACGAAGAGACCCCCGATGAAGACATTCGCGATGTCACCGAACCGGGCGTGCTGGAACATCATCTTGAAACCGGCCCAGATGATCGATATCGAGCACACCACGCCACCTACCCCGAGCAGCGTCGTCTGGATCGTCGTCAACAGCGTGTTGACCTGGGAGAGCTGTGCGTAGGCCGGTGAGGCCAGCGCCGCTGCCAGGACGGCGCTGGCGAGAAGCTTTCCCAACCAGCGGGCGAAATCCCGGATCCTGCAGATCCGTTTGCTGGACTTGTTCTCAATTAGGATAACTACATTCATGACAATCTCCTTGTACGCCGATAAGCAGGTCCTTGCCTTCACCTAGGCTTCAGAACACCACCGCGCTGATGTCCGAGGACTCGCCCAGCGGTTTCCCCGGTGAGTTGCCCTGGGGTAACTGTGGCCCCGGAGCATCAGCAGAAGCCGGTTGCGCCGGGAGCGGGCGCGGCACCCGCTGCGCAAAACCACCGCGACCCAGCGGCACGACGGGAATCGCCCGGGTCACCGGGATCGGGCTCACCGCCGGGTCGATCGCCGGTACGCTGGGGACCAGATGCGCGGACACGCTATCAGCCACGTTCTGGACCACGCGCTGCACATATCCTGTCCTGTATCCCGTCGTGAAATCGCCGCTCGCGTAACAGGACAGGCTTGCTCGCAGTGCGCCCTGGACGTCGGAGCGCGACTTGCGCGCCTGTGCGTAACAGTCATGCAGAATGGCGGCTCCAGCGGCCAGGTTGAGGCAAGGATCAAATGCGTTCTGCACGCTCATGCCATAGCGCGACCAGTTCGCCCGACTGACCTGTGCCAGGCCCACGCTGTAGTCCCACCCGCTCGCCTCGAGTGCCCGCACTGTAGCCGTGGCTTCCTCGAGGCTGGCTGGCTGGCGCAGCAGCAGGGCGTGCACAACGCCGATGGCGTAGGGGTTAAACGAGGACTCGGTGCGCACGATCGCCGCCATTGTTGCCGGCGAAACCTGAGGGGCACATTGCTGCGCGAGCGTCATGAAGTCGAACGCCATCATCAGCGGCCTCCTGCCTCATCGTGCTCACCACCCTCTTCGCGTTGCATGCGCTCCATCAACAGGCGGGCCGACTGCGTCGGGTCGTAGGGTGCCTCGGTACTTCCGCCACCGTAGAATTCCGTGATCGTCCGGTCCTCGCCAGCCGCGTCCCACCAGACCCGTGTGTAGAGCTCGCCGTCGATCTCGATGTTGATGGCGCCGCGCGCACCACAGAGCAGCTCGCTCTGCTCCGGCCCACCCCAGTAAAGAAGATCCCCACGGCAATACGAAGCACTGGCGAAGGTGTCCGACGCGGATGTCCTCCGCGAGCCACCTGCGCCGAAATCGCACGTCGGGAACGCATCGCCATGTCGCAACGCTCGCCAGAGTTTCTCGATCGGCGGCACGCATTCGGCGTACTGTTCCGGGCCACCCGGATTGGCGAGGCAGAGGATCACCTGGCAGCCCCAGTCGTCGGCATGGGCGAGCCTGGATGCGATCACCGAGGTGCCGATGAAGCAGGCAAGTCCCAGCGATAGGCAGCGCATGAGGCGTGACGCCCATGAACGGATCGACACGTTACACATGGGCCATCTCCGTTGGACCAGGCTTAGCAGCGGAGTCACCCTCCGTGCAGGTGCCCAGCCCGCACGCGGCGACGCTGTCCAGCCGAAGCGCAATCTCATCAAAGCAGTGGCGCACCGCGCGCCACGCGGGGCGTGCTGGCACGTCGCTCGAAGCGATATCGAATACCGACACCCCTGCGGCCTGTGCCTGTGCAATCGCATCCAGGCGCGGCATCCGAAGAAAACCGTTGGGATCGCGCGGATCTGGTATCAACCACTCACCCATTTGCGCCTGAAGCGCCCGCGCCTGTGCCCGCTGAAGCGGCGTATCTTCCACCATGTTGGGCAACAGTCCGAAGAAACGCAGCGCAGGGTTGAGCCTGGCTCGAACATTGCGCACGCCGTGCGGACCGTTGATCAGATCGTGTGTACTGTCAAATGCTTCCCTTGACAGCACGATCGGACTCAGCATCGCATCCGCGTTGGCCTCGGCACACACGGCGCGCGGGTCGGGCAGTGGCGGACAGTCGATTAGGCAGACGTCCACGAAAGGCGCCACCACGCGCAGCAGGTGTCGCATGTTCGCGTAGTAGCGTGCGCCGCTCTCGCCTGCCTCCGACGGGAGCCCGTGGACTGCGTGCGCCGGCAGTACCTGGATGCGAGGTGCGCGCGCTCTGCATGTCTGCGTGTGCGGCTTCACGGGCCCGCGCTCGCCGCAAGGTATCACCGCCTGGGCGGTGCGTGTGAGCGACGCCGTGCTGCAGGCGGGCTGCGCCAGATCGAGCACCAGTACCCTGGCTCCGCGCACCCGGCGCAGATAATGCGCGAACTGGCACAGCAGTGCGCTCCTGCCGGTGCCGCCCTTTTCCGCTGCAATCAGAAGTGTCTTCATGGTCCGTCATTCCCATCGTCAGGCCGACCGAAAACACCAGACAGTCACGGGCGATGAAAAAAGAACCCGCGGCGCCGAGGAGGCTGACCGCGGGCTCAACGCAGGAACGTTGCATCGGGCCAGAAAACAGAAAAGCCTGCGGATGCAGGCTTTGGGATGTCTTGCGGCGCATCACGTCGTCGCAGTGACGTCGGTACTTCGGGGCCGCTAACGCGTACTCGGTCGTGCTTCGCACGTTGACCGGATCAGATTGTTGGTTTCACTGTAGGCAAGCGCGCGGTGCAATGCAAGAGCCTTCAGACGCCTCGCGCTCTTTCCATTTACCCACGTGTTCCCAGGCATTCCTAGGCGTTCCCAAAATAATTTTCACGTACATGGGCGTTCACACGCACGTTGCCATAGGCCGACGACACCAACCAACGAAACGCCGGCTGGCGAACCGAGCCAGCTTCGTTCACAAGGAGAGCTCGCACGCCTCACCTTTCGCCGGCTGGAGGTAGACCAACGTTGCCGAGTCTCGGACTATTGGCAAGAGCCTGCGCCAATTCCAGGCGCGCTGCCACGAGTTCCAGTTCGAAGCGTTGCGCTGGTCGTCGGGGTATACGCAGTCGCCGGCAGACAACCTCGCGACGGGCATGCCAGAGATAGACCATTCTCAGCATCTCCCGATGCCTCGGATGCAACGTCTGCCAGGCTTTTGTCACCCGCGCCGCATCGACCGGATCATAGGCACCGCGCGACGTGTTTCCCCAGTTATCGAGGCGACGGGCAAGGGGCACAGCACCAGGGTCGCAACTCATAACGTCGGCTCCGCATGGTCCGGACATTGCGGCACCGAAGCCCGGTAGCGGGTGGGATTCGCGAGGAACCGCTCAATGTCGGCGGCACGCCATCCGACCATGCGGACACCCAATTGTACCGGCAGTGGAAACGTGCCGACGCGCATGCGCCGGTAGATGGTTGAGCGTGACAACCCCGTATTCGCCTCGACCTGCCACCGACGCAGGATGACGAGCGGTTCGTTTTGTTTGTTGGACATGGCTTGCCCCCAGAAGGCGCCGGCTCCAGACGGCCAGAACGCGAGGGTATTCAAGCAGCGAATTCGCCCGTCAGCCAAACCCGTCTTATCGACGGGATCTCCCGACAAGCCGGTGGGGCAGGCTCGTGCGAAAGGTAGTGCGCTGACCACGCAACTTGATATCTGTCATCGAAAAGTCCAGCATCGAGCCTGGTGAAGGGACAAATCGCGATGATCAGTGCCCGACCGGATATCGTCAACTGCAACATCCGATCTTGGGTATTTTGTTTTTGACGGCGATGCGACTTTAACCGTTTTGTCGCGTTGCCGAAAAGGCGGCCTTTGTGGTCCCGTCGATCCGAATCTACTTCAGCATCATGTTGGAGAACAGGTTGCTGTCGAGTTTTGTCGGCACACAGCTGCAAGCGTGACGATTTCTGGTATCAAAGTATTCCAGTTGCCCAAGAAGGCATCTCCCAGAACGCGATTGCGCTTCGACGACGCGCTACGCTGCTTAGGCAATTAGGCTTTAAGTGGATCTGATTTTGGCTTCTATTGCAGGTCGCAATCGAGTTTAAGAATAGCCGCGCGACCGTGCCGCTATCGTGAGCAGCTCGATCGGCTTCGCGTTTTCGCAACAGGCAAGGGGGGCGCTGTGGTCATATTGGGGCTGCAGACTTGCCTATTCGACGCCATGCAGTTCGCAATGCCGGTCGCCCGCGTTCGGCCACGTTCGGCCGCTCGACATTGGTGACTGATTCGTCGACGATCGATAGTGCAAAAAAGCCGTCCACACTGAAGTGCAACCGAACATCCAACCTGCTGACTTTCAAATACGGAAAACGTAAGCTTGGCTTATCAGAAAGGCGGACTTCTGACTCGGTTGTTGATGCCAAACTTTCACATTCAGATCAATTCTCGATCGACAGTAGCACTGCTTGCTGTTCTTACCGCGACGATATCTGCGCTCCATCTGATGACCACGACGGCGCTTGTCAAGGAGATCGTCAGACGGAAAGGCAGCCAATCAAACGGGCAACATTGCCGGCCGAATATTTTTTAGGATGTCTCTCCAAGAGATGATTCCAACGGGCCAATTTTGACTGTTCACAACAGGAATACAAGAAATATTGTGTGTATTGAATAAATCAATCGCGTCACCGATCGTGGCATTTTCGCCCAGTACAATAGGATGATGCTCCATGATTTGATGCACTCTTTTGTCTAGAGTCGCGGCATCCTTGTAGGTTTCCGTAAAAGTTCCAATGTTCGGACTCAGCGCCTTGAACAAATCCCCGTCCGACACGATGCCTAAAAGCTCACCGTCCTCGACTGCGAGTACGTGGTGGAATTTGCAATTCTCGAAAATTTCCTTAACCGCGGATAGCTTGTCACCCAGCTCAACAGTGACAACTCTGGTGCTCATGATTTTCTTCACGCTCATGGCATAGTCCATTTGTACTCCCTATTATCCGTTGGAGGGTTAGTTTAGTTACCCACGGAGTTATATACTTTGACGGATTTTTGTGCAAATAAGATAGCCATTCAAGGGCGTTATCAAATGTGAAGTGCGACACCTGTCTCGTATAAGGTGTCGCAATCTCCAAAAAAACTTCGTACCAGCAACTGCAACCTGAAGAACACCTGAGCATTGCAAGCTTGCATCTGCAGGGTTTGAGTATGCGGGCCATGGCCCGCATACTCGGGCGCCTCGCCGGCAGCTATCAGCCGTGAGCTAATCCGAAACAGTTCGCCTGTTGGCTACGCATCGGTGCCTGCTGCAGCGCTTGGCAGCGCACGTCGCAGCGCGGCTCGCCGTCCCGCCAAGGTTTGCCCGCAAAGCGTCTGCTGGCGCATCGTTCTCACCCTGCTCGAGTGGAAATGGTCGCCCTAACAGATATCGGGCACACTTTTGAACTAACCGATTTTGACGAGTGTGGGTTGATGGAAAAACTCAATTGATGCAGATAGGCTTTCGAGTGACGGCGGCCTGTAGATAAAACCTACCCTAGTCCTGCCCTATGCGGCAGCTTCAGAGAAACAGCACCTAGACGTTGATCTAAATCAAGGGATGACAGTATTTGAATAATAATACTGAAAAAAACCTCAGTCCCCTCCTGATTCGAGAAGCTTTGCCGTAAACAAAAGTATCGAGCCAAATCGCGACTCTGTTCCCTTAGCTCAGGCTTAGTGTCCCGTTTGCGGTTCCATATAAACGTTACGCAACTGATCTCCATGCGAAGCAATCTCCCAGTCACTCAGCGCGAGTTTAATTTTCCGGCCAACGCGACCCTGATGTCGACGACCGACACTCACGGCAACATTACCTACGCCAACGACGCGTTTATCGAGGTGAGCGGGTTTAGCCGCGATGAGATCGAAGGACAGCCTCATAATCTCGTTCGACATCCCGACATGCCCAAAGAGGCCTTTGCCGACATGTGGGCAACGCTTAAGGGTGGTGAGCCGTGGGCAGCATTGGTCAAGAACCGACGCAAGAATGGCGACCACTATTGGGTGCGTGCTAACGCCACTCCGCTCGTGCGTAACAGCCGAACAGTAGGCTATATGTCGGTTCGTACCAAACCGTCACGCGAAGAAATCAATGCTGCGGAAACGCTCTACCGCGCCTTCCGTGAGGGTAAAGGCGGCGGTCAACGCTTTCATAAAGGGTTGATTATTCGCACGGGCATTGGGAAGTGGACCAACACGTTAAAGTCCATGCCGATGCGCTGGCGCATCCGTTGGACGCTACTCACGCGTTGGTGCCTATCGTCCTCAGTCAATGGGCATTGGGCATGAGCGGTATCGCGCTCGGCAGTACCGCTGTAGTCACCACGATCGGCTTGCTTCTCGCGTCGTGGGCACTGGAAGCCCATATCGCCCGGCCGCTTGAGCAGGCGCTGAAGCAGGCGCTGCGCGTGGCCTCCGGGGACGCGCACAGTGCTCTTCACTTGGACCGTGTTGACGAGATTGGCATGACGGTACGCACGATTGGTCAGCTCGGTCTCATGTTCCGCTGGATCATTGATGACGTCAGCGCCCAGGTGCGTAATGTTCAAAATGCAATTAGCGAAATCGCACAGGGAAACAGCGATTCGAGCGCGCG